>CAZSGZ010000030.1:11579-21650 GCA_964606455.1 uncultured Spirochaetales bacterium
AAAAGAAGCGGAACAAATTATACAGCAGCGGCTCGCGGAAAAAGATATATTATTAAAGGAAATACATCACCGGGTAAAAAATAACCTTCAGATTATATCGAGTATTTTGAATCTGCAGGAAGAAACGCTCAATAACGAAGAAGATAAAACCATTTTTAAGACCTGCGAAAACAGAATAAGCTCAATGGCCCTGGTACACGATCATCTGTATCATTCGGATAATCTGGCGCGGATTGATGTCCGCGATTACATTGGCGCGCTAACAGGTACAATCCTCGACTCGTATTTCGTCAGTCCCGACCAGATGCAAATTTTGTATGATATCGATGAAATTTATCTGAATATTGATCAGGCAATTCCCTGCGGCCTTATATTAACGGAATTGATAACCAACAGCATGAAACACGCACTTGTGCCGGATACAGAACAAAAGGGAACATTACTGATAAAAATGAACAGACGGGGAAAGCAGGTTCGGCTGGAAATTAGTGACAATGGACCGGGGCTCGGCCCGGATTTTAACTGGCGCGATTCCCAATCCTTAGGGCTGAAACTGGTAGACGCCCTTGCCGGCCAGCTCGAGGCGGAAATAGAATGTACAAGTGAAAAAGGCATGCAGTGGATACTTCGTTTTACGATAACGGAAGGGGAGGACAAAAATGACTCGGTATATTAAGGAACCGTCAATAATCGCTTCGGAAGGGACAAAGAAAAAGCTCATCGAGGAATATTTCGGTGGTGTGAATACCGGAACAAATGCGGTCAGTATTGCCCATATGAAAAGTCCCGCGGGGTGGACCGAACCGGGACAAAAACCTGAATTCGACGAATATACGGTGGTCCTCGCGGGAAATCTGCAGGTAGAAACGGAAAAGGAAGTCTACCAGGTCTCCGCGGGGCAGGCGATACTGGTTACACAAAACGAATGGGTTGCATACAGTTCCCCTCGGGAAGGCGGTGCGGAATATATATCCGTCTGTATTCCGGCTTTTTCACCGGACACCGTTCACCGGGATGAAGAATAAACGAACTGTCTACAGCAGATTGTACGCTCCGTTTTTCTTGATGCAGCAGTACAGAAAGAGAGAGAAAACGATCGTTTCCATTTCACTTTTTACTTCCCGGACAAGGTAGTCGTACCGGGAAATGAGGCGGATGATATTATTTACCGACTCACCCGGATAATTCTCCAGCGCCCCCTGATATGACGATTGTGCTTTCTTGCTCTTTATTCCGCATTTTTTGCAAGCTTCGTCAAAGCCGAAATGGTTTTGAAGGTAATAATTAATCAGCTGCAGCCGCTTAAACTGCCACAGGAGCCCGCCGAAGAGCTGGATGGAATTGGTTTCTCCGGTAAGCGCAAGTTTTTCCGCAATTTCCAAGGAACCTTCAAAATCTTTTTTTGCAATTTTATCGAAAAGGGTAAATACATTTTCCTCTTTGCTGTGATACAAAAACGCTTCTACATCGGCCGATTCAATAAGCTGCTTTTCTTCATAATGCAGCATCAGACGGCGGCATTCACGCTGCAGATCGAGGGTATTGTTTTCAACCAATTCCAAAATTAAATCCGCGGCATCAGGCTGAATCTGTTTTCCGTATTTTGAAAAAAACGACGATACCCAGCTCTGCTTCTTGTTTTCAAACATTTCCCAGAATATTTTAACGCTTTCCTTCGGGAGTTTGCTTTTCAGGCGGTTGTCGATTCGTACATCGTCACTAATTAACAATAAGACCGCGTCCCGCGGGGGCTGCCGAAGATAATCTAAAACCGCTTCGATTTCAGCTTTTTTTGTTATTGTTTCAACCTGGTAGAGAGTGATAATTTTAAACTCGGAAAACAACGATCCGTTCCGCAGAATGCCTATAATCTGCTGTATTTCCGTTTCAAAAGGATAAAATCGATATTCCTCGAAGGAGCCGCCGGATTGGTTTTTCACTTCCTGCTTCAGTTTTCGGACAAAGAGGGCTTTTTCACCGTGTTCGGGTCCGAGCAGCAGATAAACGGGTTCAATCTTCATAATTTCTGATTATCCGCACCAGCTTTCCGAGAATCTGAATATTCTGTGTATAAATCGGCGGATACACCGGGTTTTCCGCTTTCAGTTTAATCCGGTTTTTTTCCCGGTAAAAGCGTTTCAGCGTTACCGCTTCGTTTACCATAGCTACAACGATGGACCCGTTGTCCGCGACATTCTGCTGAACAAAAACCGCGGTGTCGCCGTCTAATATGCCGGCGTCCTGCATACTGTCGCCTCTAACCCGAAGGGCGAAATATCTGCCGGGAGGAAGCTGTTCCGAGGCAAGGCGGATCTCTCCTTCAAAGTTTTCTTCGGCAAAAAGCGGAATTCCAGCGGCAACGTTTCCCAGAATCGGAACCGAAACAATATCTTCGTCCCGTTCATCTCCGATTATTTCAATTGCCCGGGAACGGTTCATATCGCAGTGGATAACAGCTTTCTTTTCCAGGGCCTTTATATGATCATACGCCCCTTTAACGGAAATTTCGAAATTCTGAGCAATTTCCCGTATCGTGGGAGGATACTTGTGTGTTTCGATAAAATTCCGCAAGAAAGCGAGGACTTGTTCCTGCCGTTTCGTCATAGTCTTCATTTTTCGATTGTTATTCCCAGTTTTTTAATCTTCCCGTGTAAATTGCTCGGATAAAGACCTAAGGATTCCGCGGTCTTCGATATAACAAAGCCGTTTTCTCGTAACTTCTGCTCAAGAAACTGTTTTTCAAACAAATCCTTCGCATCGTTCAGCTTCATATCGGTAAACTCATGTAACGTATTCTCCTGATCATCAATCCGCTTCTCCCCTAAAAAGCGCTCAACTTCACCGGAAGATATTCGCTGCTCCTCACTCATTATGGTAATACGTTCTATGAAATTTTTCAATTCCCGAATGTTTCCCGGCCAAGAATATTTTTTCAGCGTCTCCATTCCCGCGGGGCTTATCTCTTTTCCTCCTCCTTTCTGCTTCTGTGAGCCGTATTTTTTCAAAAAATAGGAGACAAGCGGTTCAATATCATCCGTCCGCTCCCGGAGCGGGGGCAGGTGAATGGGAATAACATTCAATCGGAAAAAAAGGTCTTCCCGAAACAACTTTTTCCGGATAAGTTCCGTCATGTTTTTATTGGTTGCCGCTATTATTCGTATATCTACCTCAATCGACGATTCGCTTCCGATCCGTTCAAACTTGAGTTCCTGAATAACCCTCAGTACCTTTGCCTGCGCGTTCAGTGACATATCCGCTATTTCATCGAGAAAGATTGTACCGGTATGGGCCATTTCGAATTTACCCTTCCTTCTCGAAAGTGCACTTGTAAAAGCCCCCTTTTCGTGACCGAAAAGCTCACTTTCTATCAGCGTATCGGGAATAGCCGCGCAGTTAACCTCCACAAAAGGATTGTCGCACCGTTTACTTTTCTGATGTATCGACCTTGCCACCAATTCCTTTCCCGTTCCGTTTTCACCCGTTATAAGTATTCTGGAATCGGTTGACGCGCTCTGATCGATCAGCTCCCGGACCCGCATCATTGCCCCGCTGGAACCGACCATGTCGTCATCGATAAATAATGTGTCCTTCAATTTTTTATTTTCTTTTTTTAAATCTTCCAACGCCAGGGCGTTACGGACCACTGTAATGGTTTTATCCAGGGAAAGCGGTTTTTCCAGAAAATCAAAGGCCCCTAATTTTACCGCTTTTACCGCCAAATCGATATTTCCGTGGCCGGAAATAATAATTACCTCGATTTGGGGGTAATCCTTCTTTATGTCCTCCAGGACTTCCATCCCCCCCTTTTTCGGCAGCCATACGTCCAACAGCACCAGGTCAAAATCCTGCTCGGACAATTTATGGCACCCTTCGATACCGTCTAAAGCAACGGATACATTGTATCCTTCGTCCTCCAGTATCCCGGAAAGCACATCGCATATGCTTTGTTCATCGTCAATAACCAGTATCGAACTCATTCTTGTTTCTCCGCCGGAATGTCAATATAAAAGGTTGTCCCAACGCCGCTTTCAGTCTCAAACCAAATTTGCCCTTTATGATCAAAAACAATCCGTTCTACGATAGCCAGTCCTAAGCCTGTACCGCTCTCTTTCGTGGTAAAATATGGATTAAACACTTTATCTTGATGGGGAATGTCTATTCCCGGCCCGGTATCCTGCAACTGTATTCTACAATAATAAAAACTTCCCTTTGTTACAAGGTCCGTCTGCATGGTAATTTCTCCTTCCCGGCCCATTGCATCGATGGCATTCTTGCATAAATTATAAAAAACGCGGCTTAGCTGTCCGCGGTCCGCCAGCACTGTAACCGTTTGATCAGTATGGGTGTAATAAAACGCGATACCCGGGTAGGAAACCCTGAAATTTTCCACCATTTGTTCGATAATCGGATACAGCGGCTCGGGATGGATGTCCGGCGCGGGAAGCCGAGCAAAATCCCGAAATTCCTGGAGAAGCGCCGTCAGCGTATCCACTTCACGGATTATCGACGCGACAGCCGGTTCTAAAATCGAATCAAGCCCCGTTTTATCACTTTTATACCGTTTCAGAATCCGTTCGGCGGATAATCGTATCGGCGTGAGGGGATTTTTTATTTCATGCGCCAGACGCTGCGCGATTTCCTGCCAGGCAACCACTTTTTCCGTCTGCAGCAGTTTCTTCCGGGACCGCTCCAGTTCCGACACCATGCTGTTGAAAGACTGTGTAAGTACGGACAACTCGTCCCTTGATCTGGATAAAATACGGATGGAAAAATCACCGTCGGCGACTTTCTTTGTTGCCTCTTCAAGATGGACGATTGGCCGAATAATTTCATCACTTAGCAGAAAAGTAACCAAAATGGAGATAAGCAGAATCGGAAAGGAGAAAAAAGCGTAAAAAAGGATAAGCACGATCCTGAAAAACGCGTTGAATTCTTCCAGCTGCCTGAACACTTCCAGAGACTGGGTCAATTGTCCCGCTTCGGCATCAAAATTGGAAGGCAGAAAGGAACTTACAATAATCTGATACTGTCGATCTCCAATTTCCATCTCGGTATGATACCGAAGGGCCGTAACCGCTTCGGTTGTTTCCTTAATTACCGTGTCCCGCAGGGTCAGTTCCGATTCATAGGCATCTACCGAACCAACGGGGTTTCCGATTGTTATGACCGTACCGTCATCTTTAAAGAACTGGACCGAATCGATAAGAGGATTGACTGTATTGATGTTTTCCCACACACGCTGCGGCCGGTATTCCAGGTCTCGGAGGGTAGATTTAAAAATCCGGCTGTTTGAAAATGAGCGCAGATTATTTACCCGCTCATTGTAATCGGTCAGCGCGATATGTACCCCCCCCTGCAGGCTGCTGCCGATTCGGGCGCTGAACCAGGAGTTCAGTGTTGTATCGATAAAACTGATGGAAAGTATTGCCTGCGGGATGGAAGCGAGAAACGTGATAAAGGCAAAAAACAGAAGCAGCCTTGTTTTAAATTTGACCCCCGGCATGTTACGGCGTCTGTCTCGAAGCAAACGGACAATATTGAGAATTACAATTCCGAAAAGTACCGTCGGAAGCAGAATGCCGATGGGAATAATAACCCGGTTTGTTACCGTGCCGCCTTTCACGACATCCTGCAGCAAGAGGTCTGAAAAGAGCAGGACCAGCAATATCAGGATTATATAGATAAATATGATACTGACGATGGCAATTGTCGGGGACCGGGAAAAGCGTGTTACTTTCATAAAGGGACCCTCTTCCACTGCGATTGGATAACATTCTTCGTATGTAAAAGATTAATAATCGTTAACGGCGGAATAAGATGGATTGGTTCGACGGTTACATGTACCATTGCGTAGAGCTCCCGCGGCTTCCCTTCCGGAAATGTCAACTCAACGTTCTCTATCGAAAAGAGGCGGTCAAAAAACGTCCCTTCCGCGGAAAATGTCCGCCTGGTTCCGCCCCCGTCGATGTAAAAAAATTTTTCCGAGAATCGGTCCCATCCTGCAATTCGGGAAACATCATGTTCCGTAACAATCCGGTCGCCGAAAAAAGAAAAAAAGCCGGTATTTATCTCATAAATTTTCACGGTAAAGATAATTTCACTGCGGTATCCTCTGGAAAAAGAATGCAGGATTTCCTGCTTCGGATACTCCCGCAGTAAAATATCAAAACTCACGGCATTGTCCGCCGAAAGAACATCAACATCCACTACCATCTGTTCCGCCGCGGCAGCACGGAGGAACGAACAGATGAATATGAGACTGAATAGAAAACCCTTACTTTTCTTCAAACCTGTTTTCGAAAAGCTCTACAATCGCGGCAACCGCGTTTTTTTCATCATTCCCCTCGGCAATTACCTTTAACTTGGTGTTGTATCCGGCCCCGAGAGTAATAATGCCCATTATCGATTTCCCATTAATTCTATCACTGTCTTTTTCAAATGATATTTGCGAATCAAATTTATTGGCCGTCTGCACTATCAAAGCTGCCGGGCGCGCGTGAATCCCCGCCCTGTTTCTGATAACGACCTCCCGTTCTTCCATCGGCTGTCCTCAAAAAACTGATTTCTTCTTAAAATAGACGCTCCGGGCGTTTTCGCTTTCGAGCCATTTTAGAATATTCTGATTGAATTCCTTCGCGCTGTAAAACCCCATCTTCTTTAACCGTTCATTCATCGCCGCGGTTTCAATAATGATGGGAATGTTTCTTCCCGGTTTTACCGGTATCTGTAAATAGGGTATATGTACTCCTAAAAGTTCAATCGTATTGTTGCTTACACCAAGGCGGTCATACTCCTTTTCGGAATCCCATTCTTCGAGCTGCACAACCAGCTGAATTTGCTTTTTGTCCCGGATCGCGCCTACTCCGAAGAGATGGGTAATGTTGATGATCCCAAGACCGCGGATTTCCATATGATGCCCGATCGCCTTGTTTGCTCCGCTCCCGGAAAGGATATTCCCGCTTACGCATTTCATTTCAACCGCGTCATCCGCTATCAGACGGTGTCCCCGTTCAATCAGCTCCAAAGCGGCTTCGCTCTTTCCCACACCGCTGTCGCCGAGAATCAAGACCCCGATACCGTACACCTCCACAAGGACCCCGTGTATCGTTTTACGAGGAGCAAAAACGTTGTTCAGGGCCCACATCAGCCGTACGGCCAGTTCGGATGAGGCCAGTTTTGTTTGGAGAACCGGACAGTCCCCTTCCTCCGCGATGCGCATGAATGTGTCCGTCGGGGTAAGATTATGGGAGAATACGCAGCAGGGAAAATTAAAAGCAAACATATCTTCCAGCACGTCGTGGTTATTTTCCTGCTCTAATTTTTTTAAATACGCGTTTTCCCCCCGGCCGAACAGCTGTATCCGTTGAAAAGCGAAATTGTCGAAAAAACCTCCCAGCGCCAATCCCGGCCGGTTTAAATCGGGTACCGTAATTTCCCGCACCAGCCCGGGCCGTCCTCCAATACAGGAAAGATGCAATGCGTTATGGTCTTTCAGATCCAAATCTAAAAGATCGAGTACGGTAAATTTTTTCATGCGTTATGGTCCTGAATTTTCTCCTTTTCTTTTCTTATTGTCCGTTCAAGTTTGTCAAGGAGAATATCTATTCCCTCTATGAGATCAAATGCCTGCACTTTTATGTGTTTCGATTTATTCCATTTAAAATTAATGTTTGCTTCAACGGTGAAATCCCGTTTTTCTTTTGTAAACGTAAACAGCAAATCGACAATAAAGTCTTTTGCGAAATCTATACGGTGGAGTTTTTTTTCCACATATTCCTTCGTATCATCCCCAATAGAAAAATGTACCGCTTTAATCTCTAAATTCATGTTGCCTCCAAATATTAAATTATCTGTCGTAAGACGATAGTATGTCCAGCTCTTTCCTGTATTTTGTTACGGTCCTTCGTGCAAGATTCACTCCCCGTTTTTTCAGTTCGTCGGAAATTTTCTGGTCCGATAATTTTTTTCCATTTGTCTTCTCCTCGAGGATTTCTTTTATCATTGCTTTTACACCTTCCTTGGAAAACCTCGATCCCGTCGATCCAGTCCCGGAAATTGAATTGGAGAAAAAATATTTTATTTCAAAAACACCCCATTCAGTCTGCATATATTTCGCGTTTGCTATACGGGAAACCGTCGTTTCATGCACCCCGACTTCATCCGCTACGTCTTTCAATGTCAGCGGTATTAAATATTTCGGCCCTTTTACAAAAAAATCACGCTGGAATTCAATAAGGGCCTTTGAAATTTTTAACAAAGTTTCGTTGCGCTGGTGAATACTCCGGATAAACCACTGGGCATCTTTAATTTTATTCTTGACATATTTCTGTACATCTTTGTAGTCGCTCTTGTCTTTTATCTCATCTTCTTTCTGCAGTTTCGTGAAAAAGGAATTGATCCCCAGTACGGGAATTTCTTCATCGTTGAGGATCAGAACAAGATCTCCTTCTTTAATCCGGACAATAACATCGGGAATAACATAGCGGGAGTTTTCCGTTGAAAACTGAATACCCGGCATGGGATAAAGGGTTTTTACAAAGGCCACGATTTCATTCACTTCCTCACCGGTTATTCCCATCTCTTTTTCGAGTTTATCAAACTTCCCCTTTTCCAGCAGCTCAAAACAATTTTCCAAGGCTTCCATAGCTTTATCAGGTACGTCCTGGGCATACCCTGCTTGAACAAGTAACGACTCTCTGTAATCGGAAGTGCAGACGCCAACGGGTTCAAATCCCTGTATCATTTCAATCATGGCATACAGTTTTGGAAGCTGTGCTTGTTTTACCAGCGTTTCAGGATTTTCAATATGGAAACCGTTATCGTCTAAATTGTTAATTAACAGCCTGCCGATTTCATATTCTTCGTCCGTTATCTGCTGCACACTAAGCTGCCACAACAGATGATCGTGAAGGTTCTCCGGTCTGCTCAAAGCCCCTTCCATGAAATTTTGTTTGGCGTCACTTGCCTCCTCGTTCAGTCCCCCGCGAGTAAAGCCCGGATCGGAACTGTTCTCGAAATACTCCAGCTCTTCACCCCGCTCTTCGTTTTGAGAATCCAGGGACGTTTCGGTTTTTTCTTCGAGTATTTCCAGCGCGGGGTTGTTTTCCACCTCTTCATGGATTCGAAACTTCAGTTCCTGAACGGGAAGCGCCATCAGCCGTATCGACTGGTACAGCTGAGGATTCATTTTGAGCTTCTGCTGCTGTGTTATCTGCTGTTTTTGATATTGCACTTACCGCTCCATCATTAATAATGAGGCACCACAGCCTATTTGTCAATTACATCCTAAATTCCCGGCCAAGATAGATTCTTCGGGCCGTTTCGTTGGCAAGGAGTTCATCATGAGTCCCGCTGACTAAAATTTCACCGTTGTTGATAATATACGCCCGCTTTGTTATTTCCAGGGTGTCACGGACATTATGGTCGGTAATAAGTATTCCGATCCCCTTTGCCGAGAGAGACTGAATGATTTTTTTTATCTCATCCACCGTTATCGGATCAATACCGGCAAAAGGCTCGTCAAGAAGTAAAAATTTCGGTTCAATAGCCAGGGAGCGGGCAATTTCGGTACGCCTCCGTTCCCCGCCGGAGAGGGTAAAGGCCTTTTGCTTTCTAATAGCCTGTATTCCTAGTTCGCCGATAAGCTGTTCCAAGTATTCTTTTTTTTCCGTTTTTGTCAAATCTCCGCGGGTTTGTAAAACGGCATATATATTCTGTTCCACCGATAGTTTCCTGAATACGGAAGCCTCCTGGGGAAGATAGGAAATACCGGTCTGTGCCCGCTTATACATAGGAAGATGGGTAATTTCATGTTTATTCATGAATATTTTACCGGCGCTTACCCGGATAAACCCGACGATCATGTAAAAACAGGTGGTCTTCCCGGCACCGTTCGGTCCTAACAAACCGACTATCTCCCCTTCCCGCATGGAAAATGAAACATCCCGGACAGCCGCCTTTTTTCCGAACATTTTTTTCAGGCCCTCTACGGTCAGGGTTGCAGTTTTATTCTCCTGATTCATCCGCTGTTTCACCTTCAGTTTCACCTTCAGTTTCTTCTTCCGTAATAAC
>CAZSGZ010000031.1:0-21386 GCA_964606455.1 uncultured Spirochaetales bacterium
GAACCAGCGCCACATATCCTGTTCCGAGGTTTTCATACGGTATTCTACGGACTGTCTGCGGGCGCTTCTGTTCTCCTTCAGCCGATTCAGCCGTTCCTCGACCTTGAAAAGGTCTTCGGGATGTATATATCCGAGAATTTGTTCCTGCGGAAGCAGCCCGATATGGTTTTTCCTGTTTACCCATACATTCCGATTATTCACCGTGTCGTAGAGGTACATGAGGACCGGACTCGAGTCTGTAACAGCCTCCAAAAATTCATCCTTGAAGTGCAGTTCAAGAATTGCCTCCTTCAAATTGTTTTCAATATGTATCCTGTCGGTAATATCACGGCTGTTGAGGATGGTTATAATGCCTTCCTTGGTTATCTCTTTTTTTGCTTCCACCGTTTCAAGCCAGCGGTATTCCCCGTTTTTATGCCGCTGCCGATAGACATAGGTATGTGCCTCGGTTATTTTATTCTGAATTCTATAATCGATAATGGCGCGGACGGAGCCGATATCCTCGGGATGGATAAGGTCGAGATGGTTTAACGCAAGAAATTCTTCCTGTGTGTATCCGAGGATCCGTTTTATCGACGGACTGATAAACTCCATTGTATCGTTTCGGAAAAGGGTAATAAGGTCATTCGTATACTCGGCAATGAGCCGAAGAATAGTGTCCTCCGTGTATATGCCTTTATCCATCCGCATTAGTGTACAGTATAGTACGGTATGAGTCAATTTTCTGAGTGCTTTACTATTTTGTTTTCAACCGGCCCGTTTTTTAGTATAGTATAGGTGGAGAAATACATGAATATCAGTAAGAAACTTGAGTTTTCAAACGAAGAAGGAAGGCATCTAAAAAAGGAACTGACTGTATACGCGTTGTCGACCTGCGGGTTTTGTAAAGCGGCGCTGAGGTTCCTGCGCAGGCACAATCTGGCATTTCGGTATCTCTATGTCGATCATCTGGATGAATATCATAAAGCGGCGCTAAAAGAGGAGTTGAAAGAAACCTACGGCGAACGGCCGATGTATCCGTTTTTGGTTATCGGAGAGGATGATTACCTTATCGGTTTCGATGAAGAAGAGTGGTATGAACGGATCGGCTTGACGGATGTGAAAGCGGGGACGGAGGAAGGAACCGGCGTTCCGGCCGCGAAAAGTCCCGATGAAGCCCGGCGGTTTGCCGCTATGGTGGCTAATCATCAGGGCTGGCGGCTGCACCGGGACAAGGAATTTCTCGAAAACCTGATAGAGGGACTGCAGATCAATAAAGAACGGTACGGGTATTATCTCTGTCCCTGCCGTTTGGGAGACGGTGAAAAGGGCCTGGACAAGGACATTACCTGCCCCTGTGAATATGCAAAGCCGGATATTGAAGAATACGGTCACTGTTACTGCAGCCTTTATCAGTCGCCGGAATTTTATTTTTCCGGGAAAAAGCCGAAGAGTATTCCCGAGCGGCGCCCGGAAGGAAAAGGCGGAAAATAATTTTGTAGTTTAAAAAATTCCCGATTTGATGTACTGTTAAAGGAGGAGGATTGTCTAATTGGGTTCCGGCGGCGACTGGCTTGACAGGTTTATAGAAAGTGTTGGAATCGGCTTTCGTTCTACTTCTTCGCAGCAGACCCTCATTATCATTATCATCGGTGCTTTCATCGTCCTGTCACTCGTTTTTTATTTAATACAGCGTTATGTTTCGGCGGAAAGGACGAGGCAGCAGGCCCATAAAACGTTTAAAGAAACCCTGCGGAATGTCAGTTTTACTAAAGAGGAAAAACTGCTGTTGGAAAAATTGGTGGACGCGCTGCCAAATATGCGGGAAAAGAAGTATTTAATTGTGCAGGACGCGGCTATTTTCAGCACAGCGGCGGAACAGCTGCTGCACGACGGAGATATAACCGGTACCGAGGTGCGTTCTCTGCGGAACAAACTCGATGCCTGTTGTTTTTCCCGGGAAAAAACATTTGTAACAACGAAAGAACTCCCCGAGGGCCTGCACCTCTACATTACCCGGTCTTCCCCGGAGGGGTACCACGGTATCATTATTCAGCGGCGTCTCGATTTTTTTGCCGTCCGTTTAAAGGAGGACGCGGAGGAACTGGAAAAGGGCAGTGCGTGCAGTATTTTCTTTAAGCGGCGGAAAGACACCTACCGGATAAACGCGTTAATTAAACTCCGGAAAGGGGCAATACTCTACTTTTCCCATACCGAGGAAATATCAAAGGTGCAGAAGCGGAATTTTTATCGCAGCGAGGTGAACTTTCCGGCGGTCCTCCGGCACGAAGGGTACGAGGTCCGGCAGTACGAGACAAAGATGGTCGACCTCGGCGGCGGCGGGGCGCGTTTGGTTTCCCCGGGCCACGGTCTGCACCAGGGGGACATGGTGACCCTGCTTTTCCAGACCCCGGAAGAAGAAACCGTCGAAGTTGCCGCGGAAATTGTCAAAATATCCCAAAAAAACGGTACCGAATATGTCCATATCCACTTCGGTTCGATCCGCGACAAGCTGCAGGACAAGATTATCAGTATCGCCATGCGCGAAGGAGAGTAGGGTATGACGGAGAATTACGATAATGTTCTTAGCCGGATAACGCGGATAAACGAACGAATCCGTGAAATACAGAATTTCGGGAAAAAAGCACTATACAGTACGGCCCGCGGCACCTCCGCGCAGACGGCGGAAGGGACAAGCAAAGAGGAAGCCTTTGCCGAAGCATTGGAGCAGGCCCTGCTGCAGCAGGCCCTTGAACAGAACGAAAATGCCGATGAAACGGAAACGGGGACGGAGGGACCCGCGACAGGGAATATCGATTTTGCCGCAATCAACAGACTGGGGCAAACCCAGTACCCGTCTTCCACCGCAGGCAGTATCGAGGGCAATGAAGGTGCCTATGCGTCTATAATCCGCTTGACCTCCCAGTATTTCGGCATCGATTCAAATCTCATTAAAGCAGTTATTAAACAGGAATCGAATTTCAACCAAAACGCCGTTTCTCCCAAGGATGCAATGGGACTGATGCAGCTGATGCCTGAAACCGCGAAGGAGTTGGGCGTTGACGAGCCTTTCGATCCCGCCAAGAACATATACGGCGGTACGAAATACCTGCAGCAGATGCTGTCGAAGTACAAGGGGAACCTCGATCTTGCTCTTGCCGCCTACAACGCCGGCCCCGGTGCAGTGGACGAGGCGGGAGGAATCCCGGAGATAGCGGAGACAAAAAACTACATTGAAAAAGTGCGGCAGTATTACGAGGAATATTCGAGAAACCCTTTCGGGAGAAAATAATTCTACTTGCAAAAGAATATGGCTGACGGTACAATCTTTATCTATGAGTGAAAAATACGCCTATTATCCCGGTCCGGATGAAGTTGACGCGTGGATTGATGAGTTGTTTACCGCGGCAGCCGGTTCTCCCGTAAGGGCGGAGATAATCGATCCGGAATTATTCGAATGGCCGAACAGTAATAACCTTCCCTATCAGTATGCCGCCAGACATCATCGGGGTGCCGCATATGTCCGCTGTACACCGGAAACGGGGACGGAGGGACCGTTTTACGCTTTTTGGCAGCCGGCGTTTAACGCCCCGGCCCCGCTCCTCATCCATGTTCCCGGCTACGGCGCGGAGATGAGTGCCCACCCGGAACTGGTGCGGGAGGGCTGCAATGTTCTTCACATCAATCCTCTCGGATACTGCACGCCGAAGGGCATGGCCCGGGAGAAAACTGCCGATCCGGCTGATCCGCTTGCCTGGCCCCAGCTTCCTGAAACGATACGCTCCGGCGGTGTGTCGGGATATCGGCAATGGTTTATCAATTGTATTCAGGCAATTTCCTGGGCCTTAGGCCGGCCGGAGGTGCTTGACAAACGGTTTTCTTTTTTTGGAACAAGCCAGGGAGGCGGGGCCGCGTTAATTCTCGCTTCCATATACAGGGACGAAGGTGTACGATGCGCCGCCGCCGATGTACCGTTTCTTACCAACTACCCCTTAGCGGACGGGCGGGGCGCGTATGAGATTGCCCAAAAAGCACTGCTTAAGGCGGCGGACGAGAAAACGGCATGGCATGCCCTGGGTTTTGTCGACACATTGTCCCACGCTCCGCGGCTGACGATGCCGGTCCTGCTTACGGCCGGCGGCCTTGACGAGATGTGCCCGCCCGAAACGGTGGAATCTCTTTACAATGAGCTGAAGTGCACGCGGTCGCTTACGTACATTATGGAGCGTGAGCATTCGTATACTCCCGAGTTTTTGTATTTGTGCGGGGCGTGGTTCGGAATGTACGCGTAATAAGGAGAGTGAGGTAAGCTGCTTTCTATGAAGTATGTAGGTGCACATGTTAGTTCGGCCGGGGGCGTGCATAACGCTCCGGTCCGGGCACGGGAAATCGGCGCGGATGCATTTGCCCTTTTTACAAAAAATCAGAAAAGGTGGACCGCGAAACCGTTAGATCCCAGGGACATTGAAATGTTTACGAAAAATCTCAAAGAAGCGGGGATAGAACCGAAACACGTTTTGCCACACGACTCATACCTGATAAATTTATCGAATCCGGACAAAGAAAAACGGGACCGGTCGATAGAGGCGTTTATTCATGAGGCCGCTCGGGCAGAGGCCCTGGGACTTATGTATCTCAATTTTCATCCCGGCGCGCACCTCGGGGCAATGGACGAGTCTGAAGCGCTGAAACTCATTGCCGAGGGTCTGGACCGGGCCTGCGAAGGAGTGGACCGGATTGTTTTTGTCGCGGAAACTACCGCCGGGCAGGGCAGCTCGGTGGGGTACCGGTTCGAACATCTGCGGGACTTAATCGGTTTAACGGCATATCCGGACAGGATCGGTGTGTGCATCGATACCTGTCATATTTTCGCGGCGGGGTACGACATCAGAACTGAAGAGACATATGTGTCGACAATGGAGCATTTTCATGATGTGATAGGGTTCTCGAAGCTGCGGGGTGTCCACTGCAATGATGCAAAATCGGATTTTGGAAGCAGAGTGGACCGTCATGCAATGCTGGGGCAAGGCGGCATCGGCTGGGAAGGCTTTCGCTGTTTAATGCGTGACCCGAGAATGGATGACATCCCTATTATCCTGGAAACGCCGGACCCTGACCGGTGGGCCGATGAAATACAACAATTGAAAGGAGTAACGGATGGAATGTAAGAATTACAAACAAAATATGGCGAAGTGCAACTGCAGCTATGAGCCTTGTCCGAGAAAGGGCTATTGCTGTGAATGCATTGCGTATCACAAGAAGATGGGGGAACTTCCGGCCTGTTATTTCTCAAATTCCGTAGAACGGACATACGACCGGAGTATCGGGCGTTTCATTCGGGAAAATTCATAACCCTTGGGTGAAGAGGAGCTGTATTCCGTCGTCGATTATATTCTCAATCACGCGACAACCGGAGAAATAGAAGTAATTGTCGCGGCACTCAAGAAACGACTCTCCGGAACGAAAGGACCGATGGGCTTGGACCCCTCGAAAATGGCACAATCCGTTTCCGATAACATAAATGAACATATTTATTCTTCCCTGGAGCAGGTCCATGAAAATATCCGCGGGTATATGCGGGAGCTTATTAAGCGGGAGGAGCCGGATATTCCGGAAGAACACCTGCGGGAACTTGTCGATACCTGGACGCCGGACCCCCGGGGCGGAACAAAACACGGCGGCGGGGGCGGAGGCCCGCAACTGCCGCCGGATGTGCTGCTGACAATGGTAAAACAGTTTCTCTCGTACAGCCGGGGCGGTATGAGTGTCCGGGAACAGCATATGCTGCGGGAGGAAATTCCGGACTGGCAGGAAACGTACTGGCGGCGCTTTCCTGTAAGGATTAAAAAACTGCTTTCCCTTGTCCTGAAAGGAACTATTACCGAAGACAGTTTTTGGGACCGGTTGACCTCAGAGCTCGATCTGCGGGAGGAATGATCCGGCGGCTTAATAATGTGTATCGGCGTATTCCACCCACCCCCCGCTTGTGACCAGGGCCCTGTCGAAATCGGAAATGGAAAAGTCCGTTATTTTTCCCGCTTCTTCCGGTTTTCCCATGGACGATGTGAAATGAAGCCGGTCGTTTAACAGGTCAACCTCTATAATGGTATCTTTTCCGGCAAATGAAGAAAACAGTTCGTCTATTTCATCCTCCGGCAGCTCGATTGCCAGCATTCCGCAGTTATACATGTTCTGCCGGAAAATCCTTGCAAATCCCCGGGCGACAACCACATGAATCCCGTTTACCTCCAGCGCCCAGGGGGCATGCTCCCTGGAGGAGCCGCAGCCGAAGTTGCTCCGGGTAACGATAGCGCTTTTACCCGGAATGTCCCGCTTCGGGTCGAATCCCGGCAGTTCCAGGTCTTCCAGTACATACGGCTTCAGCGCTTCTTTCGTTATCTCCGTAAGGTATTTTGCCGGGATAATTTCGTCAGTGTTGATGTCCGATCTGTCCAAAAATAATACAGTTCCTCCGAAGCGTTTCATGTTACGACCTCCCGTACAGCGAAGAGTTGGTAATATATCCGGCTATCCCGGAAGCAGCTGCCGTAGCCGGGCTCATCAGGTGGACCATCCCGCCTTTGCCCATTCTTCCGTTAAAATTCCGGTTCGTTGTCGACGCGCATACTTCCCCTTCCGCGAGAACACCGTTACTCATTCCCAGGCACGCGCCGCAGGTGGGATTGGTAATACAGAACCCGGCTTCCATAAATACCGGCAGTATACCCTCTGCCATGGCCCGGGAATAGACTTCGGGGGTCGCCGGCGCAAGTATTCCCCGCACTCCGTCGGCAAGGTGTTTGCCTTTCAGCACCTCCGCGGCAATTCGAAGATCTTCGATCCGTCCGTTGGTGCACGAACCGATGTATACCTGGTCGATTGGCGTCTGTTCCATCTCTTCCACCGGAACAACCTGGTCCGGCTTGTATCCCACCGTGGTAAGGGGACCGAGGCCGGTTACATTCTGCCGCAGTTCCGATACATACTGCGCGTCCGCGTCGGAACTGAACCCGGCATATGTTTCAAGGGCCTCTTCCCGATCTGTAAACTCGGAGCTGATAAAAGGCCAGAGATATTCAACCGTAGTCTTGTCGGGACAGCAGATCCCGGAGGTTGCTCCGGCTTCCACCGCCATGTTGCAGAGGGTCATCCTTTCCTCCATGGTCATTGCGTCCACCACCGGACCGGTAAACTCGATAACGCGGTTTGTCGCGCCGTTAACGCCGAGCTTTCCGATTATCGAAAGTATAACATCCTTCGCGTATACCCCGGGCCGCAGTTCCCCTTCTACAATGATTTTCATCGTTTCCGGTGTCTTGAAGGCGCATACCCCTTTCAAAATGCCCACCTCTAAATCGGTGGTGCCTACGCCGGCGGCGAATGCACCGAAGGCGCCGTGCGTGCATGTATGAGAATCCCCCATAATGATGGTATTCCCCGGCCGGACAAAACCTTTTTCCGGGAAGAGGGCGTGGCAGACCCCGTTCGCGCCGATGTCAAAAAAGTCCTTAATGCCGTGCCGCCGGGCCCAGTCCCGTAAAATTTTCCCCTGTTCGGCAGTTTTCGAGTCCTTTGCCGGCGTAACGTGGTCGATAACGGCTTTGATTTTTTCCGGATCAAAGACCCTGTCTTTCCGCCGTGCTATAAGATCGGTAATTGCTATGGGCGTTGTTATTTCGTGGCAGAACACTTTGTCGAGCCGTACAACGTGAATCCCTTCCGAAGGGCTGTCTACCCGCTTTTTATCAAAAATCTTCTCTGCAATCGTCTTTACCATGGCTAACTCCTTTTCCCCGGAAAATTATGCTGAAACAAACATCCTCGGAGGGGTAATAATCCAAAGTGCCCGCAGCGGTCCGTCCCCCGGGTTGCTCAGCGTATGCGGTATGTTTGCTGAAAATGAAATGCTGTCCCCTTCTTCAATACTATACGTTTCCGTTCCGTACTGCAATTCGGCCGCACCTGCAAGAATAAAACCGAGTTCTCTCCCCTGATGGCCGTAATCGCTGTTGCCTCTGGCGGCTTTCGGCGGCAGGGTTAGCAGAAAAGCTTCAATGGCATGTTCCGGCTGCAGGCTGGGTATGTTTGACAGCTGTTCATAATTCACACCGTCGATCAAATGCCGGTTCCGGTCGTTTTTCTTTACTACACTTACCGATTTGTTCCGCTTGTAGTCTTTAAACAGATACTCCAAATCGATTTCCAAGGCATCAACTATCGCCATCAGCGTGTCGAGTGACGGAGATATCCGGTCACGCTCAATTTGTGATATGAGGCTTTCACTCACCCCTATTTTCCCGGCAAGGGTCCGCATCGTCATTTCCCGCCGCTCACGGACGGTCCGAATTTTTCCCCCGAAACGGTATTGTACCTGATCGGTTTTTACGTTATGATTTTTATCAATAGGGCCCATGGTTTTTTCTCCAACAAATCTTTATAAATAATAAAGTTACTTAAATATTTATGTCAAGGCGAAAAAACAAAACCTGCACGAAAGCGGCGGCCGTTATGGCGTAAACAAAACACTTTCCAGCTTCCGAACCAGGCTGAGTTTTCTGACCTCGATTTCAACCATTTCCCCCCGGGGAAGCTCCTTCCCCTGCAGGATGAGCGTTTCTCCCGATTTGTCTAATTTTAGCGGGGTAACGATACAGCGGTACGGTCCGCCGGAAACGGTCCGTTCTATCAGCTCGAGAACGTCTTTTCCCGAAGCAATTGCCTGTTCAATCAGCCGTATTTTGCCGATAAAATCGATGCCCTTTGCCTCGGCCGGTTTCCGTTCCAGCCGCGTTTCGGAACAAAGCTGTTCCGCAAACAGGATAAATCCTTTCTCGATCCGCGCTTTTAGTTCTTCATACACGTCCTTCGATACCTTCATACCGTTCAGGTGTTCGTACAGTTCCTCCCGCAGGACCTCTCCGCCGGTGCGCTTTCTTTCCTCCGTCCCCGGGGGCGGGAGGGTTGGAAATTTATTTTCGACGGCAGGCAGTTCCAGGAGGCCGGAACGCTCTTTCTCCGGGACGCTCTTTGCACTGCCTGCGGGGGCGGGGATGTGTTCAATTCCCGCGTGCGCGAGGGCTTCGCTCCATTTCGGATAATCATCGCCGGTAAAAATGTACACCCCCGGGGCCGGCGCTGCCTGTATATATTTTTGCACCGCCGGGTTGTGTTCGACTAAGTGCCGAAGCGACTTGTGTACTGTCAGGACAATACCCTCATAGAGGCCTACTTTGTTATATTCATCTTCCCATTCCCGCAGAATGGCGGATACGTTTTTCGGAAGTGCCTCCTGCGGAAAAAACGAGGAGCAGACGGTCTCCGCCTCTCCTCCGGTCCGTGTAAATCGATTAAAGCTTGTCTTCGTAATTTCATATTCGCTGTAGATATCGTATTTCCGGATTTCCGCTAACCGGGCAATCGTCAACGCTGCCGGAAAGGGAATTTCCGGTTTCACCGTAATATGCATATTCTGCTGGATAATATACGTGTTTTCGCTTTGTTCCGCTTCCTCGGGAACAAACAAACGGGAGGTCCTGCAAAAGCCCCTGCCGGTATCGATAAAAATACCGAGGGCGGTGCATAATTCAAAAAATGAGGAATAACCGTTTTCCTGTCCGCCTTCTTTCAGAACAATCGCGTCAATAAGCCTTCGGATGGACGTTTCGGTAAACAGCGCCCCCGGCGGGACCGTATAAATCAGCTTTTTGAGCATAGCGGCCCGTTGCGGGTCCCTCCCCGGCCGCCGCGGGGCCGCCGCGGTCCAGAGGTAGCAGAGTCTGTCAATTCTGCTCACTTCGTAGAAGGCAGCGCAGTTTTCCCACAGCACATGGACGGCTGTAGTATCTATTTCAATTAATCCCGCCGCCGCGCAGCTTGTCAAAAGGATGTCGATTTTCCTCCCTAACCGGGTCGCATCAAAAAGAAAGGGAAAAAGTTCCCGCAGTTCACGGTCCCGGCGTTTCTTTACCGAGCCGTCCGCCCGCAGACACTCAGGGCGGTCTCCCATGTAGGACAGAAATGCCGTTACCAGGGTTTCCTGCAGCCACGGCGGTGTTTCTCCCGAAACACCGGTTTCGGCACGGTCAATGGGGACGGATGAAAACAGGCAGGCTAAATCGACGGCCTCACGTTTTAACCGTTTTTCTAAAAGGGGATTGCAGCGAAGGACGGGGACCGGCCCCGCGGTATCGGTCAGGATCAGCAGCCGATATTCAAGATTCAGCAGACGATGGTGCAGCGAAAAAGTATCTTCCGTTTCCGCTAGAAGCGTAAACAGCTGCCGCGGTTCCGGAGCACCGAGGAAGTCGACGGCGGTAAGGACCCGGATGTCGGAACTACTTAACGAGTCGAGGACCCGCTGCTGTGTTTCTTCCCGGAGGAAAAAAGAGGTAAGCCGGGAAATAAGTTCCGGCTTATGAAAGGGGGTTTTTATTTTTCCGAGGTAATTCCGCATGATGTCGAAAAACCGGCCGTCCGGCAGGGTCAGCAGAAGACGATGCCACGTTTCCCGGTCGTTCATCCGGCTGCTCATTGTGTGCTCCCGATTTCCTCTTCCGTCCAGAAATCAATGTGATATTTATATCCCTGTTCCGTTAAAAATTTCTGTCTGTTGGTACCGAAGGACTCTTCGGTAGTATACCGCGAAATAATACTGTAAAAAAAGGAGTTGCGTTCCTTCGGCCGGAGGATCCTGCCGAGCCGCTGGGCTTCCTCC
This sequence comes from uncultured Spirochaetales bacterium, assembly GCA_964606455.1. Taxonomy (GTDB): domain Bacteria; phylum Spirochaetota; class Spirochaetia; order SPDA01; family CAZSGZ01; genus CAZSGZ01. Next base: position 10,694 of record CAZSGZ010000031.1, read on the forward strand.
TGCCTCGATCCGAAAGTCCCGGAGACCTGTATTGCCACCGATGCATCGGGAAGGTCGATCGCGAAGTTTGCAACCTTGGAAACGGCAATGATCCGCAGTTCCCCCTTTTTAAAGCGGCCGTATATTTCTTCCCGTTTTTTGTTCGGTGTTTGCCCGGTAATAATCGGAACATCGAGTTCCCCTGCTATTTCCCGAAGCTGGTCTAAATATTGTCCGATGATGAGGATAGGGTCTTCCCGGTGGTTCGCGATAATTTGCTTGACAATTTCGATTTTCAGCGGATTTTCCGAGGCAATTCTAAATTTCTGCCGCTTGTCCGCCGCGGCATAGGGTATTTTCCGCTCCTCCGGCAGGGGCACCCGGATTTCGTAGCAGCTTGCCTCCGCGATCCACCCTTTTTGCTCCAGTTCCTTCCAGGGGACGTCGTAACGCTTCGGTCCCACAAGGGAGAACACATCGTCCTCTCTCCCGTCTTCCCGAATAAGGGTCGCGGTCAGTCCGAGCCTTCTCGTCGACTGCAGTTCCGCTGTAACCCGGAATACCGGGGCCGGCAGGAGGTGCACCTCGTCGTAAATAATAAGCCCCCAGTTTTCTCCGTGAAATAAATTGAAATGGGGGAAGGGCGCGTTCTTGTCGGGACGCCAGGTAATAATTTGGTAGGTCGCGGCAGTTACCGGCCGTATTCGTTTTGTTTCCCCGGAGTATTCCCCGATTTGCTCTTCGGTCAGGCTGGTTTTATCGAGAAGTTCATCGATCCACTGATGCACCGCCGCCACATTCGTTGACAGTATGAGCGTGCTGGTTTGAAGCATTTCCATCGCCTTCATTCCCACGATGGTTTTTCCGGCGCCGCAGGGCAGAACGGCAATGCCGTAGCCGCTGCCGGGCAGATTGCCGCCGACAAATGCTTCCGCGGCTTCGATCTGGTAGTCCCTGACTGAAAACGGCCGGCCGTCCGCCGTAACGTTCCGCAGCGAGAAAGAGAGCGGCGCTCCTTGTTTCAGGGGCGCTCTGTCGTCGACGGGATACCCTAATTTGATAAGCTCCTGTTTGATCGTGCCTCTGTCGAAAATGGAAATGAGAAATCCCTCGGGAACGGGGACAAGCATTTTCTGCAGATTTTTCCGGTGTTCAATTTCTTTTTTAATAAGTTCATCGCTAATAGAGAGAAGAAACTGCTCTCCTCCGCCGGCAGGTGTAAGAACGAGTTTGCCGAAACGGCTGATAATGTCGATGATGTTCGTCTTGACGTTGTCGGGCACCGGGAAGCGGGTCCATTTTTCGAGGCGTTTTAGTATTTCCGCCCCCCCGATTCCGGCGGACGCGGCGTTCCACAGGGAAATCGGCGTTATCCGGTAGGTGTGCATATGTTCCGGTGATTTTTCCAGCTCGCAAAACGGAGCAATGTCCCGCCGTCCCTCCCCGGCCGCGGGATCGTGCACGTCCAGCAGAATGGACGCGTCGCTTTGAATAATGAGAGGTTTGCTGTTCTCGGGCATAGAATAACAGAGTATCGCATCGGGTAGGCAATGGCAATATCATTGTCATTCTTTCCCGCCTTTGTTACTATACCGTGAGGATAAAAACAATGCACGAATTACTGATTGTCGGCTGCGTTTCCGACAATCCATTTGTTAACGACATCATTCAGCATCTGAACCATCAGGAAGATTATTCCGACATCATCTCCTTGAAAAATTTTTTAAACACCGAGTTTTGTCCCCGGTTCATTGTAAATGAATCGAGCTGGGAAAATATCGGCAATAAACTTGCCGGTAAGTACATCCTTATTGTAAGCAACAGTGTTAGCGAAATAACCCGGAACGATCTCGCGATGCGGAATTGTCTGATAGCCCGGGCAGCCAAGGACAACGGCGCGGAACGGGTTATCCTGTTAGAACCGGACCTGTACTACAGCGCTCAGGACCGGGGGCCGAGAAAAGAGCATGGTCTTGTGGGGTTTACCAGGACACGGGAGGACTACAAAAAATTCGACGGCCAGCCCTTTTCCGCCAGGCTGTACGCCGATTTATTGGCAAAGGCCGGCGTTGACGAGGTGGTAACCGTGCATAACCATTCCTGTTCCGTAAAAAGTATCTTTTTAGACCGGTTTTCGGGCGGGTTTCACAATCTAACTCCGTACGATGTGTATTCGAGCTATATCGTCGAATCCGATGTGGTGAATGACCGCAATCTCGTTTTATGCGCTCCCGACAGCGGCGCCGTCCCCTTCGCGCTGGAGGTACAGGAAATGCTGGGGAAGGAAGCGGTACCCTTGATGGTAATGGAGAAGGAACGCACGGATGAACGGGGGGTCCGGGTCCATGTTTCGAAGACCTCCGATGTGGGGCTTAAGGAAATCAGCGGCAGGGATGTTGTAGTTGTCGATGACATGGTGCGGACCGGCAATACAATTGTTGAAACATGTAAGCTGATCCGGGAATATAATCCGAGCAAGGTTGTTTTTTTTGTTACCCATTTTTATTCCAGCAGGGAAGGGCGGATTAACTTAAACGATCCGGCAATCGATGAAATAGTGACAACCAATACCATTCCTCAAATTCTCAACCGGGACATGCAGGGGCGTTTACGCTCGAAGATGGTTGTGCTTTTATTGGAAAGGTGGATATCAAATTACCTCATTGAACTTGTCGGCGGCCCCTCCGGAGCATTGTCGGTTCCCCTCTACCGGGAAGATATGTCTTCGAAGAACCCGCGGTGGAAAGGGAAAATGGGACCCTTGTTTTCGGTGCAGTAGAGCAGGGAAAGAAATGAATAACGGCTCTCCGTATTACAGAATTGTTTTTATAAGCGGCAAACTCGGTGATGTCGACGGCGTTTCCCTGGAGGTTGATAAATGGATTGGTGTTCTGTCCCGCCTCGGGCATGAAGTATTCACCATAGCGGGAAAGTACGAATCCCCGGTACGGGGCGTTCCCGAAGAGCGGCAGTATCTGCTGGATATGATCCACTTCGACGGCAGCGAACAGAAAGAAATCGAAAAGCAGGTTTTCCCGTATCTGCTGAAGGACCCGCCGTATTTAAGCGAAGAGGGGAAACGGGCGGTCCTCGAAAAAATCGAGTCCCTGGGGAGCAAAGGGGCTAACGAAATAAATACTTACATTCAGGACAACGATATCGATCTAATTATCGCGGAAAACACCAACGCGATGCCCATGACGCTGATCGGAGGGATGGCCGTCTATAAACTGGCGGTGGAAAAACGGATTGCCGCTCTCTTTCATCATCACGACTTCTGGTGGGAACGGAGCCGGTTCAGCCACAGCCATATCGACGGACTGTTAAATAAAATTATGCCCCCCGTCGACCCCGGCCTGGAACATGTGGTTCTTTCATCCTATTCGGCGCATATTCTCCGATCGCTGAAACGGGTCCACCCGAGGGTAATTCCGAACTGTGAGGATTTTGACAACCCCGTTACCTTAGACGACTACAATTCCGATTTCCGACGGGAGTTTGGCTTTCGCCGGGATGATATCCTCATCGTTCAGCCTACCCGGATTGTTCGGCGCAAGCGGATAGAAGATTCCCTGGAACTGCTCCACAAACTGGTTTCCCTCTATCCGGACCTGCATCCCCGGGTACACTTTATCGTTTCTCTGTATCAGGGCGATGAACCGGACCGGAACTACATCGGCCATATCCGCGGTTTGGCCGAACGCTGCAATATACCCATGCATCTTATAGCCGAGCGGGTTGCTTCCGAGCGCAAAACCACCGCTGACGGGAAAAAGATATACACCAACCGGGACGTCCTTGCTAACGCGGATTTTGTTACGTACCTTCCTGTATGGGAAGGGTTCGGGAACGCCCTGCTGGAGGCCATGGCCGCGCGTGCACCGGTGGCAACAACCACGTATCTTGTGTATAAAACCGATATTAAAATAATGGGCTTCCGGCATGTAGAGATCCACGATGTATATGAAAAGGGTGTTCTCGTTATTCCGGACAAGGCCGTAGAGGAGATGTATAACGTCATAACCGATCCCATTCTGCGGGAGGAAATTGTCCGGCATAACTTCCAAATTGGAAAGGAAGCCTTTGGCCTGCCGAAGCTGCATTCACTTCTAACATCGGTTATTACGGAATACGCGCCGGAAATACACGCATCCCGAAGGCGTATTGAAAAAAGTAAAATGACATACTCGGTATAACAAGGAAAAAGTTGTTGTATCGCGGCAGTGTCCGGTTTACAATAACGGATAAGGAATAATAATGAGGAAGGTATTTCATGAAAGCAGAATTGAAAACAATGAAAGGACAGAAATCGTGGACAGTAAAAAACGACACGGTTGAACTGGCGCTTACCCAAAAGGGCGGCCACATGGCGCCCGTGAATTTTTACAGTAACACAAAAAATCCGGTGCAGCCGTATTTTATATGTCCCTGGGCGGAGGACAAGACCGTGTACAAACCTCCGGTTATCGATGTGCTTCGGGGCGATTTTTTCTGTATGCCCTTTGGAGCGAACAACGATTATAAAAAAGAACACTACGAAGTCCACGGGGAACCGGCGGGTTCGTCCTGGAAGGGCGCCAAAATATCCGAAACAGACGATGCCACCGTTTTTTCGGTGCGGATGGACACAAAAGTACGGCCCGGGACTATTACGAAAACCATCACGCTGAAACAAGGGCATAATGTCGTATACCTCGAACACCTTTTAGAGGGGTTTACCGGAAAAATGACCATAGGCCATCATCCGACCCTTGCAGTGCCGGAAGAGGAAGGGGGAATGCTTATCAGTACGGCGCCTATTCAGTTTGGACGCACCGCCCCCAGGGGTGAAGGGCAGACCTACGCCTGCGGCGAGGAATACTATGCCCTTGCACCGGATGCAAAGTTTACCACTTTGAAAAAAGTGCCGACGGTATGGAAGCAAGATCCTTATACCGACTGCAGCGCCTTTCCGAAGCGCGAGGGCTTTGTCGATATTCTGGGCCTGATTGCCAAACCCGGGAAGAACCCCCATTGGACGGCGGCGGTGGTCCCCTCCGAGGGTTATCTCTGGTTTTCACTGAAAAACCCGAAGGTGCTGCCCACAACGGTACTCTGGATGTCCAACAAGGGGCGTCATGCCGCACCGTGGAGCGGACGGAACAGGTGTATTGGTTTGGAGGATGTATGCGCCTACCTCGCGGAGGGGCTGGTGGACAGCGCGAAAAAGAACCCGATACAAGAAGCCGGCGCGGCGACGGTTGTCACGCTTTCAAAGAGCAAACCGACTGCTGTACGGCATATACAGGGGGTCGTCAAGGTCCCGAAAACCTTCGACCGGGTAAAATCGGTACAATTCGGCGCGGGAGAACTCACCTTTGTTTCCGAATCGGGAAAGAAGGTGACGGCAAAGGCGGACTGGAATTTCATTACAATGTAACGAGACTGCATTGAACAGCAGTACTAAATAAAAAAAGCCCCCGGCAATCGGGGGCTTTTTTTCTGCCGCTGTCAGGCGGTGCGGCCGCAAGGGCCTTAAAACTGCAGCCGGACGCCGACCTGGGCGCCTAAGCTTTGGCCGATAATATCATACATTACGGACGCATCGATTTTCAAAACCCAGATGTTGATGGAAAGTCCGCCGAAGGCGCGGAAACTGAATCCGTTTACCCACTGGTTGATAATAAATCCGTCGCTGTCCACGGGAATGTCGATGTTTGTAAGGTCGATGGTTTCCGTCGAGTCATCGATCTCATCGCCGAAGTATTCCTTCAATTCTTCATTTTGCTCTTGCAGCTCTTCATACGCATCCTCCGCCGCTTCGATGTCGGATTTCAGTTCTTCCATGGAGGAACTGCCGCCGTCTTTTGTCACCGTCGTTACCGCTTCGATTCCGCCGCCGGCCCTGCTCCTGCCGTAGGAGGCCCCGATGCCGAGATAGGGGGTAAAGAGGAGAAGAATTTTTTTGCTTACCTGGGCCTTTACGTCGATAACGTGGCTTTCCCAGTTGAAGGCGATTTTCGGGGTGTCCATGGCAATGCTGTAATTGTGGAAGGACGTTAGATCATTCGCATTCGGTACCATGAGTCCGTCGATGGAAAAGCCGCCTTCCTCCATTCCGGGCATGGGCATGGAGATGCCGCCGCGGTAGTAGTTGTAGCCCCCGCCGACAATAAGGTCCGGTATAAGGGTAAACCCCTTCGGCTCTTTTACAAGGGCATAGCGGATGTCGAAACCCCACAGGAGGTAGTCGATGCCGATACCCCCTAGGGCGTTCCGGATATCATCGTCAAACTGCTGGGGAATGAATCCAATTTTAAAGCCGATATCGAAGGGCAGAAACAGACCGCCTAGGCGTACGTCCGCCGTCGCTGCCGGCATGGGGAAGCCGATAGGCAGGGCGTTCAATTCCGCCGGGAGGAACTGGGTCGGGTCAAAATCGCCCCCTTCTTCTCCCATCAGAAGCGAGAGGGTATTTGTAACCGCAGCTATCGGAATGGAGGAAAAACCGACCGCCGCCCCAACGCCTAAGTGGGGAAGATTGCCGATATAGGCGTCGGACCACTGCAGGCCCACGGTGCTTGCCATGGGAAGCGCCTTTGCCACTCCCGCGGCGAAACCGGAGAACGCCGTTTCCATATCGCTTAAATTAAAAGGCGGTTCGTCCTGGGCAAAGGCGCCCCCGGCCCCTACTATACAAATCAGTACAATTAGTAATATCCTTTTCTTCATGAGTTACTCCTTTTCTAGTGCATCACATGAGAGTATAGCACTATTTTTTCAAAAACCAAAGGTGAAATTAGACAAAATCGATAATTTTGTTTGCAATTGCCTACCCGGAGGAGTATAGTTACCAGTAATGAGTGTTGATCCGAAGAAATTGCCGTCAGTGCGAAAGCGTATCGATCACCTCGAATCATCTATTACCGAGATTGAGCGGTGTATCCGCAGCTACAGCTCTGCGGTACATTGCGGACCCGAAGCGGAGGAAGGGGACGGAGGGGCCCGGGACCGGATGAACAGCCTCGTTATCGACGAGAACGGCCGAATTGTAGAATATGGTGTTTCCCTTCCCAAAATATTCGGAACAGAGGATGATCTTAGGAGGAAGGATATCAGCTCCTATATTGATGCCCCCGAAGGGCGGAAGTTTCCGGAAATGGTAAGACTGCTCGGCCCCGGCGATTCCCGGACCTTTATCGGCCTGCATGCACGGGGTTTTGAGGTGCCTTTGAAAGTCTTCCGGGAAAACGGAGCGGGGGACGAACGTGCCGGGACTTTGCATCTGAGAGTGGAGGACCGGTCCTGCCGGGAAACCCTGGAGGCGGAACTGGATGAAAGCAGGGAAAGTTATCATGTTCTCGCGGAAACAGCTTCGGACGTTATTATTCTTATCGGCTTTGATTTTACCATACAATTTGCAAACAGCGCGGTGCAGCGGATTTTCGGCTACAGCAGTGACGAGCTGCAGGGCCGGAGTGTCGGCCGGCTGTTTCCCGACTCGAGGTATAAAAATTACGAAGAACTGATACAGAAATATTTTTTTATCGACGATACCCACCGGAAAGAATCGGGCATGGGGAACACGATAGAGGTCTTAGGGCGGACGAAAGAGGGGGAGCTTGTCCCGCTGGAAATTTCTTTCGGGAATTCAAAGGGACTGGAAAACAACCGGGTGCTGACCTGTATTGTCCGGGACATCGCACTGCGGAAAAAGGCGGAGCGGCGGCTGAAGTTTCTGGCATATCACGATAAACTGACCAGCCTTGGAAACCGGGACAGACTTACCGAAACCATCGGCCAGCTCTTAGCGGAAATCGGCCGCGAACCCGGGAGAAAGGCGGCGCTGATGTTCCTCGATCTCGACGGGTTTAAGAAAGTCAATGACAGTTTAGGTCATGAAATGGGAGACCTCATATTGAAAGAAAGCGCCCGGCGCTTGAGCAACTGTATCCGTCAGGAAGATAACGTATATCGGATCCAGATGGAAGATATTTTTCGGCTTGGGGGAGACGAATTTACCGTACTGCTGCCGAGAATCAGAAAACCGGAAGAAGCGGCCGTGGTGGCAAACCGCATTATTGAAAAAATATTAGAACCCTTCAATATACAGGGATACGGTGCAATTTCCGATATCAGCATGGGAGTGAGTGTCGGCATTGCACTTATTCCCGATGACGGGAATGATAAAACAACCATTTTGCGGAATGCCGATGCCGCGATGTACAAAGCGAAGGAAGTCGGAAACACCTATGTGTTTTTTACAAAAGACATGAACAACAAGGCGATGGAGCGCCTTATGCTCGAGGAGGGATTACGGAAAAGTATCGGAAAGCAGGATTTCAAGATGTTTTATCAGCCTATTGTCGACAAGGGCGGGGTAACAAAGGGCTTCGAAGCTTTAGTCCGGTGGGACCATCCGGAGAAAGGGCTGATAATGCCGAAGAAGTTTATTGAAGTGGCGGAGGACACGCGGCTCATTCTGCCCATCGGAAAGTGGGTTTTTGAGGCAGCCGCCCGGCACATGAAACACATTCTTTCGAAAGGCATTGACGACATCTATATGAGCATCAATGTTTCCCCGGTGCAGCTCGAGAAAGAAGACTTGTCCGATATGATTTCACAGGTACTGAACAAAGTCGGTCTTGACCCGAAATACATCGTCTTAGAATTAACGGAAACGTCCCTGATGGAGGACCCCGAGACCGCCATTGCGAAGATGGAAACAATTGTCGGTAAAAACAAGGGGATAAAGATTGCCGTTGACGACTTCGGGACCGGTTATTCATCCCTCGGGTATCTTTCACGCCTTCCCGTGGAGATCCTGAAAATTGACCGGACCTTCGTTATGAATCTCTCCTCCGAGTCGAGCAATATCAAAATTATCAATTCGATTTTAGGACTGGGGAAAAGTCTGAACCTTGAAATTATCGCCGAGGGCGTTGAAACACGGCAACAGCTGGATTTTCTCGTTGAACGGGACTGTACTTCGTTTCAAGGGTTTCTCTTTTCCGAAGCCCTTCCCTTCAATCAGGCTTTGGAATATTTACGAGTCTAAGGTCGTCGTTTCTTTTTCTTTACATTTTTCACACAAATTAGAATCGTCAAATACAAGTTCTTTCGCGTCGAGACTTCTGCCGCAGGAAACACACTTCAGCCGGAATGGCAGGAGATGTTTCCGGAATCTGTAAAAGACAACCGCCGCCGCCGCGAGATAAATGAGCAGAAACAGATCGTGCAGCTTCAGCTGCACAACCATAATCGCGTACGCGTAGAGCCCGAATACCGCGATGGCGATATATAAGGTGGCCTGCCGCTTTTTTCGCGCCTTCGTGCCGTGCTTCCGCTGAAATAAATTGAGGGCGAGAACGGCCACCAGCCCCCAAAAACCGTTGTCTGCTAGAAATGTTGATACTGGATTCATGGTGGGCAACCCTACCACATCGGTTAAACAATAACAATAGCGGCCCGGCGCATCATCATCATGTCGGCAAGGACGATGGCCGTCATTGCTTCGACCACCGGAACGATTCGGGGACAGAGGCAGGGATCGTGTCTGCCGGTTATTTCAATGTCCCGCTGTTCCCCCAATCGGTCCGCGGCGGACTGCCGGATCCCTATCGAAGGCGTCGGTTTAACGGCGGCCCGGAATACCAATTCCTGCCCGGTGCTGATACCGCTTAAAATGCCCCCGGAATTGTTGCTCAAGAAACCGCTTCCGTCCATTTCATCGTTCCAGGTGCTGCCGGTCTCGGCGGCGCAGGCAAATCCGCCGCCGAACTCGATTCCCTTGATACCGCCGATCGAGAGTACCGCTTTCGCGAGTTCGGCGTCGAGTTTGGCAAATACCGGCTCCCCCAATCCCGGCGGCAGCCCCCCTGTCCTGCATTCGACGATACCGCCGGCGCTGTCTCCCTTCGAAGCAAGCTCCAGTATCTTCTCCTCCATTCGAACGGCCGCTTCCGGATCGCAGGCCCGCATGCTGTTTTGCTCCACCGCGGACAGGTCCCGTAAAGCGCAGCGGACCCCCGCCGCTTCGGTGGTATAGGCGTGGACTTCGATGCCCGCCTGCCGAAGCAGCAGCTTTGCCACGGCTCCGGCGGCGACACGGGCCGCGGTCTCCCTGCCGGAGGCGCGTCCCCCGCCCCGGTAATCGCGGATGCCGTATTTTTTATCGTAGGTATAGTCGCCGTGTCCCGGCCGGAATACATCTTTTATATCGGAATAGGCTTCCGGCGCGGCGTCTTTATTGCGTATCAGGATGGCGATGGGGGTCCCCGTTGTTTTTCCTTCAAACACTCCGGACAGGATTTCCGCCGTGTCCGCCTCGATTCTGCCGGTGCTTACGGCCGACTGACCGGGCCTGCGCCGGTGGAGTTCCCGCTGGATAAACCCGGCATCCAGCTCCAGCCCCGGCGGTGTTCCGTCGATAATGACCCCGAGAGCCGGTCCGTGGGATTCTCCGAATGTAGTTACCGTGAAAAGTGTTCCGATGCTGTTACCCGACACTGTCCGCCTCCTGCAGCTGTTCTTTCAGTATAGCATATATTTCTTCCGCGCCTTTTCCCATAGCGTCAATTGTTATGTCGGCCTGTTGTTCGTAGAGCCGTGTTCTGCGGAGGTAGAGCCGGTAAAAGTCCCCTTCGGGGTCATCGGCGCTTAGAAAAGCGGGAAGCCCCCGGGTGATGATCCGTTTATACAATACCTCCCGCGTCTCCCGGATATAGCAGAATGT
>CAZSGZ010000032.1:0-11988 GCA_964606455.1 uncultured Spirochaetales bacterium
TCGACCCGGAGATTGTAACGGCAGTGGAAAATGCTTTACACTGACGGCGGATGAAGAGCCTTGTTTATGCCGCCGCAGTTGTTATTGTTGTCTTTCTCCTTACAGTACTGTTTTCCTGTGCAACCGCTGCCGTATCCGTTGAAGACGAAGCAGTACAAAAACGTGAAGGGGAAACGGAAAGAGCGGAAGAGCTTCGGCGGCCCACGGCGCCGCTTACATCCATTCTTGGGGTAACTCCGCAGCGGTATTTTCTCTACAAAAATCTGGACACCCGGATGATGTATGAAGCGCAGGCCGCGGAACTGGTACGAAGCCTGACGCTGGAAGAAAAGGTCGGTCAGCTTTTCATTATCAGCCTTTGGAATACAGTCGAAGAAGACTATTCTTTACGTACCGGCACATGGGAGAAACAGCAGGTAGAAAGTATCCGCCCCGGCGGTATTATCCTCTTCGGGGGTAATATCGACACGGAGGAACAGGTCCGGGAGCTGTGTTCCGGGCTGCAGGAACAAACGGGGGTGCCTCTTTTTATTGGTACGGACCAGGAAGGAGGGTATATCGGCCGCCTTTACGAGTCCGGGGACATTCCCGCAACCAGAATTCCCGCACCGGCCGGCATCGGGGCCGCGGGAAACACCGATTATGCCTACTTGGCGGGGTGGATTACCGGCAGGGAAACCTCCCTTCTGGGGATTAACCTCGTCTTTGCCCCTGTTGCCGATGTCCACCGGCAGACAACCCACCAGGTAATCGGCAGCAGAAGTTTCGGCACCGATGCCCGGCGTGTTGCCGCCATGAGTCTTGCTTTTGCCGGAGGCTTGCGGGAAAGCGGGGTCCTTCCCGTATTGAAACATTTTCCCGGACACGGCGGGGCGGAAGCGGACCCGCATTTGGGAAGCACCGTCGACACTCGGAGTCTGCGGGAGATTGAAGAAGCTGATCTTATTCCGTTTACACAAGGGATTGAAGCGGGAATCGACTGTATTATGGTTTCCCACGTTATTATGCCGGGGGTAAGCGGAGATGATCTTCCCGCGTCCTGTTCCCGGTCCATTACGACGGAACTGCTCCGGGGAACCCTCGGTTTCCGGGGCATTGCGCTTACCGATTCTATTTCCATGAGGGCGCTTACCTCCCGGTGGGAGGTCGAAGAAGCGGTCCTTGCGGTCCTGGATGCGGGAGCGGACTGTATTTTAGAACCTCCCGCCCCCCGGCAGGCTTTTTCGGCACTGTTGAAGGCTGTACGGGATGGTGCTGTATCCGAGAGCAGAATTGACCTGTCTGTCCGACGTATCATTGCCGTAAAACTGAAAGCGGGTATTATCCCCTGGAAGGAGGAGTGGGGGGCGGAACCCCCGGTGGCCGTCTCCGGGGAAGAGGATTCCCGCGTTCTGGTGGAAAAATATATCCCCGGCTGGAAACAGCTTGAAAGCGGCGGAATAGGGAACGACCTGCATCAAAAAATCAATGCCCTCATTACCGAAGCGGTACGGGCAGTCGGCGCCGGAAAAATGGATTAATACAGGTATACAGGCTGGATAATATTAGTAAAATTATGTTAGAATCTTCAGCATGAGGATAGTGATTGTTGATGATGAGCCTTCGAATGTAAGTTTTATTAAACGGGTGTTGCAGAATTATTCTACCGAGACGTTTATTCATCCCCGGGAGGCGCTGCAGTACTGCTGTCAGAATGATTTTGACGTACTGGTGTCCGACCAAAAAATGCCCGACATTTCGGGCATTGAACTGATCCGAAAGGTAAAGGAACAGAACGACGATTTTACGGCGATTATTATATCGGCGTATACGGACACGGATGATCTTATCGACGCGGTAAACTCCAACCTTATCTACAAGTACATTGTAAAACCTTTTTCACCGGACTTTCTGCTGCAGAATGTTCACCGGGCAAGTGAAACACTCGCCCTGCTTCGTGAAAAGGAGCGCCTGGAGATGAAGCTGAAAGAGCAGAATAGAGATTTGGCGGAGGAAAACGCAAGTCTGCGCTCGACAATTCATAACCCGCTCGACGATTTTATCGGTTTTCATCAGCCTATTATCAAGGTAAAAGAACTTGCCGCAATGTATGCGCGGTCGGATGAGCCTCTCCTGCTGAGCGGGGAAACCGGGACCGGAAAGGAGCTTATTGCCAGAGGGGTACACGCCCTTTCGGTACAGAACAGGAACCAGTTTGTCGCGGTCAATTGTTCCGCTTTTTCGGAAAATTTACTCGAAAGCGAGCTTTTCGGGTTTGAAAAGGGGGCATTTACCGGGGCGGTGCATCATAAGAAAGGGCTGGTTGAAATGGCGGAGGGGGGGACCCTCTTTCTCGATGAAATTGGAGATTTTCCCCTGGCGTTTCAGGCAAAAATTCTTCGTTTTATTCAGTTCGGCACCTACTTTCCCATCGGTTCGGTAACCGAGAGGCGGGTGAATGTACGGATAATTGCCGCTACAAATAAGCAGCTGGAAAAGGAAGTTGTCGAGGGAAGGTTCCGGAAAGACCTGTTTTACCGTATTAATCCGCTGCATATAGATATTCCCCCCCTCAGGGACAGAAAAGAAGATATTCTTCCCATTATCGATGCTCTTGCGGCACGGAAAGGGTATCAACTGCCGCCTTTTACAGCGGAAGCGGAAGAATATCTTTTCAGTTACCCCTTTCCCGGTAATGTCCGGGAACTGGAAGGCTTTGTGGAAAAAATATATCTCCGTATTGCCGTCCACGGGGCCGGCCGCATTGATGACACGGTTGTAATCGATGCTCTTACGAAGGGGAAAAACCGGTATTTTTATACGGCCACCAACCAGAAGGCCATTGAAGAACTCAATGTCAATCAGTCGATCAATCTGCAGGACTATATCGACTCGTTTCAGAAAGAGATCATCGCCCAATACCTGGAATTCAATAAGGGTAATATTTCCCGTACAGCAAACGCCCTGAGTCTCAGTAGACAGGGGCTGAAAAACAAGATGAAAAAACTGCAGTTAAGCGGCGGCGGACAGCTATAACGGTATGAATTCTTCGGTACACACACAACACGTCCGGAGTGTTGTATTGGTATCGGGCGTGCTCCTCCTCTGCCTTGCAGCGAAGGTCCTTCTGGCTCCTGTAACCATTCCACGGTATATCCCGGTTATTACCGGTTCGGGAATTTGTATTCTTGCGGTCCTCTTCGTAATTATTTTCTCACTTGTGCGGCGGGATAGCACTTCACATCTGCGGCTGGTTTCAATGCTCTTATCCATCGTTTTGGTCGCGTATTTAATTGTAGAGATGCTGTTGTTTTTTCCTGTCTATTACACGCCAAACCGAATGCTTTCCTACAGTTATTTATGTTCGATTCTTATAGCCGTCGGCGTTGTAAGCTTCGCCGCGTTTTTTTTTCATATAGCTGCTTCTATCATCTTGTTTTTGGCCGCAATCGGATATTTCATTCTCATGAACCAGCTGAAATTCAAGAATATCGATATGCTTCTTTTCCCGATTCTTCTCCTCGTAGCTGTTTTTACCTATATTATTTTCAATCTTGTACGAATTTTGTATGTTCAGCTACAGATGGAGCGGAAACTGTCCCGGGAATTGTCCTCGGCGAGGAGTAAAATTATCAATCAGGAAAAATTGGCTACCCTTGCCACCTTTGCCGCGGGGACTGCTCATGAAATCAACAATCCCCTTACCCATATGTATGGAAACATAGAATACCTGGAGCAGCATTTTCAAATCCTTGCGGAGGCCGCGGACGCCCCCGAAATCGACGATGGAGAAAGAAAACGGATCGGCGAAGCTGTACAGGATGTACGCCGAATTCTCGAGGACTACCGGCAGGGTTTTGCCCGGGTTACCGAGATTGTACATAACATGAAACGGGTGTTCCGTCAAAAGTCGCGGCATACGGACAGGGTAGATCTCGCGGGGGTGCTGTATTCCACAATCGACTATTTTAAAAAGCGGATAAGCGAAGAAATTCATTTTACAGTGTCTCTCGAAACTCCCCTCTATCTGAACTGTAATGCCGGAGACTTTTTAAGTGTATTTCAGATTTTATTGTCCAATTCCATCGACGCAATCGGGGAGGGAGAGGGAGCGATATGGATAAACGGAAGCAAACGGGGAGCCGAGCTGCTTTTTCAAATTGAGGACAACGGCAGCGGTATGAGCGGTGAAGTTCTTCAGGATGTTTTTAAACCGTTTTTTTCCACAAAGAGTTCTCAATCCAATATGGGAATCGGGCTGACACTTTGCGAAACGATACTGGAGCAGTACGGCGGCACTATCAGGATTGAGAGTGTCGAGGGGGAGTATACGAAAGTGTTTTTAGCTGTTCCCGCGGGAGGAGGCTGATGGTGCGGAAAACTGCTGTTTTGTTTCCGGCTTTTTTTCTCTTTGTGTTCTTCGGCTGTACCGAGAAAGCCTCGGAAACGAAGGAAGCGCCGTATGTTCCGGTGCCCGCGGTGTTCTCTATGGATACCGGCTGTGCCCTCGTTCTGTCCGGGGACATAGCGGGGGACAAACGTGAGGAAATCCTTCTTATAGACGGCAGTCGAATAACGGTTTTTTCGCCTTCCGGTGAAAAATTGCGGGAAAAGGAATTCGATTTTCCGGGATTTTTTTCCGGTTTTTGTGCCGACATCAATAATGACGGCAAAAAGGAGTGTATTCTCGGAACGGAGCGGGACAGAAGCGCGCGGCTTGTTGTTCTCGACGGTTTCCTGAATGTCATTCTTGAACATACCGATTTCCCGGGAAGGACACAGCGGACGAAACCGCTGCGGTATTCGGAGGGGACACTCTTTTATACCACCTATTCGACACAGAACATGCTGCCGAAAGCCGTCGCGGCCGTGGACACAATTTCGGGGACGGTCCGCTGGCGCTTTCATTCCGGCCCCGTCCCATTTGACGCTTCTTTTAGTTCTCCGCCGGAGAAGATAGCGGTTTCGAACCGCGCGTTCAGCGGAGAGGAATATGAAGCGGAAATACCCTATACGGTCCCGCGGGACAGACACGCGGTCATTGTCCTGAACGCGGAAACAGGGGAGCCGGAGGTGTATGAAAACATCGGTCCCGAAGCGAAAGAGGGCTTTGTCGTAGACGGGGCCGTTTCAGGAGTTCGGGGGGAGGTCCGCGACATAAACGGGGACGGGGAAGAGGAGCTCTACCTTTGTCTCGATAGAATGTCGGATTTCTATCCCGGTAACGCGGTGCTGCAGGCGAGGAGTTTAGGGGGGAAACAGGTCCTGTACAGCCGCCCCGGCCCGGAACAGACGGAAGGAGAACTGTATCCCTTTTCGTTCGGAGGCCGGGAGGTCCTTCTCGTTGTGTGGAAACAGGCGGGGATACTGGAGTTTGTTGACCACACCCTGGAACCCCTTGCCCGGTGTGTGCTTCCCGGTGATTTTCACAATATCAAGGTCTTTCAAACGGGTCCTTTCTTGGAGGACGGGAAGACGGGTATTCTGCTTAGAAATGACAACAGATTGTATCTGTTGAGTAACGGTCTGCGGCCTGTCTGGTGTAACGCCTTTGGAGGGGTCGTAACCGGCGCCGTTATTATCGAAGACGGTGCCGGCGGACAGACCCTTGGAGTTGCCGCGGGGGCTGGTTTTCAGCTGTTTCCCGAGGGCTGGCGGGACCGCTCGACGATGGAAGTTTTTACGGTGCCTCCCGGAGCAGCCGTGTATGCAGATGGCAGGCAGATTCCGAAGGCTGAAATTCCATTTGTTATTGCCGCGGGAAACCATACGGTGAGGGCGGAACTCGATAGGCTGCGGAGCAGCTCCGCGGAGACGGTGTGCGGGGCCGGAACGCATACCATCATTGAGCTTCCCCTCGAAGGGTATGTTCCGAATTCTCCTCATAAAAAATATTCTCTCTTTTCATCGGTCGGAAAAAATATGGTGATAGACCCCCCTCTGGTCCCGGAAACGCCGGTGAACTCCTATGCCGATTTTGCCATGATACGCGCACGGGAGTTCTCCCCCGCCGTGTATTTACATGCCGCCGAAGATTTTACCGGGACGGATAAAAAAGAACTGCTCCTGCGGCAGCCGGCCGCAAACAGAAGCATCATGTTAGACACGGACCTCGAGCCTGTCCGGTATATACCGTTTCCTCCTAAGCAGTCCGTCTACTGGCTGCCCGCGGGGGATTTCGACGGCGACGGAAAATCCGATGTGGTAACATCGGCGGTTAGAAGTCCGGGCCCGCTATTTCTTACATACAGGAACGCCGACGGGCGGCTCCTGTTTCGGAAAGAGCTGTACTACGGAACTGATACGGTCCTTTCAGCTCCCTACCGAGATTCGGAAGACATTGCGGTCCTTACCATTACGGGGTATCAGATACAGCCACGTTCTTTTCTCACCCTGTCTTCGCGGACCGGAGACCTGCGGCTCCTTTTCCACCGGGCCCTTTCCTTTCGGGGCAGCGAGGTCTGTAAACATAACGGTGCCTATTACCTATCCTCCTATACACCGAGCAACGGCGGGACGTATGTCCACCCGGACGGCACGGCGGAAAAGGATTCGGAGCTTCATATTCATATTCTCGCCGCCGGCGGGGAACTTCTTCCGGGCTCCGGAAAGTTGGAACATGAAAATAACAGCGGCAACCTGAGTCCTATTATTTACGATGCCGACGGCGACGGGAGGAAAGAGGTGTATTTCCTGGAAGGGAAAAACGCCGGCTATTATTCCGGCACCCCGGTCCTCTACAGGATCGATGAGGAAACCGGGAAACGCACCTCCGTGTACACCGGCGGGCCGGATGATCAGTCCCTGAGTGTCCGGCTTGCCCTGATAGAGGGAAAGCAGCATTTGGCAATTGTCTGGCGGGAACGGGGGGGGATCGATTTTCTTGATGAAAATTATATAAGAGTACGGGAGACAAAACTTCCGAAGGGGGTAAACGGCAGTTTACTGAGGTTTATCGACGCGGATGCCGACGGAACCTCGGAGTTTTTCGGCTGGGACGCTGAATCGGCGCATATATTTTCTCTAGACGGAAAAATTATCCGCACTTTCGCTTCCGGATTGCCGGATACGGAAGGGGAGGAAACAATAATCCTTGCAGATATCAGCGATCTCGACGGCGACGGCAGACCGGAAATTATTCTTAACACCGGTTCCGGAATTACCCTCTATTCCTATTAATAATCATGAAACGGACTTTCTGGAGACATCTTGTTCTTATCCTGCCGCTGCCGGTTTTTGTTATCAGTGCCGGGTGCGGGCCGCGGCGACTGCCGCCAGTGCGGGAACTTTCCGCTTTCGGGATTACCGCCGATGAGTTGGATGTTTCCGGTTTTTCGCTTGTAAAAACAGTTTCTAACCCGGTATTCAGCCGAACGGGGGAAACATATCTCTTTTTCGCGGATGTCCTGGGTTCGAAAAAGAAAGAAATTATTGTAAGCACCGGCAGGGGGACCGCCGTTATGGATGATGCACTGGAAACTTGCAGGGTTGTTCCGCTGTCTGAAGACGCGGCTCCGGCGCCGTTTATAATCGATGCCGACGGAGACGGAAAATACGATATTCTGGCCACGGGCAGGCTTAAGGCATCGAATTATCTGCTTGCCCGCAATGCATTCGGCGGGACCGTCGGCAGAAACGATTTGCAGAAAACGGAATACAATTTTGAATCGACTATAGTAAGCGCAATTGCCGGAGAAAAAATTTACTGTGTTGCCCGGCCCGGTGATTACACAATGCCGAGGGGAGTGCTGTGTTTCGACGTCCGCGGCTTCAATCTGCTGTGGGACTGTGCCGTTCCCGCCGTACCGGAGGAGATCTTCCTTCTTCCGGATACTGACAGAATCTTTATCTCCCACACCACCAGCGATCAGGGAGTATATAATTTTATCGGCCGGGAAAAAGAATATCTCACCGGCGGAGATTCGGTACTGCGGCGTTACGAGATTGATAACGAGGGCCGTTTTATCAATTTTGCCGAAATCCTCGATCCGTCGGCGGACAAGAATAAGGAAGGGGATAAGCTTCGGGGGACGCTGTTTTTTACCTCCTTCCGCCGGGGAGACGGCTCCTCTCCTCTGCTGCTTGTGCATACATGGTCTGTTTCCGCCGGGGAACTGCCGGAGTTTCAGCTCCTGCGGCTGAGGGACGGCGGAAACGAAGTTGCGGGAAAATCTGCCGCGTTTCGCGAAACCTTTACCGATATAAAAATCGTCGAAACGGAAGACGGGCAGCGCTGTTTTGTCCTTTCCCGGAAGGGTACTGTTTCTATAATCCGGGAGTTTGCGGGAGATCTTTCCATAGTCCGGACGGGGAGGATCGAAGGCGTATCTTTTTCGGAAATCGATGCCGTTGTATCTCCGGAAAACTCCCGGACCTATTTTTTCTGCAGGACCGACCGCGGCTGCATTGTTCTTGACAATACGTTTACGCGAACAGCGGAAATACCCGGCGAAGGTCTTCGAAGGATCGGGGTTTTTACGAACGGGGACGGCGGCCGGTTATCTCTGCTCCTGGCAGGGAAGACATTAGACCTGTATGAAACTACAGGATATGTTCTCCGGCAATAAAAGCCTTCCAGTTCTCCTCGAAGGTGCCCTCCGGGACCTCTTCCCGTATGGCCTGCTGCCAGACTTTTTCTGTAAAGTCGATTTTTCCCGACATCATTCCAAGCATTGCTACATTCAGAAATTTTACGTTGCCGATTTTTTCTATCAGTTTATCGGTGTCAAAAAAATTGATGTTTGAAGACAGCCTTTCCAGCTCCTCCCTAATCCCCCCGGGATAGGCAGGCACCGTTGTCGGCAGAATTTCCTTGGTCGCGCAGACGATGAATGTTTTATGGTTCGCGTAGGGAATCCACCGGAGTGCTTCCATCTCTTCCAGCGAAAAGATAATGTCCGCTTCCCCGTAAGAGATGGTGGGAGAATATACCCTCTCGCCGAACCGGATGTGACTGAATACGGAGCCTCCCCGCTGGCTCATTCCGTGAATTTCGCTCTTTTTGGCATCGTATCCGGCGTTCATCGCCGCCCGGGTAAGGATATCGCTTGCGAGAATTATTCCCTGGCCGCCGACGCCGACCATCAGTATGTTGTTCAGTTTTGTATTCATGTTAGTTGCCCCTTGCCCTTCGTTTCTTGAGAATAATGCACAGTCCTTTAATTACTAAAAGGGAAAGTTCCTTCTTCCCCAGGAGGTCGTCTATGGAAGACTCGATCTGATCAGCCTTGTAGGCATCAACCATACGGAAATTATCGTCCCCGATCCCCATGGCCGCCGCCAGTTTCTCGTAATCGAGGACAAAGGTTTCTTCGCCGTCTATCCGTTCTCCCGAGAAGGGGTTCGGCTGCATTCCAGTCATGGCGGTGGTGCCGTTGTCCAGTACGATAATCAATCCTTTCCGTTTGTTGTAAGCAGCGTTCAGCAGTCCCGTTAGGCCGGAATGGGCAAAGGTGGAGTCCCCGATAATGGAAACCGGCGGTTTTTCGTTTTTACTTCCTTCCACGATTTCTATCCCCTGGGAAATTGTTACCGACGCTCCCATATCGACGCATGTGTCCATGGATTCGTACGGCGGAAGGGCGCCTAGGGTGTAGCAGCCGATGTCCCCGGTTATAATAACGTCTTTCTCCTTCAACACGTTGTACACCGTACGGTGGGGGCATCCGGGACAGAGAGACGGCGGCCGGGGGGGCAGGGTAAACCCGCTTGTGAGGGGAGCTTCCGTTGTTTTTGCACTTTCATAGCCGAGCTTTTGCAGTCCCGTTTTGATAATGTCGGTGTTGAATTCTCCGGTAATCGGAAACAGGTCTTTTCCCCGGGTTTCGATTCCCATTGCCTGTATCCGCAGTTCAAAAAACGGATCGAGTTCTTCCACAACAACGACCTTTTCCACACTTGCGCAGAAATCGCGGATTGTCGTTTCCGGCAGGGGGTATATCATCCCCAGTTTCAAAATCGACGCCTCGGGATACAGCTCTTTAATGTAGGTGTACACGACGCCGGAGGTGATAAACCCGATTTTTCTGTCTCCCTGTTCAACGGTGTTGATATCGAGGCTGTCGGCATCCGACGTCAGTTGTTTCATCCGCTCCTCTACAACCGTATGCCGTTTCCGCGCGTAGGCGGGTATCATAACGTATTTGTATATGTCCCGGGTAAAGCCCTCCCGGCTGCCGGTGTTTTCCTTCCGCTGCTGCGGGAAAACAATGCCCTTCGAATGGGAAATACGCGTGGTTGAACGCAGAATGACCGGAGTGTCGTATGTTTCGCTTATCTGAAAGGCTTTGTGCGTATACGCCCGGGCTTCTTCCGAATCGGAGGGTTCAAGCATGGGTATCTTCGCGGAAAACGCGTAATTCCTGTTGTCCTGTTCGTTTTGGGAGGAATGCATTCCCGGATCGTCTGCACAGACGATGACAAGCCCGCCCTTCACTCCGATATAGGAGGCGGTGAAAAGCGGGTCCGCTGCCACGTTCATGCCGACATGCTTCATGGTAACTAACGTCCGCGCGCCAGCTAAGGAAGCCCCGATCCCGACCTCTAAGGCGACTTTTTCATTTACCGACCACTCCGAATACACCTCCGGATAGCTGGTAAAATTTTCGAGTATCTCCGTCGATGGTGTCCCGGGGTATCCGGTCCCCACCGCGGCCCCGGCTTCCCACGCCCCCCGGGCAAAAGCCTCATTGCCTGACAGAATCATTTTGTCCATAGAAAACTCCTATTGTTCATGCATCCGGTTACAGGCCCGGGCGAAGCCGGGCAGTGAGCCGGTTATTGTTTCATCTTTTACGCAGAAGGACAGCCTGAAATATCCGGGCAGGCCGAACCCCCGCCCCGGGACCGCTAAAATCCGTTCCTGCTGCAGTGCGGCGACAAAGGCTGCATCATCACCTCCGGGAGCTTTCGGCATAAGATAGAAAGTGCCCTTCGGGGGGGTGAATTCATAGCCGCAGCCGGCAAGGCCTTCGCAGAGAAGGTCCCGTTTCCGCTTGTAGATGTCCGGATCGATATGCTCACCCTGCAGGCGGGCAATTACCCGCTGCATCAAGGCCGGCGCGTTTACAAACCCGAGGATGCGGGTACTCAATATCGCACCGTCGATGATGTTTTTGCAGTCCTCCGCGTTCGGATGGACCGCAATGTAGCCAATCCGCTCACCGGGAATGGAAATGTCCTTTGAGTAGGAGGTAACGACAATGCTGTTGCCGTAGGCCTCCATTACGCTCGGTACGCTTACACCGTCGAACACAATTTTCCGGTAGGGTTCGTCGGAAATAAGATAGATTGTCCTCCCTGTTTCGGTGCTTTTTTTCTCTAGCATCTTCCCGAGTTCCCGGACGAGGGCTTCGCCGTACACGGCGCCGGAGGGGTTGTTCGGACTGTTGATGATGACCGCCGCCGTTTTCCGACTAATCCCGGCGGCGATTGCTCCGATGTCGAGGTCGAAATTGTCCTTTCCCGGGACCGCCTTTACCGTCCCGCCGTGGTTGCCGGCGTAGAAATTATATTCCATAAAATAGGGGGTCGATACAAGGACCTCATCTCCGGGATTGAGGATTGTTTTCAATACTACATTCATTCCCCCCCCGGCGCCGCAGGAGAGAACAATGTGTTCCGGTTTCAGGATTGTCGTTAGTTCTTTCGAGGCATATTCCGCGATTGCCCGCCGGGTTTCGGGAAATCCGGCATTCGACATATAGCCGTGAATCCCCTCGGGGTTTTCGGCCGCTGTTTCAGCTACAGCGGTAAAAAAGGCCTCCGGGGGAGGGACATTCGGATTCCCCAAACTGAAATCGTATACGTTGTCGGCGCCGTACTGCTGTTTCAGGACCGCCCCGGTTTCGAACATTTTTCTAATCCAGGAGGATTTTTCCATATCCGCCGCAATTTTTGCAGAAATTGCCATCTATAGACTCCCATTTTATGTGCGTGATAGAATCAGAAGGGTATCATAGTTTGCCGATGAGTTCAACGGCAAACGGGATATCGGTAAAACTCAAAAAA
>CAZSGZ010000032.1:11998-12931 GCA_964606455.1 uncultured Spirochaetales bacterium
CATCAGAATTAAATAAATTTTTTGACATAATACTCAATTTGTGCTAAAATAAGCCAATAGGATATGGAGGAAAAAATGGCAGAGAACACAAGAAAATTCAATTTTTACGCGGGGCCCGCGACCCTTCCGTTGGAAGTGCTGCGGCAAATCCGGGAGGAGATCGTCGATTTTCAGGGAATGGGGATGTCGCTTATAGAAACGAGCCACAGAAGTAAAGACTACGATGGTGTGCATAACAGTGCAATCGGACTGTTTAGGGAACTGCTCGGTCTTCCGGAGAATTACTCGGTCCTGTTCCTGGGAGGAGGCGCTACCCTCCAATTTTCCATGGTGCCGATGAACCTGATGGGTCCCGGCGGCAGCTGTGATTTTGTCGTAAGCGGTTCCTGGGCAAAAAAGGCATTCGACGATGCGTCAAAAATCGGTACGGTGAATGTGCTCTTCGACGGGAAGGAGTCGGCATATACCATGCTTCCACCTGCCGAAGCGGTAGGCCCGTCGACGGAGAGTTCCTATGTGCATATCACCTCGAATGAAACCATCGGCGGCATTCAGTGGAAGGAATGGCCGGATACGGGGGACGTTCCCCTTGTCGCTGACATGTCCAGCGATATCCTGAGTACTCCCCTCCCAGTCGAGCGTTTCGGTCTTATTTACGCCGGTGCTCAAAAGAACCTCGGTCCTGCAGGGGTCGCGGTGGTAATTATCCGGAACGACCTGCTCGACAGAAGCGGTGACGGTCTTACCGCGTACCTTTCCTACAAGGTCCACGCCGAAAAGAATTCCCTCTACAATACGCCTCCGGTATTTTCCATCTGGGTGCTGCAGCTCGTACTCCAGGCCCTGAAAGAGAACGGAGGGGTGGAGGCCGCGGCCCGGCGGAACCGGGAGAAAGCCGATCTTCTCTATTCCGCTATCGATTCAAGCGGCGGG
>CAZSGZ010000032.1:12941-21378 GCA_964606455.1 uncultured Spirochaetales bacterium
TACTGTTCTCCCGTGGACCGGAACGTGCGATCAAACATGAACGTTGTTTTCCGGCTGCCGTCGGAGGAATTGGAAAAGCAATTTGTTGCCGCCGCCGCGGAAGAGGGGATGGTGGGGCTGAAGGGCCACCGGAGCGTCGGAGGTATTCGGGCGTCAATATATAATTCCTTCCCTAAGGAAGGGGTGGAGAAGCTCGAGGATTTTATGAAAACATTTCAGAGCAAAAACAGTTAATAGGAGTTACTAGGAGGGTATTATGAGCAGCAGAGAAGATTTCCTGTTTCGAGAGCCGCTGGAAGACACTGCCCCTTTTGTGGCGGAGCTTATCTCGCGGGAGGAGGAACGGCAAAAGCGGAAGCTGATTATGATACCTTCCGAAAGCTGCGCGCCGAAAGCGGTCCGGGACGCCCTCGGTTCGGTGTTTCAGAATGTATACGCCGAAGGATACCCACGGGAACGGACCATGCGGTATTCCGAAGAGCTGCTCCTCGATCAGTCCCACTGTCTTGTGTATTACCGGAGGTACGCGAACCGCCGGTTTTACAAGGGGGTGGATTATGTGGACATTATCGAAGGCTTAGCGGCGCGGCGCGCGGCAATGTGTTTTGCCCGCCCGGGTCTTTCCGATAGTGATATTTACGTAAACGTCCAGGCCCTTTCCGGGTCCGCGGCAAACCTGTCAATTTACGACGCCCTGTTACAGGACGGCGATGTCATCATGGGCCTCGATCTCTTTCAGGGAGGTCATCTGACACACGGGAGCGAGTTCAACCAGTCCGGAAAGCGGTATAATGTAGTTTCCTACGGGGTAGACCCGAAAACGGAAAAACTCAACTACGATACTATCCGGGACCTCGCTCTGGAATTCCGGCCGAAACTTATTATTGCCGGATATACATCATATCCTTGGGCGCCGGACTGGGGTCGTTTCCGGGAAATAGCCGATGAGGCCGGAGCATATCTTATGGCGGACATCGCGCATTCCGCCGGACTGGTTGTAGGGGGGGTATATCCGAACCCGGTTGGAACTGCGGATGTTACCGTTTTTACCACCCATAAAACCTTAGGCGGTCCTCGGGGTGCCGCGATCCTGACAACGGATGAAGAAACCGCCGCGCTTATCGACAATTCCGTTTTCCCCGGCGCCCAGGGGGGGCCCCACATCAACAAGATGGCGGCATTGGCCGTTGTGTTTAAAATTGCCGGAACGGAGCAGTTTCGGCAGCTTCAGGAGAAAACCGTCGAAAACGCCCGCGTATTGGCCGAAGCGTTTACGGAAAACGGATTGAAGGTCGTCTACGGGGGAACGGACACCCACATCGTCATGGTGGACGTACATTCCGTCGGGCTGAATCCGAAGGAACGGAACCGCTTTACCCCGGGAATACCTCTTCGGGGCGAAATAGCGGCCCGAATCCTCGACCTTGCCGGAATCGTTGTCAATAAAAACACCATTCCCGGCGATACGATGACGGCGTTGGCCCATGGTATCCGTTTCGGAACGCCCTGGGTAACTCAGCGCGGTTTCGGCCCGGAAGAAATGAAGGAAATTGCAAAAATTACATCGGAAGTAGTTACGTCGATTCATCCGTTTTCGTATATCGGGGTGGGTAACGAACTTCCCCGTGGAAAGCTTGGAATTGATGTACTGGAACAGGCGAAAGCAGGTGTTGCCGTGTTGGCGGAACGTGCGGGTTTCGACCTCGATGTTGTGCACAGCGATTATCCCCACTACTGGTGTGAAGATGGACGGCGGGAAGGGGACCGCCGGTATATCCGGGTGTCCGGATGGAGAGCCGAGGCCTGTCTGCAGGAGCTGTGTACCCTGAATATCGGCGCGCTGGAAAAAAACAAAGCTGCCCGGACGTTTTTTCTCGATGCCGAGGGGAAGGTCCTGTCCGACTGTATCGTGATGAAACATGAACCTGACCTGCATGGCCGGCAGCGCTACATTCTCGCTCCTCTTACCGGGGCCTGCAGACTGCTGTTGTGGCTCCGGGGGACTGCCGACGGCTATATCCTTTTCGATACGGGGGATGTTTTTAGAAAAATCCAGGGGCCCGTTGTTGTCGAGGAAATTGATGAAAGCGACTTGACCGGACAATCCGCAGAGCTGGAATCGGCGTTTCCTCCGGATTCCGTCAGCCCCGGGAGGGAAGGCGCGGAGGTACGGAAAGCCTTTCCAAAACAGTTTGATTTATCGGTTCCCTATTTTGTCGGGCAGGAGGCGCTTATCGCCGCGGCCGGTACGCAATCGGTGGATAACGGCGCTGTCTGGTCCTATGCGGAGCCGCGGGAGGAAGGGCTGAAAAAAACGGAGTTGAACTCCATCCATCGGGAGCTGGGTGCAAAGATGGTCCCCTTTGCCGGATGGGACATGCCTGTATGGTATTCGAGTGTTTCGGATGAGCACGGCGCCGTGCGGAAGGCCGCGGGTCTTTTCGACGTAAGCCATATGGGATGCTTTGAGGTTACCGGCCCCCACGCCCTCGAGTTCCTGGACACCGTTACCAGTAATTACATCCACTGGCTCGAAGATCTGGATTCCTGCTACAGTTATCTATTCGATATTGACGGAAATATTATCGATGACATTATGGTGTACCGGTTTTCTGCCGAGCGCTTTCTCGTGGTCGTTAACGCCGCGAACGAAGGGAAGGACTGGGACTGGCTTCGTGCCGTCAACGAAGGAAGGACTGTAATTGATAAAGACAGGCCTTCGGTCCGCCCCGCGACAGAGGCCGAGCTTATCAATTTGAAATCGGAAGAGGCCGGAAAGCGGCAGCTCCGGGGGATAGCCCTGCAGGGGCCTGCATCGAAACGGATTTTATCGGCGTGTATTGCGCAGCAGGAAGAGAGGGATAAGATCGACAAGCTGCGGAAAACCCGGTGTACCGAAACGGAGATAGATGGTTTCGCCGTTATCGTTACGCGGACCGGTTATACCGGAGAAAAATCGGGGTACGAGCTGTATGTGCATCCCGGAAATCTTCCCATGTTGTGGAACAAGCTGATGGAAGCGGGGAAAGATCACGGACTGCGTCCCTGCGGTCTGGCTGCCCGGGACAGTTTACGGATTGAAGCCGGACTGCCCCTCTACGGGCATGAACTTGCCGGAATTTACAACATTTCACCGGCGGAGGCGGGGTTTGCAGGCTATGTAAAGTATCATAAACCCTTTTTTATCGGCCGAGACGCGCGGCTTACCGGTGATATGAACAGGGCGCGGGAATTGGTCAGATGGCGGGCGGACAAGAAAGGTGTGCGGCGGCCGAACCCGGAAGACGTTATTGTTAATAAAAACGGAATGGTCATCGGTAATGTAACGAGCTGCTCCATCGATGCCGAAGGCCGCCTTGTCGGACTCGGGCTTGTTGAAAGAAAATATGCCGGGACCGGTTTGGAAATCGGGATATATTTGAAAAAAAGCGGGAAAAAGGAAGGGGAAAAAACGGCCGCCGAGGCTTCCATCGGTGACAGACTGCCCGTGCCGGTGCCCGCCGCTATTCTTTCGCGGTTTATGATCTGAGGTAGGAAAGCTCCCGGGGCAGGACGATGTTGTTTCCGTATTTGTCCTCGCCGTAGCCGTTTTCCGCTAATATTGTAATATCCTTTAAGGCACGGTTGTCTCCCCGAAAGGTGATTGTCATGCGGCTTTTTACATCGACCTTCGCAATGGACATGAAATGCTTGATATAGCGGCTTGCAAGTGCGGCGAGGTTTTCCCTGTCCTCCGGCTGCAGGTCGTCAAAAGGGAGATTACTGTCGTATAGAATTATTTCATTTTCATTCATCAGTTCGAGAAAAAAAATCTGCAGCTCTTGTTTTCTGGCTTCCCTGTTTTCCGGGACTGGTTTTTTCATTTTTTGTTTACGGCTGATTATTTCCGCTATGTAGCGGCGCTTTTCCGCGTTAATAGCTTCGTTTGCCCGGAACAAATCGAGGGTGACCCCGGCATCGTATTCGTTTCCCTGTAAATACATTTTTACGGAACTGCCGTAATGGGCAACTATTTTCGCTATAAGGGTAGAGGGCCGGACGTGAAATCCCCGGTAATTAGGTATGGGGACGGTAATTTCCGTTTCCACCGAGTAATTGCGGATCATCGAGCGGCAGAGATGTTTTGCCGCTTCCATGTACATATTTGCGTATTTAAAAAAATAGTCGAAAATAATAGAAAGCAGGTCTTCCGGGGTAATGGGGAACTTCATTTCCTCGTAGGTATCCCGCCGCAGTTGACTCATATGCCGGATATAATAATGGAGAAGGTCGGTACCGATCTGCAGCAGGTGGTAAATAATACTAATGTGTCCGCGAAGGTAGAGAAGGTTTTTGTCCTGGTTCTCCAAATCGGATTCAAAAATATAGGTGTCGTACAGAGACTGCAGGTTGTGGAAACCCGCTTCCACTATTCTGCATTTTTCCTCGCTTACCACATCGGGAATACAGATTTCGAAGTCGCACATCTGCCGCTGCTTCAGCAGTTCCTTTACCCTCCGTTCTTCGGAAAGGTTTAAAAAACGGGTTGCCAGATAGACGACGGTTTCCCCAACCTTGTCCACATGCCGTACCGTGCGGTTTTCGGGAAAACGGGAGGAAAGCAGTTCTTCATCGCACCGCGTAAAAGAGGGGGTAATATCCGCGGGACATACTCCGCACCGCTTGGCCTGTTTCAGAAGTTCCCGACAGCTCCGGACAATCGCCTTTTTACATTCTTTCAGCCGTTTGCCGGTATCGCCTGGAAAATCATCTTCGATATCGAAGAGGGTATACCGTCCCGAGGCTTTGTCGACATGCAGAAGGTTATAGGTAACGGAGGAAAAAGTTTTTCCCGCCGCCGTAGCTTCTCGGAAGGGAAACCACTTTTCGCTTTTTTGGGCCCCGTAGCTGTCGAGAAGTTCCTGTATGCGGGTCGTCTCCATATTCAGCCGCCGGAGAAAATCCCGGCAGGGAAAGAAGCCGGCCCGATGATTTTGTTCGGCAAATACGCAGAGTTCGAGCAGAGGGGTAATGTAGGTTGTTATCTGCTCGGCTTGCTTTTTCCGCTGAGGCGGCAGTTCCGGTCCTTCACCGGTTGTAGGCATCATAGTGTAATCTTTCTTGCTTCCAGGTAGTACCGTTTTTCCCGGGCTTCTCCCATTGAAAATGTTTTCCTCGGCAGGGCGCCGTCCCGGATGACTGTCGGAAAAAGCTGCTCCTTTTCAAAATCGGGAAGTATGAAGGCAATTTTCTCTCCTTCTCCGGCAAGGCTCCGGGCGGTTTCCGCGCCGTGAATGTAATCCACTTCCCCTGTTTCGGGCACACACTCTTCCAGCAGGGCGTCCAGGCTTGCCGCCGCCAAATTATATTCGGGTTTCATGAAGCGAAGGACGCCGGTAAAACCGCCGGAAGCGACGGCAATCCGGTGTTCACCCATTTCCGAGATTTGTTCCAGCGCCTCGTTAAAAGAACCCGTTTCATCCAGAGCAACATCTTCTCTCCCGGAAATAACGTTCCGAAAGGCTGATAACCCGGTCCGTATTGCAAGCCGGTGGATGGATTCGAAGAGAAGGCCGGGATCGTAGATATTGACAATTTCAACCAGTGCCCACCGGGCGGGATGCCGCATATTGCCGGTTTGCTTTTTGGTTTCTTCCCAAATGGCTTTTGCCGTGGCAAAGGAGTGGTTGCCGTCGCCCATAGCGAAGAGAAGGGGGTCCTTCTCGGTCCTTTTTTTTCCTTCGGCAAGGAGCTTGTTGAAAACATCGGCGATCCGGCCGAAAACCTGCTCCCCGGTAATTTGAAAGCCCGTAACTTCCCCGCCGCCTTCCATGAGTTTCGTATTGTAGCACTGTTTTCCGCTGCTTTCGTTGTCGAGAAGCCGAAACAGCCGGTCCTCCTTGTCGTCTATCAGGACCATAATATGCGGAAGCTCAATCGCCGCGTTTTTCCGTATTTCAATCCGCGGAGGCAGCCGGTCGAGGATTGTTCCTTCCGTTGCCCGGATGAGACTGGCGGAGCCTTTTTCATAGGAATACCGTTCCAGGTCGAGGGCGAGGAGAAGTCCTTTCCGGACCGAGCCGCCGGGAAGTTTTCTTTGTACGTAGATACAAGAGTTTTCCAATGTTAGGAACATCCCCTCTTCAAGATAACGGCACATTGCCGCGTTGATGCGCCGTATCCGCGCGTCCCCGTCCTCCTCCTGCAGGTAGACTTCCGGGTAAATTAGGTGGAGGGTAGAGGGGGCGGCACCTACGGTATTCTCCACCCGATGCCAGTATTCGGGTTCCGAGGTGTACTGATCGCAGGCAACCACCGCCCATGTATATAAATCGACACCCTTTGCCGGCAGCAGAATGTCCGGAACTTTTATTCCCAGCTCCTCCAGTTGATGTTCCTTCCCCATAGCACGAAGACTCCTTTAGCTTTCAATTTTTTCCAGTCGGGCAATGATAATGTGCTCTGTTTTTCGGATTTCATCAAGGGTCTTCTCCGAAGGGAGATCATCCAAAAGAAGGGTACAGCAGGCGGATTCGCCTCCGGAAAAAATAGTGTTCTGCATTTCTTCCACGTTCACGTTGTCCCCCCGAAGGGCGTCGAGAACGCCCGCGAGAACACCGACCCTGTTCAGGTGCCGGACAATGAGAGAATACTTCGCGGTACTTGTCAAACTTACATTGACGGCATTCGCGGGAAAACCGGTTTCCTTAAAGGTTTTCAGGACGCGAAGCGTCTCGTCGGCGATTGCTTCGGAGGCCTGACTGGTAGAGGCGCCGATATGGGGTGTTCCGTTTACCAGTCCGGCAAGTTCGGTGTCCTCAAACGCGGCGGTCCCGGAGCCGGGTTCATCTTCATACACGTCCAGACCGACGCGGAGGCCCTTTTCCCGGACCGCCGCTTTCAGCGCTTCCGTGTCGACAACTTCACCTCTCGATGTATTGATAAAAACGGCGCCGTCTTTCATTTTGTCGAAGAACTGTTTGTCCGCGATGTGTTTTGTTTCACCGGTTGCGGCAATATTGACGGAAATGACATCCGCCTGTTCCGCCACTTCCAGGGGAGACGCGGCATAGCGAACGTTGTTTGCCTTCGCTTTCTCCGGGGTCATGCTCCGGCTCCACACCAGGATGTCCATCTCCAGCGCCCGCACCCGTTCGACCACTTTCTGCCCGATGGTACCGAAGCCGATAATCCCGAAGGTGCGCCCTTTCAAGCCCGCGCTTTTTTGATATTCTTTCTTTTTCCACTGCCCCGCCCGCAGGTCAGATGCGGCATCGACAATTCTGCGGTCCGCCGCGATGATGTGTCCGATAACCAATTCCGCCACGGCGTCGGCATTTTTGCCGGGACAGTTCGCAACGAATATACCCTGCGCTCCGGCGGTGTCCACATCGATGGTGTTCACCCCCGCCCCTGCTCGGATAATGAGAGAAAGGTCCGGTGCGGCCTGGATCGTCTCTTTCTGCACTTTCGTGGATCGGACGATTAAAACCTGTACATCCCCCACATGGTCTTTCAGTTCCTCCGCCTTCACATCGGGCTGAAAAACCACCTCGCAGCCGAGTTCGAGAATGCCGGAAACGGCCTGTTCCGACAGCTTGTCTGCTATTAGCACTTTCATACCAATCCTCCTTGCATATTATTGAGTATATACTAAAATATAAATAACTATAATGCAAGAAAAATCAATTAATAAGGCAAATTATTATGTAAAACTAATATTTTAGAAGATCAATTGTGACGTTGTTATCTCCCGGGGGCTTGTCCTGCCAAAGGCCATAGATGAGGGCCTTCCGATTTCCAACCACCATTTTGCCCATGAAACTCAGATTCTCCGTGCTGAGCATTGTATCACCGCTGAATTTTTCGTCTCCCCGGTAGTGGGCAACGAAGGCGTCGGCAATCTGGCGGCTCAGCATTTCAGCCTCCTCTTTTTTCATGTTTAAATCGACCATCGTCTGGACGGCAATTCCTTCGATACCGGTATAGACATATTCTTTCGCGAAGGAATAAAAGTCTCTCCCATCGGCCTCAAAGGAGGGAAGTGTCCGTATGGTTTCAGTGCGGATATTCGCGGTGCCGGTGCCTGTTATATCGACAAACCGGACCGGGCAGGGGTAGGTTACCAGGGACCCGGTTTCTATGTCGTAGAGGAAGGTATTTTCATCCCAGCGTTCAACCGTTATGTCCTGGGCGTGGTAATGGCCGGTAAAACAAAGCCGCACCTTGTAGCGGGCAAGCATTTCCGATACCGCCTTGTAGTTTGTAACGAGATATTCGCTGAAATATTTGTTCTGGGAATCGTAATGCTCTAAAATACCGTGATGCATTACGGCAATAACGGCTTTGTTCCTCTCAGCCGCTTTGCGGAGCATCAGCTCAATCCAGTCGATCTGTTTCCGGGTAAATCGGCCCGCGGTTTGGGGATAGTCCTTTTCAAAATTGTCCTCGTAGTAGG
>CAZSGZ010000033.1:0-2890 GCA_964606455.1 uncultured Spirochaetales bacterium
GGCAATTCTCGACGGCATTTCCTTCAATATCATTTTCACGGACACAAATCTCAATATTAAATGGGCAAACAAAGCCGCCGTGGATTCCGTCGGCAAAACGGCTGATCAAATCATTGGTAGGAAATGTTACGAGTTTTGGAGTGAGGACGGAACCATTTGTTCTTACTGTCCGGTAAAAAAATGTTTTGCGACGAAGAAAACGGAACAGGTGATATACACGACTAAGAACGGCCACACCTGGCGTATTATGGGAGAGCCCGTTTACGGGCCGGACGGGGAAATCGCCGGGGCCCTGGACATGGCCGAAGAAATTACGGACCGGAAGGTGATGGAGGACCGGCTGAAGGAAGCACTGGCCCAAAAAAATATCCTTTTGCGGGAGCTTAATCACCGGGTAAAAAACAATCTCGCCTTGATAAGTTCCCTTATAAGCCTAAAATCGACGGAGCTTGGAGATGAAACTGCACTTTCCGATGTAAAGCATCAAATTGACGCGATCAGAATTGTTCACGAAAAGCTCAATCAGGGTGAAGAAGTAGCCCACATCGACGCGCGGGAATATATCGGTGAACTTTTGGCAACGGTATTTTCATACTTCAGTGCACGAAACGTGGTTGTGGAAAACGATATGACCTCTATAGCCCTTCCGACAGAAACGGCAATACCCATTGGTCTTATTGTCAATGAAATTGCAACGAATGCCATTAAGCACGGCTTTACCGACGGTGCAGAGCCGCGGTTCGGAGTGAATTTAGAAGAAGACGGGGAAAGGGGAGAGTATGTTGTAACCCTCTTTAACACAGGAGTTCCCTTTCCTGAAGATATCGATGTAGAAAGTCCCAAAACTTTAGGACTGCGTTTACTCGTTACCCTCGTCGAGCAGCTGCAGGGAAGTATCGAGCTTAAGCGGGCCCCGCATCCGAAATTTACCATCCGTTTTCCGATAGAATGAAATTTTTTTAAAAAAATCCTCATATTTTGAATCAGCAGTCGAGTTTTTCCCGTATACATTAATGGACCCATCTTATTTTTGGAGGCTTGTATGAAACGTTTAGGCCGTTTATTTCTGCTGCTGAGTGCGCCGTTTATTGTATTGTCCTGCGCGCGCTGTTCCGCCCCGGACAGCCCGTTTTTCGGTTCCGATACGGATGCCCCGGCCGTTGTTACCGTTATGAGCTACAATGTGGAGAACCTCTTCGATGGGGTGGACAACGGCACGGAATATTGGGACTACGATCCCGGGGAAGATAATTGGTCGGTAGAGCAGTTCCACGCAAAAATGCTGGCAATTGCCGAAGTTATCGGGACCGCGGTACCGAAAGGTCCGGACATCGTTGCCCTGCAGGAAATTGAAAACGGAAATGTCCTGGAAACCCTTCGGACGGAGGGAGTAAAAAACCTTGGATACCGCTATTCCGCTGTCGTGGAAGCCCCCGGCGCGGCGGTCAATACTGCCGTACTGTCGAAGTTCCCGATTACCGCTGTTCGAAGCCACAGTCTGCGTATGGAGGAAAGCGAGGGCCTGAGGAACATACTGGAAGTTGAAATTGAAGTGGCCGGCAGTATCATGTATCTGCTGAACAATCATTGGAAATCGAAAGCCGGGGGCGCCGAAGAGACCGAAAGGCTGCGGATCGCGGCGGCGGAGCTGGCGGAACGCCGTATTGCCGCGATAAGCGCGGAGCATGAGGCCGCGGGAAAGCCCCGGCCGGACATCGTGCTGTGCGGGGATTTAAATGAGAACCACGATGAAGCCGCGAGAACGGAGGGCGCGTACCCCGTTGCCCTGCTGCCCGCCGATACACCGCTGCCGGATGGCGGAAACCCCGCCGGTGATGTGCCGGGGCTTTTCATTACCGGAAATCCGGAAGCCGCCGCGGCTGGGCCTCCGCCGGTCCTCTATTCCCCCTGGTTCGAAGCGCGGCAGGGAGACGGCGAGAAAGGCAGTTATATGTATCAGAGCAGCTGGGAAACCATCGATCATTTTCTTCTAAGCGGGGGGCTTTTCGACGAGACGGGTTTTTCCTATGCCGGGTTTTCGGTAGTAAACCGGGATTTTATGACTACCGACGGCGGCGTTCCCCGCAGGTGGAACAAGGAATATGCAAGCGGTTATTCCGACCATCTTCCCCTGCTTCTGGAACTCAAAATCCATTGACCGGGACTAGGTGTCTCTGTCCAGTTTTTCCACGGTCTGTTCCAGTTTTGTCAGCCTGCGGATCCCTTCTTCGTAGGATTTAACGATGTTCTTGATGTGGGTCCCTAAGACGCCGTGGAGGCTTCCGTAGTCATGCAGGTCTTTCCGCACCTGATAGATCACCTTTGCCAGGTCCTGTTCCCGTTCCGGTAGGGAAAGCCCCCGCAGTCCGTAGGCAACCGTCTGAATGTATAAAAACATACTCGACGGGCTTACCGGGACAACGCCGTTTCGGAGGGCTTCTTCGTAGAGCTTGTGTTTCGAATCGACAAAAAAGTGATAGTATATTTTTTCCGAGGGGATATACATCAGGGCAAACTGCAGCGTTCCCTCTTCGGGGCGGATGTATTTTTGTCCAATGCTTTCCATGTGTTTTACCAGGGCGCGTTTTGTTTCTCCGCTTACAAGTTCTCCGTTTTCAGACTCCAGTGCCCCGCGGACGCTTTCGAGGGGGAATTTTGCATCTACCGCCACGAGGAAATCGCCTAAAAAGATAACGGCGTCCGCCCTCGAGCCGTCTTGAAAGGAATACTGCAGGGTGAACATGGAATCGGAAAGCCAGTTCCGCAGCAGTTCTTCCAGCAGAATCTCCCCTATCCCTCCCCGGATATGGGGAACGGTAAACATGGCGTTTAATTTTTTCAGTTCCCCCTGGATTTCCTGAAGCGATGACGCCGGGCCGGCTCCTTTCCA
>CAZSGZ010000033.1:2900-6873 GCA_964606455.1 uncultured Spirochaetales bacterium
AGCCTGCCCGCCAGTGCCGCTGCCGTAATAAGTGCCGCGAGAAGCAGGCCGGCAAGCGTGTAGGCCAGCGCGGGTTCGAGGGTCATAGAGGGACGTCCTGCCATTTTTTTTCCAGCAGTACCCGTTTCGTCCGGTATCCGGCCTGCTTTGCGGTTTCTGCTGCTTCGGTAAACATGGCGTCGATCCCCTCGGGGACGTGAACGTCTGAGCTTATGGTTACGGGGATGTTCCGTTTCCGGGCTTCCCGCAGGACCCACGGCGAGGGATAAAAGGTGTCGCTTTTACCCCGGCTTCGGCCGCCGGTATTGATCTCCAGGACCGACCCGGCTTCCGCCGCCGCCGCAAGGGCCCCGACTGCCGCCTTCCGATACCAGGGTTCGTCTTCGCTGTAAAATTCCTCCGCCCGGTTCCTTACCTTAACCAGGTCGAAATGCGCGATAATATCGGGCCTGTGCTCGCGTACCATGGCGCCGATTAACAAGAAATAATGCTCGATAAGGGCCTTTCTGTCGCCGCCGAACTGCAGCTTCAGGATAGTTTCGAACTCATCTCGGGGGCCGTCAAGGGTAAACAGATCGCCGGTGCTTTCGATTTGTATAATGTGGACCCCTCCGATGGTATAATCGAGCCCGAGGGTGCTGATTTCAGGAGAAGACGGGCCGAGGACGCCGGGTAGGTAATCGACCTCCATTCCCGTGTAAATTTCAATCTGTCCCGCGTACGTTTTTTTGAGCGCCGTGATCTCGTGGAGATACTCGGTTACTCTGCCGGGGGCCATGCACCAGCTTTCCTGCCGCGGCGCCGGGGCGTGTGCGGAAAATCCGAGGGCCGTAAAGTTTCTCTCCAGTGCCGCCCGGACAAAGGCTTCGGGTTCCGCCTTTCCGTCGCAGTACAGTGTGTGGGTGTGATAGTTGGTTGTAATTGCCATAGCTAGTTCCTCTGCCGTTATGAAAATGTTATTGTAATTACCGAACCACTGCCCGATTCCACCCGCAGTTTCCCCTGCAGCTGGTCGGTGAGGGCGATAATCAGCTGATATCCGAGGCCCCGGGGCTTTGCCGGATCGAACTCCCGGGGCAGACCGATGCCGTTGTCCCGGACGGTCAATGTATAGTTTTCCTTATGTTCCATCCGAATTTCAACCTTCCCCCGCGCCGGACGTGTTGGAAAGGCGTATTTTACGGCATTGGAAAGCAGCTCGTTTACAATCAGCGCACAGGGAATTGCCCTGTCAACGCCGAGATAGGCTGTACCGGCCTGTATTTCGAATTGAATATCGTCTTCCGGGGAGAGGTACATATCGGAAATGTAGGTAACAAGTTCCCCGATGTAGGCCTGAAAATTGATTTCCGCGAGGTTTTCCGATTCATACAGCTGTTCATGGATCAAACTCATGGAATGGACCCTGTTCTGACTTGCCTGAAATAGTTTGAGGTCCCGGGAATCGAATATTTTAACCGACTGCAGGCTTAAAAGGCTCGAAATGATCTGCATATTGTTTTTTACCCGGTGATGGATTTCCCGCAAGAGGATTTCCTTCTCCAGGAGGGAGGCGCTGATCCGCTGTTCGGCTTCCTTGAATGCCGTCCGGTCCGTTCCTATGGAAAGGATCTCTATAATCGTGCCTTCTTTGCCGTAAATGGGTTTGTTCGACCACTGCACCCAGCGCCGTTTCCCGTTTCGGTTTATAACTTCGTTTTCATTTGTCCGGTATTCTTCGGGCCGGGATAGAATGTCCAGCAGCATGGTTTTCACGTCCCTGCCCTCGTTGTCCTTTTCCCGGTGGGTCGTTCCGATCAGTTTTTTTCCTATCAGTTCCCGTTCCGAATACCCGAAGAGTTCCAGAGCGTATGAGTTTAAAAAGGTATAGCGGAGGTCCGTATCCCAGCGCATAATAATGCTTCCGGCATGTTCAATCAGGTTCCGGTACTGTTCGGTGCTGGCAAACAGGTCATCCTGCCGCTTCCGGATGGCATCGAGCATCCGTTTAAACGCATTGATAAAGCTGTTAATTTCGGTGTATTCCGATTCGTCGAGTGGCACCGAGTAGTCGCCCTCGGAGATTTGCCGTGCCGACTGCATGAGAGACTGTATGGGCCGGATAAATTTCCGACGGTTGTCGAGGGCCAGGAAAATTGCAACGGCGATGGTAATACCGAGGATAACAGCGAAAATAAAGACAATATTCCTGACGGGCTTGTTTGCTTCCGCCTGGTCCTGGGTAATCAGCAGATACCATCCCGTTTCGTGGTGCCGGACAACTGTCCCGAACCGATCCTCTTCCCGGAACCGATAGGGGAAGGTGCCTTCATGCCCCGCCGCGGCCTTTTGGAATATGGGAAGGTTGCCGATATTTACCCGTTCTTCAACAGGCGCCCTTTCGGGATGGGCAATAATGTACCCCTTCCCGTCCACGATGACCGCGTAACCGGTTTTTCCAATGTTGAATTTGGCGCTTATGTTTCGAAGCTCCTCCAAATTCAGGAGGCCGACATACAGGAACTTGTTTCCGAATACGGTAAGCGCTAAGGTTGGTTTTTTCGTATACGGACTGATAAAGGGGTCCGATACCTTGTACCCCTTGCCGCCCCCGCCGGCAGAGTAGTAGGACTGCCGGCTGACATCGTTGCCGATTAGCTCTTCTTTATAGGGCGATACATGTTGGACGGTGCCGCCGAGACTGATAATTTCGACCGAAGAGAAAAAATTGAAATAACGAATGGTAACATCCAGATGGTGCTGGATCTCCGCAGGATCATCCGCCGGAGTCGAGGCGGCCGATAAGTGCTCTAAAACATGTATGCCGTTGGTAATGTACTGGTCAATTTCATAGGAGAGGGCCCTCGCAAGGATCAGCCGCTTCTCGTTCAGTTCCTGGCGGATATATGAAACCGTCGTGCCGATGCCCACTCCCCCGAAGAGTAAAACGGGAACGATGGAGATAATCGCGTAATTGCGGACCAGGATTGAGCGGAGGCTCCTGCTTTTCTGCATAACATTACCGTTCCAGGCGGACAAACGCGCCGTCCCGGATAACGAGAATATGATAATCCTTTACCGTATCGCCGTATTTGTCGATCTTCACGTTGTCCTGCAGTCCGGCGAAGGTCCCGATCCGCGTAACGGCATCTTTCAGACTTTCATTTTTCTTTTTTTCCTCGTAAGCCTTCCGGACAACCATTGCGGCATCGTAGGTGTTTATTGCCGCGAAATCGGGCTCTTCTCCGTATCGTTTCGTATAGGCTTCTTGAAAACGGAGATACGGTTCATGTTCCAGGTTGGGAGAAGCCGCGGTAACGAACACAAGACCTTCCACCGAGTTTCCCCCGTAATGTATCAGGTCCTCGGTCATTGCCCAGCCGCAGGGAATAACCGGGGGCTGTACCTTCCGTTTTTTTATCTGCTGGCAGAACATGGCGGTGTCAAAGGCATTTGTAACAAGTACGATACAGTCCGGGCTGGATTGTGCGGCCATTTCGGCAATACCGGCGTAATCAATATCGGAAGAGGGTCCGTATCGGTGTTCCGACAAGACTTCTGCTCCGAGGGCTGTAATGTTTTTTGTAAAGTACTTCCACCAGGGTATAGTATATTCTTCATTTTCGAGGTCGATAATTCCGGCGAAGCTTGTTACGTCGTAATTGTCCATATAATAGGCAGCTAATCGTGTAATTCTGCCTGTATTCTCCGGTATAACTCGGAGAAAATAATCGTCCTTGCCGGAGAGTTCCGGGGTGCTTGTTGTGGGGGAAATCATTACAATGTGGTGTTCGTTGACAATCGGTACCGTCCGCAGCGACATGGAGCTTACCATATGCCCGACGATAACATCCGCGCCGCTTTCAATTAGTTCCCGCACCGCCTTCTCGGCCTGCTCGGGATCGTTTTTGTCGTCCCGGACAATCAGCTCCGCCGGTCTTCCGCCTATACCGCCCTCGTCGTTTATTTCACTTACCGCGAGCTGCAGACTGTT
>CAZSGZ010000033.1:6883-21220 GCA_964606455.1 uncultured Spirochaetales bacterium
TGTTACGGCCGGAAATGCCTAAGTCGGACATTTTCCCCGTCAGCCCTCCGACAAAACCGATACGGAACTGCGCCTTGTCACACCCCGCGGCAAAAATTACTGCCGCCGCAAAACACACCAGTAGCCGTTTCATAGTCGTTACAGTATACCCTATTTGTCGAGTTTACCCAACCACGGTTTTTGAAGACAGGCGATAACCGGTGCCGGGATTTCGGCATGGTCCGATTTTGCGCCGCCGGCGGAAAACATCAGGGTAAAATGTTCGGTAAAACCGTTGAGAAACCGGGCTTCCGACGGTTTATAGCTCCCTTTCGGGTTGATGCAAAACAGACACTCCTTTTTAGCCGGCCGCACCAGTACCGGGACGATTTCGACGGGAAGGTCCCGGACGAAGGGGAAAGAGAGGGTAAAGCCGGTGCCGTTTTTCGTTATTACGAACTGATGCCCCGGCAAGTCGTAAGAAGCGCCGGAGGGGGGAACGGAAAGGGTGTACTGTGTCCCGTCGGGGTATACTCCGGCTGCGGTGAGAGAATCCTCACCGCCGAACCGGAAAAGCGGAAGTTCCAAGGGAGCGTAGCCGTCGATGACGGATTCCCGGCTCAATTCGGGATACCGGATATCGACGGATATGAAGAGAGAAGGATTTTCACGGATAAACATATAATCGATCAGCAGTTTTCCCTCACCGCCGCCGGGTGCGTCCAGGACAAGGGCCTCCCGCAGGCCGCGTATTTCATCGCTTTCGAAGGAATAAACCCCGGCGTTCTCAAAAGGGCGGTTTTTCCCGTTTATCCGTACGTAGGATTCCGCCTGCATCCCCGAAAGCAAAGGCCCCCGGTCCGAAATAATATTGGAGAACCTGCCGTTTACAAATTCCGCTTCAAAAGAAGACTCTTTAATAACAACGGTCCCCGGCATGTCCGCGATCAGGGCCCGGTCGACGGGGGTTTCGTAGGCAGCCGAATTAGGGCGGGTCTCCACCGTTTCCGACCGCTTGCAGAGCGAATTTGCCTTAAGGATAATTTCCCGGTATGGTTCCGCATCGTTTTCCATATCGTGCTGATGAAGAAAAAACCGCTTTTTCCCCGCTTCCAGCCGCCGAACACGGTCCGCCGGGTCGTGGGGAAGGGTGATAAGGGGGAGCATTGTCCCGGGGACCCTGTCCCCTAAGGTGAAACCGCCCCCGGTATGGATAAGTTCCTGCCGCCGGTCCGGCAGGAGCCAGCGTGAAATTTGTACGAAGTTTATATCGGTCTTCTGCCGCAGCCGCTCGACGGTATCAAATAACGATAGAATGTCTTCTCCGCTGTTGCCGTTGGTAAAGTCGACAAGCACTGCAAGAGGGGAAATGCCCCGGCGTGAAAGCTTTTTCAGGGGTTTCAGGGCCTCTTCGACCGGCGGGGTCAGATGGAGCAGGGGGAGATAATACATGTTCCCGTGGTCAAGGACTTCCGCCGCGTGCAATCCCGTCGGGGTCGCCTTTTTCCTGGTGTAGATGTCCGGGACCGCGACCCAGGTGCAGGGAGTATTGTTGTAAAAACTCCGGGAGGAGGGGCGCAAAAAATCCATCTGGGCGGGCATGACCAGTTTCGGCTTGGTCCCGAAAACGTCTTCAAAACCGGTCCGCCTCGGATTGGTAAAAGCCCAATTGTACTCCTGCCGCAGTTCCTCGTCCGTTAACAGTGCGTGATACGCGCCGCTGTAACCCATGGGGAGCAGAATGTCCAGCTTCGCGGCGGTACGCCGCCGTATTTCACTAACCGCGGCCGCCGCCGGGTCTCCATT
Organism: uncultured Spirochaetales bacterium; assembly: GCA_964606455.1. Lineage (GTDB taxonomy): Bacteria > Spirochaetota > Spirochaetia > SPDA01 > CAZSGZ01 > CAZSGZ01. Next base: position 8,669 of record CAZSGZ010000033.1, read on the forward strand.
TACCGTATCCCTATTTCCTTCAGCTAATATCGGGTGTACCGGGAAGTTCCAATGAAGGGGAATATCTCCCGGGAGTCTCCCTTCTGAAAAAAGTTCCAGCGCACTTTCCATGTCACAGGCCGCGTTTTCCCGTTTTCTTGCCGAAAACCGGAGGAAAAGGATTATTTCAAGCGTTTTTTTATTGTTCACTATGTAATTTTCGACAAAAAAACAAATTTTTTTATTGATGTTCTTGAAAAGTATTTGTATCTTAGGATAAGAATTAAATCCCATTCAAACTATAAACTAAATCTAATAAAGAAGTGAGGTATAAAAAATGGCAAAGCAGTTGAAATTTGATGAAGATGCCCGAAGAGCTCTTTTTCAGGGAGTTCAGATGTTGTCCAACGCGGTAAAGGTCACTCTCGGCCCGAAGGGACGCAATGTGCTCCTCGATAAGAAATTCGGCGCTCCCACGGTTACCAAAGACGGCGTAAGTGTGGCAAAAGAAATTGAACTGGAAGACGCGTATGAGAACATGGGGGCACAGCTGTTAAAAGAAGTTGCAACCAAGACGAACGATGTCGCCGGCGACGGAACGACAACCGCGACTGTTCTCGCGTACTCGATGATTAAAGAAGGCATCAAGAGTGTCGCGGCTGGACTCAACCCCATGGGTATTAAACGGGGAATAGACAAAGCTGTTGTATTGGCAGTCGAAGAGCTGAAAAAATCTTCAAAAATGATAAAAGGCAAGGAAGAGATTGCCCAGGTTGCCGCAATTTCCGCGAATAACGATATGGAAATTGGTGAAGAAATCGCGGCTGCCATGGAAAAAGTCGGAAAAGACGGCGTTATAACCGTGGAAGAATCAAAAACTATCGATTCAACGACAGATTTTGTAGAAGGTATGCAGTTCGACCGCGGATATCTTTCCCCCTACTTTGCTACGAACCGGGAAAACATGACCGCGGTACTCGACGATCCGTATATTCTTATTTTTGATAAAAAGATTTCAAGCATGAAAGACCTGCTTCCCGTTCTGGAAAAAGTTGCCCAGGCAAGCAAACCGCTGCTGATTATTGCCGAAGACGTTGAAGGCGAAGCGCTGGCTACCCTCGTTGTGAACACCCTCCGGGGTACACTTAACGCCGTAGCGGTCAAGGCCCCCGGATTCGGCGACCGGCGGAAAGCGATGCTCGAAGATATCGCCGTTCTTACCGGCGGACAGGTTATTGCCGAAGAACTGGGCCTGAAGCTCGAAACAACTGAACTAAAGCAGCTTGGCAAGGCAAAGACCATTAAAGTGGAAAAAGAAAACACCACTATTATCAACGGCGCGGGGAAACCGCAGGACATTAAGGACCGGATTGCGCAGATCAAGGCCCAAATTGAAGACACGACCTCCGATTACGACCGGGAAAAACTGCAGGAACGGCTTGCGAAGCTCGCCGGCGGCGTTGCGGTTATCAATGTGGGTGCCGCAACCGAAGTCGAACTGAAAGAGAAAAAACACCGTGTCGAGGATGCCCTTTCGGCGACCCGCGCGGCCATCGAAGAAGGTATTATCCCCGGCGGCGGCGTCAGTATGATTCAGGCTGTCCACGCCCTTGAAAAAGTCGCAACCGCTTCAATGGTTGAAGACGAAAAAGTCGGTTTTAATATTGTAAAACGCGCCTTAGAAGAACCGATTCGGCAGATCGCTCTGAACGCGGGCCTCGACGGTTCTATCGTCGCGGAACGGGCGAAGAATGAAAAGAAAGGAATCGGTTTCGACGCGGCAAAGATGGAATGGACGGACCTCGTGAAAGCGGGAATTATCGATCCCGTTAAGGTTACCCGGTCTGCCCTGCAGAATGCGGCTTCCATCGCCAGCCTGATGCTGACCACCGAATGTGCCGTTACCGATCTTCCGGAAGAGGACAAGGCTCCTCCGATGCCGGCAGGCGGTCCGGGAATGGGCGGCATGGGCGGTATGATGTAACAAGGCCCCGTGCCGATATAGATGAATTGATACGGCCCTTGCGCGGAACGGTGCAAGGGCTTTTCTTTTCATGTTCATGCCGGTGTGGTATAGTAGGAATAAGCTATGAAAGAAGACGATTTTATTTTTACCATCGGATATCAGGGTGAGTCGGCCATTGTAGACGGCAAGGCCCAAAAAAAGTACAAATCTTCTTCCTTCGATCAACTCTTGGAAGAGGGAATGTATAAAGCCGCCTTCTGTAAAGCGATTTACAACGGCGACAAAGCGGGGCAGGAGAAAGTACTTGCAGCCTATAATGAAAAAAGCGGCTCTTCCTATGCATCTATCGATAACCTGAAGCGGCTTTTCGGTGTCTACGGCGTGCCCGAAGAGGTCTCGAGGGTCACAACTATTTAGCTTCTTGACGTAGGACTTTTATGTATGATAGTTTTCTCTAATCTCAAATAATAAAGGTGATTGTATTATGAATGGTTTATTAACAAGAATTATGAATCTTCCGCTCTTACTAGGCGCTCCCGCGGGAGGAGCAGGCGGAGAATCCGGCGGATCCGGACAATTGGTAACAACGTTTATAACGTTTGGTCTTGTCATTGTTATTTTTTATTTTTTAATTATCAGGCCTCAGAACAAAAAGAAGAAAGAAACCCAGAATATGCTGAGCTCTCTGCAGAAAAACGATAAAGTAGCGACAATCGGCGGGATTCGCGGTATTGTAACGGCTGTAAAAGAAAATACGGTAGTTCTCAAGGTTGATGACGGGACTAAAATTGAATTCTCGAAAAATGCTATTTCCAACGTTTTAGAACGAAAAGATGAAGCTCAAGAGGATTCTCCGAAGATTGAAGAAAACAAACAGTAAACGTTCCGGAATCTGCCGCGGCAGATAAAAAACCGCCTTCAGTCCGAAGACAGTATATAAAAAAAGATCCTTACACCGGAGAATAACAAATGAGTAAACGTATACGGCTATTTATCATATTGGTGGTACTTGCTATCTGCGGGGTTTTCCTGTATCCGACAATCGAGTGGTATTTTCGTGTTGCCGAAGCAAAAAAGGAACTTGCGGCGTCTTCCCGTCAGTTTATCCGGGATTACGCGCAAAAAGAAGCCGCGGACAAGCTGGAAACGCTGAAGGCGCTTGCCTTAGAAGATGAGGAAGCCGATCTTCCGAAAGAGTTCGAATTTATCATCGGCCAAGTAAAGGAAAACTACAAACTGCAGGATAAAAGGGTCCCGGACACATGGACGGTGCAGAACGTTTTACAAAGCTTTCCAAACGAAAAAACTCTTTTTTCCTACCTCGAAACCCATTACCGGACAGGGATTATGGAAATTAAAGAGAAGCAGGAAAAGATTATGCAGCTCGGACTGGATTTGTCCGGCGGTATGTCGGTACTGCTGCAGGCGGATATGGATAGTTTGGCGGAACGTCTCGGACATGAACCGACAACCGAGGACAAGCGGAGTGCTATCGACCGGGCCATGGAAATTCTCAACAACCGTATCGATAAGTTCGGTGTAACGGAACCGCAAATTCGCCGGCAGGGGACGGACCAGATTGCCATAGAAATTCCGGGAGCGGCGGACCCGGAACGGATTAACTCGTTTCTAATGGGAAAGGGGCGGCTGAATTTTCACATCGTTAATGACGAAGCGACGGAACAGCTAAACCAGTATATCGCGGAAAACCCCCGGGAGTTCGCGGGATCGGAAGAAGACATTTCCCGGCCCGACTTTCTGGAGGCCGGCAATGTTATCCGCGGGTTTTACGTGAAGGATGAATACGGGATAGACCAGCGGCAGCGGTTTATCGTTATCCGGGAAGAAGTCGGTTTAGACGGGACGCACATCAAGGACGCTCAGGTGGGAAGCGATCCGATAACCGGGCGGCCGGTTATCAATTTTACTCTCGACCGGGAGGGCGGTGAAATATTTTTTAAGCTGACCTCCGATAACGTGGGAAAAACACTTGCCATTGTCCTCGACGACAAGGTAAAGGCGGGCGCACGGATTTCCGAGGCAATTAGGGAATCGGTCCGTATGTCCGGTTTCGAAAGAGAAGAGGCAACCGACCTTGCCCTGGTCCTGCGGACGGCGGCCATGCCGGTGGACCTGAAGGTGAACAACCAGCAGGCTGTAGGCGCCTCCCTCGGTGAGGACTCTATACGGCTGGGGCTGCGGGCGATTGCCCTCGGGTTTCTCTTGGTTATCGCCTTCATGATCATTTATTACAAAGGAGCGGGACTTGTGGCGGATTTGGCCCTGGTGCTGAATCTGTTTATCATTATTTCGGTACTCTCCGCTTTTAATTTGACCCTTACCTTAACCAGTATTGCCGGTATCATTTTAACGGTGGGTATGGCGGTGGACGCGAATGTTATCGTATTTGAGCGTATAAAGGAGGAATACCGCCTCGGAAAGTCTCCTCAAGCCGCGGCCCGGGCGGGCTTTAAAAAGGCCTTTCTAACCATTGTCGACGCGAATATAACGACATTTATCGCGGCAATATTCCTGTCACAGATAGGAAGCGGCCCCGTACAGGGCTTCGCGTACACCCTTGCCGTCGGTATTCTTTCTTCTCTGTTTACGGCCCTTTTTGTATCTCGCCTCATTTTCGATTTCAGTATCGAAACGTTAAAGGTGAAACGACTCAGCATCATGTGGAGGAAAGTAAAATGAAGCGGGTTATACAATTTTCGAAATTACGTTTTGTCATGCTGATCGTTTCCCTCCTCTTAATCTGCGGCGGTATTGCCGGTGTTTTCTACCGGGGCGGTTTCAATTTAGGCATCGACTTCCAGGCCGGCCTCAACATGCGGGTCCAGATTGCTCCGGAGATATTTTCGCTTACCTACACCGGGGATGGGAGAGCGGAGCTGAACGTCAGCAGACGCGCCCTTGAGCTGACCATCGACGCGGAAGAACAGGAGCGTTACTTTTATCCCTTCGAAGTATACTCGTCCGTTGGAATTCTTACCGCTACCCTCGACAGAATTGAAGGTATTTCGGTTGTTCTGCCGGAAACCGTTTCTCCGGCTCTTAGCACTGAACGGATTGTCGGCTTCAGCCACCCGGTGGAACTGGACGGGGAGACTCCCGTTTCCGTCAACACGACGCCGGCTTCCGGGGAGGACGTGTACGCGGACATCGATGCGGTCCGAAGCGCCCTTATGTCCATTGACATTGCGCAGATCCAGACCGTCGGCGACGAGTACAACCAAGAGTATATTATCCGCGTGCAGGACCCGGGCGAAGACGACGAGTTCGCGGCAAACATGACTGCTAAAATCGAGGACCTCCTCGGCAGTAAGTTTGGAGCAAACCAGATTATTACCAAGCAGAGTGACTACGTTGGCCCCCGGTTTTCACGAAACCTGGGGTCGCAGTCCATCTATTTAACGGCAATTGCCCTGGCGCTGATTCTCGTGTACATCTGGATACGGTTTAAACTGCCCTACGCGGTCAGTGCGATTATCGCGCTTACCCATGACGTCATCATCATGCTCGGGTTTATCGGCACCTTTCAAATGGAAGTGTCCACGGCAACCATGGCGGCGGTTTTAACAATTATCGGGTACTCCTTGAACGATACCATCGTTATATTTGACCGGGTCCGTGAAAACGAGGGGCTAATCAAAGAATCGGACTTCAAGACAATCGTGAACACCAGTATTACCCAAAGTATCAGCAGAACTCTTATTACGTCGCTCACGACCCTGTTAGCGGTAGCCGCAATCTACATATTCGGTACGGGATCTATAAAAGAGTTCGCGCTGAATCTGATTGTCGGAATTGTTGTCGGTACCTATTCGTCGATATTCGTCGCGAACCCGGTTTTAATGGGGTGGATGAATTTGCGGAAGAAGCGGAAAAAACGGAAAGAATTGCAGAAATACGGCGGGGCGTCCGTTGCGCCGGAAGTGAAGAAGGAACCGGAACCCGCCGCCGGTAAACTTCCCGACGCTACTGAAGTAAAAAAAGAAGCGGAAAAAGAGGCGCCCGCCGCGCCGAAACAGCTGGACCGTCAGCAGCGCGGCAAGAAACGCACCACGAAGAAGAAGAAAAAATAAAGCACGCGCGGGGGCCGTTTAATAGCGGTCCCCGTGTATATCGAGCAGATTGAACCGGCCGATATGGCTGATCAGCATTACCGCCATCACGCCCGCTTCCGTCGGGTCGGTTACCACCAAGTCCGATACGTCATTCACGGAACCCGACATACGCAGAGAAATAACCGGGATACCGTATACGGTGCGGAGTTCCGTTACCGCGGTTGAAATGTCTCCCCCCATGAGAGCTCCAGCGAGGACAAGCATGCCCGCCCGGTGCAGCCTGCCCACGGCCCGGACCGCCCCCGCAATCTCTTTTTCGCCGACAATTGCCGACGTATCCACGGAAATTGTTTCGCCCCGGATATTGTGCCTGTCCGCCTCGGCAATTGCCCCCGAGGCAACCAGTGCGACCTGCGCGCCGCCGCCTAAAACGATAACCCGCTTTCCCCAAGTGGCCAGATAGGTCGGCCGGAGGATTACCTCTTTTACCGAGGGTATCTGCTTCGCCTCCCGGATGATGGTCTCCCTGTCGGCGTTTCCCTCCACTTGAATAAGCGTCTTTACCTCACCGGTAAACTCGACCCAGGACTGAACGTAAATGAGGCTGCAGCTAAGGGAAGACACATAGGCGGCGATGTCGCTGATGAGCCCGATCCTGTCGCTGGAACGAATTTCCAGTGCTATGCCGGTGCTGCTTTCCTTTGCCGAGTGCTGTTTTATCCATTCGTACCGCCGGCGCAGGATGTCCGGTATTTGTACCTTCATATCGGTATTTACTATACACGTTCATTTCCCCGGCAGCAAGATTGCAATTACAAATTAAATGTTTTATTGTTCCAGTGTATGCGGAAAAAATACTTGGGTTTGGAAATTACCATTTTTCTTTTCGGTTTGTGCAGTCTGGTTTTTGAGCATATCCGGGGGCCCTACGCCGGCCTTTTCTCACGGATTGTCGTGTTTATATACGCTGCCGCGGCGGCGGCAGCGGTGCTTGTTGTCCTGCTGCAGGCGCGCTCCGTCGAATACAGAGGGCTGTACTTTCGGAAAAATATCATTTCAATATTCCTTACGGCGGCCTTTATCGTGGTTTTCCTTGTCCGGTTTTCAGCGGCGGACAAAACGGCGGCGACCGCCGCGGGGGTGCTGCCGGTCCTTATCATTCTCCGGTCCGTTGTCGTCCTGTTTGAACTAAGCAGCAGAATAAAAAAAATCGACGTATTTCTGCAGGAGCTTTTTTCCCACCCCGCGCGAACGATCCTCATTAGTTTTCTTTTAGTCATTCTGTTAGGGTCCATCCTCCTCCAGCTGCCCGTAGCAACGGCGGACGGAAACGGGCTCTCGTTTATCAATGCCCTGTTTACCTCCACTTCCGCGGTCTGCGTTACGGGGCTTATTGTGGTGGATACCGCGACCGTGTTTACCCTTTTCGGGAGGCTCGTCATCCTTGCCCTTATCCAAATCGGGGGCTTGAGTATTATTATCCTGTCGTTTTTCGTCATTTTCATGCTCCGTAAACGGGTCTCCTTAGAGAGTAAGCTTCTTATCTCCTATGTTTTAAGCGAGGACGACGTTACCTCTATCGGCGGCAGCATTAAACGGATCATTTTTATTACGGTTTTTTTCGAGGGTGCCGGAGCGCTGCTGCTGTTTGTCCGCTTTTTCGGCCAATTTCGCGAGGCGGGAAAAGCGCTGCTGTTTTCGGCTTTTCACGCGGTGTCCGCCTTCTGCAACGCCGGTTTCGCGCTGTTTACCAACAGTTTGGAGGATTATGTTTCCGACCCGTATGTTTCAATCATTATCAGTATACTGATTATAGGAGGGGGCTTGAGTTTTGCCGTGTTTTCCAATTTGTTCGACAACATCTCCGGCAGGCTCCGGAACGCGGGGAAACGAAACCGTACATTTATCCGGAAGCTGAGTCTTAATACACGAATTGTCCTCGGTATGTCCGGAATACTGGTCCTGTCGGGTATGTTTCTCTTTTACGCCCTCGAGCACCGGGGGGTGCTGCGCTCCTACTCCACCGGAACACAGTACTTGGCGGCCTTTTTTCAATCCGTTACCCTCAGAACGGCGGGATTTAACACCGCCCCTATCGGAGCGCTGCGTATGACAACCCTGCTGGTTATGATGGTGTACATGTTTATCGGCGGCGCCTCCGGATCGACGGCGGGGGGGATTAAAGTCAACACGTTTACGGCGGTCTTAGTCTGGATTAAATCGGCAATAAAGCGGGAACCGAGCATTACCCTGTATAAACACACCATTCAAAAGGATATTGTCCTCCGGGGACTGTTGATTGTCCTGTTCGGCTTCGCGGCTGTAATTACGGGAACGCTTCTTCTCTCCTTGACCGAAGAGGCGCCGCTGCAGAATATTATGTTTGAAGCCGTATCGGCATTCGGCACCGTCGGCCTGTCGACGGGCATAACGGGATCATTAACTATCCTTGGAAGAATTGTTATTATTGTTCTGATGTTTATCGGGAGGACCGGTCCGCTTACAATTTTAGCGGCAATGAACGCGCGTGAACAGAAAGGCCGGTACGAATATCCCCGGGGAGACATATTAATCGGTTAAGGAGAAGAGGCGGATGGCAAAAGAACGGGTATTTGCTGTAGTGGGATTAGGGACTTTCGGTATGGAGGTCTGCAATACGCTTTCCCAGAAAGGGGGAAAGGTAATTGCCGTGGACAAACAGCCGGAGGTTATCGATAAAATAAAAGACAATGTAACCCAGGCGATTTTAGTGGATGCCACGGACGAGGAATCGCTGAAAAGCGTTCCCTTAAGCGATGTGGACGTAGCGGTTGTCGCCATCGGGGACAATATTGAGGCAAGTATTCTCGCCACGGTCCTTTTCCGGCAGAAGGGTGTGCCCTACATTTTGTCCCGTGCCGTCTCGAAAACCCACGAGCATGTTCTGAAACAGGTAGGGGCGAACGAAGTTGTTAACATAGAAATTGCCGAAGGAAGAAGGATTGCGGCCGAGCTCATTTCACCGAGCATTCTCGACAGGATCCCGGTGGATTCGAGCGTCAGTATCGCGGAAATACTGCTCCCCGACAGTTTTGCCGGAAAGAGTCTGAAGGAGCTCGATTTGCGGAATACCTACCGCATTAACGTGGTAACCTTGAAACGGCCTCTCGTTACGGTGGATGAAATGGGGAATCCAAAAAAAGACGAGATGGTCCTCTTCCCCGGACCGGAGGAAGTACTGCAATCTTCGGATATTATCATTGTCATCGGCAGGAACGAAGATATCGAGATGCTGAAGGAGTTTTAATTTGGTTGTTCAGTCGAAAAAAGCCCAGTTTTTGCTGCTCTTTTTCTCTTTAGCCTTCGCGCTCTCGTTAGGAATTGTCGGTTATATCGTTGTTCAAAAAGTACCCTCCGCCGCGGAGGAGGAAGGGAAACTGTACGCGGAGCTGCTGCTGTATCTGTCCATCCTTTTCGCGGTCCTTTTAGCGGCACTGTACATTTTTATATTTATCCGGAACAAAAATATTTTAAAAGAGCTGGATAAAATTATCGAAATGAGCGCGTACAACAATTTCTCTCCGGTCCAGAGCCTCCGGCGGCTTGCAGCCATCGGAGAGAAAATAGGACAGATCTATAAAAATGTCAGCTTGATAAGCGAAAAGCGGGCGCTGAAAATAAGCACCCTCCACAATCTAACACAGTTTCTGCTGAACAATATTGCTCTGCCCGTAATTGTTACGGATGTCCGCGGGGCGGTGATCTATTTGTCGAAGCAATTCCGTGAAAAATATCCGGAGCAGTCGGGACTTATTTCCACTTCCGTTGTCAATTTTATCCCGGAGTTTAAAATACAGCGGGCTCTCGATCATTTCGATAAAAACTTCCCCACTGTCGAAACAAGGCTCGGGAAAACGGAGCTTACCATCTATCCGGTCCGGAACAGGGAATTTGAAGTTGCAAACCTTGTGTTTGTTATCGGGAAGGGGAGCCTTATTCAGGAGGAGATAGTCCAGAAGAAATGGTACAAGCCCCAGCAGGAGAAGGAACGGCGGGGCCTGTTTTCAAAACTAATCGGAAGGCGATACAAGGGGAAAGGGTGAAAAACAAACGGATTGTCCGGGCGGAAACAATGGGGTTCTGCATGGGTGTCCGCAGGGCCCTTGAACTTACGGAACAAACGATCGATTCCACGGCGAAACGGCCGGTCTACACCCTCGGCCCCCTTATCCATAACAGGCTGGTCTTGGAACGGCTGCGGCAGCGGGGAGTTCTCGAGGCTGAAACACCGGAAGAAATAGAAGAGGGGACCGTTATTATTCGCGCCCACGGGGTAATCCCGGATGTTGCAGAGGAGCTGCGGGGGCGCGATGTATCGGTGGTGGATGCAACCTGCACGCGGGTAATCGCGTCGATGCGGCATGCACGCAGCTACAGTAAAAAAGGATATCATGTTATTCTTGTGGGTGACGCGGCCCACGGGGAAATACGGGCCATTGCCGGGTACGCCGATTCCTACACGGTTATCGAGCTGAACGGAGATTACCCCGATTTTTCATTTCCCGACAAATCGGTTGTAATCGGCCAGACGACCCTCCGGGAGGCGGACTATAACGCCGTGTGCGGGGCGCTGAAAAAACGGTTCCCGCGAATTAAAATTATCCACAGCATCTGTCCGGCAACGGAAAAACGGCAGAAGGCGCTGCGGGACCTTCTGCGGCAGGCGGATGCCATTGTGGTAATAGGCGGAAAGAACAGCGCCAACACAAAACGGCTGTACGAGACTGCCAAGCAGCAGCTTTCGGCAACCTGGCATGTGGAGACCGCCGACGATCTTCCGGAAAATATCGGGGAGTTTGACACCGTCGGAATAACCGCCGGCGCGTCTACCCCCGATTGGATTATTGACGCAATTGAAGAAAGGATACGTTCATTATGGTAACATTATTATGGTAAAAACAGATATAGAAGTAGTTCGGTCGAAACTGGCCTACATTTGCGATATGGACGGAGTCATCTACCACGGCAACCGTCTGCTGGAGGGTGCAAAAGAGTTTGTCGACTGGCTGAAGAGGGAGCAGAAAAAATTCGTTTTCCTCACCAACAGCTCCCAGCGTTCTCGGGTGGAGCTGCATCAGAAATTGGCCCGCCTCGGTATCGAAGTGGAGCCGGAACATTTTTACACAAGCGCCCTTGCCACTGCCGGGTTTTTGTCCAGTCAGAAGCCGAAGGGAAGTGCGTTTGTAATCGGCGAGGCGGGACTTACAAACGCGCTCTACGATGCCGGTATTACGATGAACGACTCGACCCCCGATTATGTCGTTGTCGGGGAGTCCCGGTCCTACAATCTGGAAACGTTGGAGCATGCCGTCAGCCTGGTTCTGCAAGGGGCGCGGCTGATCGGGACTAATCCCGACCTCACGGGCCCGACGGAAAAGGGAATAGCCCCCGCGACGGGATCGCTTATTTCTCCTATCGAATTGAGTACCGGCTGCAAAGCGTACTTCGTCGGAAAGCCGAATCCGCTGATGATGCGGCAGGCCTTGAAACGGCTTCATACGAAACGGGAGGACACCATCATTATCGGAGACCGGATGGACACCGATATTATTGCCGGTATCGAGGCGGAAATACAGACCGTCCTCGTTTTAAGCGGCGTTACCGAAGAGAAGGACCTAACGAAGTTTGCCTACCGGCCGCACCATATGCTTGCGGGGGTAAAGGACATCCCGTGACTTCAGGCGGCAGGCAGCTCCATTACAGACAGTTCGGCGAGGCCGGACCGGTGTGTGTTATCCTCCACGGCCTTTTAGGCTCCGGTGAAAACTGGCAGACTCCGGCAAAAAAACTTGCCGCCGCCGGCAGCCGGGTGTATGTGCCGGACATGCGGAACCACGGAGGATCCTTTCACGCGGCGGACATGGATTACCCGATAATGGCGGAGGACGTATACCGGCTGCTGCGCGGTTTCGGTACCGGGCCGGCGCGGGTCATCGGGCATTCGATGGGCGGGAAAATCGGAATGGAGCTTGCCCTTTCACATCCGGAAGCCGTGGAAAAGCTTGTCGTGGTGGACATCTCTCCGTATCGTTACAAACCCCTGTACGCTAACGTCTTTACCGCACTGCGGGACATCGATGTATCGGCACTCTCGGCCCGGAGTCAGGCGGACAGGCAGCTTGCGGAAAAGGTACCCGACAGACTGGTGCGTTTGTTTCTGCTGAAGAACCTGCGGCGTGATAAACAGGGTGCCTTTTCCTGGAAAATCAACCTCGAAGCCCTGGCAAATAATTATCACCATATTTGGGCGGGAATCGACACCTCGCGGACCTTCGAAAAGCCCGTGCTGTTCCTGGAGGGAGAGAAGTCGGAAGCCGGCATACAGCTGCAGTTTCGGGAAATACAAAAGACCTTCCCCCTGGCGGAGTACAGCATGGTCTCCGGCGCCGGCCACTGGCTCCACGCGGAAAAACCGCGGGAGTTTCACATAGCCGTAACGGATTTTTTCGGGGAATAGTTCGATACGACGCTGGATTACGGAAAATAGTAAAAGGA
>CAZSGZ010000034.1:0-20452 GCA_964606455.1 uncultured Spirochaetales bacterium
AAGGCCGAAAAGAAGGTCTGCAGATAGGACTTCAGCAAGGAATTGAACAGGGTATAGAGAAGGGTATCGAGAAGGGTATCGAGAAAGGTATAGAGAAAGGTATCGAACAGGGTATCGAAAAAGGGCGAAATCAGGGGGTCTCCGAAGGCGAGAAAAAGCATGCCGTAACGACAGCACGGAAGCTCTTGCAAAAGGGAATGTCCCCGGCTGAAACAGCAGAAATAACAGGCCTTAATATAGAAGAAGTAGAGAAGTTACCGGCGGACTTGGACTAGGGCCGGAATATCAGATGGAACAAACAGCACAAACCGCAGAGGGCGTGCCGGGCGACCTAATTACCGCCGAGGCGAAAAATCATTTCGGCATCGAGTATCTCTTTCCTTTTCAGCGCCTCGTTATCAGTAACATTTTGCGGACGGCAGGCGTGGAAGGTTTCGCGCCCGTACCTTTCATGAACCCTGTTACGGGAGAGGCAGAACTCATCGACACGGCACCGCACCAAATCGTTATTTTGCCCACGGGGGCGGGGAAGTCTCTCTGTTTTATGCTCCCCGCCCGGATGCTGCCCGGGCCGACCCTGGTTATCTTTCCGTTGTTATCGCTGATAGCGGACCAGGCACGCCGGGTAAAGGAAGCAGGTATGGAAGCCGCGGTCCTCCGGGGCGGACAATCGCAAGCCGAGCGTGACGGCTTATGGCGGCAAATACTGGAAGGCAGCATTCACATGGTCCTAACCAATCCCGAAACCGCACTGCAGGACGGTACACTGTCGAAAATCCGAAAAGCCGGATTCAGCCATCTCGTTATCGACGAGATGCACACCGTATCGGAATGGGGGGAAACCTTCCGGCCGGTGTATCTCGATATCGGAAGACTGACCGCGGAAGCCGGCATTCCCATAGTTACCGCATTTACCGCTACCGCCTCCGACCTGATTACCGATAAAGTGAAGCGGATTGTTTTCCCGGACCTTTCCCCGAACGTTGTGAGCGCTAATCCGGACCGGCCGAATATCGGATATACCGTTATACCAAGCATCTGCAAGGAATACGATTTGGCACGCCTTTTATCCCGGAAAAGCCGGGAGGGGGCGGTGCAAACAGCACGGCCCGCGCTAATATTCTGCAGGTCCCGAGTAGGCGCGGAAATGACCGCCCGCTATCTGCGCCGGCGTCTCGGAGAAAAAGAAATATATTTCTACCACGCGGGGCTTACCCGGGAGGAAAAGAAATCAGTGGAAGAATGGTTTTTTACTTCCGACAACGGAATACTGGCCGCGACTTGCGCGTACGGTATGGGGGTGGACAAAAAAAATATCCGGACCGTTATCCATCGGGACCTTTCCCCTTCCATCGAATCGTACCTGCAGGAATCGGGGCGGGGCGGCAGGGACAGAGCACAGGCGGAAGCAGTACTGCTCTACTCCGGCGAGGACCGGGAAGCAATGGACCGAATAGAGAATGCGCAGGAACGGCAGCGATACGCCGCGCTGCTTCGCTTCGCGGAAGATACGGGACGCTGCCGACGGGAAGGCCTTCTCGAGCTTCTAGGGGCGCGGCCGGAAGCGTGCTTCGGATGTGACGTGTGCAGGGGTACGGTACAGACCGCGGCAGCGGGTTTACGGGAAATTATCACCTTCGTTACTAAACGGAAACGCAGGTATACGAAAGGAGAGGCAATCCATATCTTAGCGGGACAAAAAACTTACGAGGTGCAGACAAAAGAATTGTGGCAGGAACGGTTCTTCGGTCTCCTCCGGGGATGGACCCGCGATGAAATCGCGGCTGTTATTACGGAACTTCTGAAGCGGGGCCGTATAAAAGAGGGCTGGAAACCGCTGTGGAGAGAACGATTAACCGTCGGCGGACGCGGGGGGAAGCAGGTTCAGCCCGTCCCCTGAAGGCTCTGCTGCCGCCGGGAAAGGGGACGCTCTTTGCCGTAGATAATATCGTCGTAGGAGGAGATGTCTCCCGGATCGATTGATTTATCGTGAATTTTCAGTGTTTTCACCCACTCCACTTTGAGTTTTTTCACAATTTTACCGTTTTGCATCATCAAAACATTTCCCGTGGGAATATAAAACAGCATTTGACCGAAACTGTAAGCCTTGTCCCTCCGCTCATCCTTTAAAACGGATATGAGAGGTATATGAGAATCGAGATAGGAGTACACCCTGCCGACAAAAGCGCTGGAACTCCGGTTTTCCGGCAGATAGAGATATACCTTTTCACCCGGAGTGAAAGGAGCAAGGACCTCGAGAAACTCTTCGAGCAGACCGGCGTCATAACGCGGGGAAGGAGTATATTTTTCACGGGTGTAGCGGTAAGGACCGCTGCACCCGGAAAGATGCTCGATAACATCGAGCCTGCCGTAGGCGCTCTTCCGAAGTACCGGATTGGTAAGTTCATCGTAGGTATCGATGATATGATACAGGCGGATAAACTCATGAATAAACTTATTTTCATTCGGCGGGGGGTAACCGGTACCGTCGGGATATTCTTTCTGCATGGCCGCAATCATCCTGCTTAGTGATGAAATCTCCCGCCGTTCCTTGAGAAGATTGTGCACAACATTGATGTTTCTCTGAATCAGGCGTACAACCTGCAGGCCTTTCGGATCGTCCCTTGAGAGGAGCGGTTTCGCCGATACAGCTTCATGGACCGGCGCGTACATCAGTCCGAGGGTATGGAGAAGTATTCCGGCGGCGGTTTCGACAATCATCTCCGGCTGATACCGGAAGACTGCCGTGTCCTGATACGATTTGTCCGGGTCGAACCGTTCCTCCGACATGGGGAAACCGGCAACCGTTCGTTTTTTGTTTATGTTCACCATCGTTACAAGAAATAAAAAAGCCGTATCCACCGCGTGCCAGACGAGAGCGTCGCCGATAGTTGACAACCTGCCGGAATCGTAATAGCTCTGCAGTCTGATGCTGTTGTATCCCTGCCTGGGAATGCGGTTTTTTTGTCCCCGGGTTTCAGCATCGAGGCGCGTCATTTTTGAAAGACGGTTGTACGCGCTGTTCATGCTTTCATACAGGAAGCGGAAATCGTTTTGAGACAAAATCGCGGCACTTCCGGCATTAATATCAGGCTGGTAGAGAGAACCCGGGGTTTTTTCCAACAAAACATCATCTGTAACCTGCTTTTTTTTCCCGGCTTCCCAAAAAATTTTATCAGTTTCTTTATAGGGCTGGAGAATACTCTTCAGTTTTTCTCCGATTTTTTCCCGATGCCCGGCAAATATCCCCTGCAGTTTTGTAATTTCGGAATTGATAAGACTCTCTTCATCGCCGCCTAGTTTGTCACGTTCCTCATACGTAAGGGAAATTGTCGGCACATACACGATTTTGTGCCGGGCGAGGAGCTGTATCGTTTTTTCGGTTATCGGCTGGCCCGCTTTGCTAAACACACCGGCATCAACAAGGAGCCTGTCTCCTGCCTTTATCCTGTCGATACTTTTTCGTTCAATTGACGGCATGCGATTAGTGTAGCACTAATAGTTTTACTCAATCAATATAATACTGTATACTCCTGATGTGAAAATTACATTTCTCGGGACCGGGACCTCCCACGGAATACCGATGATCGGCTGTTCCTGTGATGTGTGCACGTCGGAAAATCCGAAAAACAAACGGACACGCTGTTCGGTGTGGATCGAAGAGCAGGACACCTCAATAATTATCGATACGGCAACCGACTTTCGGACCCAGGCGCTTCGGGAGGGAATACATGATATTGATGCTGTCCTCCTTACCCACGCTCACGCCGACCATGTGCACGGTCTCGACGATATCCGCGCTTTTACCTATAGGCACCCGATTCCCGTTTACGGCAATGCACCGACAATTGATGAGGTTACACAGCGTTTCGCTTATATTTTCACAGAAACCCAGGAAGGCGGCGGCAAACCAAAGATTGACCTGCATACCATTTCACGGCCCTTTCACGTCGGCCCGGTCCGTATCGTCCCCGTGCCGATTACGCACGGGGAGCTTTCAATTTTAGGATTTCGGATCGGAGATTTTGTCTATCTGACTGACTGCAGCGGAATACCGGAGGAAAGTTATGCGTATCTGCAAAATATCGATGTTGCGGTTATCGGAGCACTTCGGTACCGGCCCCATGAAACACATTACTCCGTATCCCAGGCAGTAGCGGAAATTGAAAAAATTTCTCCCCGCCGCGCCTACTTGACCCACCTCTGCCACCGCCTCGAACACGAGACACTGCTTCGAGAACTTCCCCGCCACATCCGGCCGGCCTGGGACGGTCTAACACTGTTTGTATAAATGATATTAAACGACTTTGGTAACTTTACCGCTGCGGAGACAGGCGGTGCAGACTTTAATTGTTTTGGTTGATTTCCCGATGAGGGCTTTCACTTTCACAATATTCGGTTTCCACACCCGTTTGTTCTTGTTATGCGCATGGCTGATAGAATTACCCGCTACAGTTCCTTTTCCGCATATATCACATCGTCTTGCCATAGTATTTTCCTTCATTAAACGGTACTTTATGTCTTAAGGAAGGAAAATATAGCAAAAAGACGCTATAATGTAAAGCCTAAGAAATATGTATTACAAGGATCAAAAATGAACAAAGCAAACATACTTTTTTCCGCCCGTCCAGCCGTTGTCGGCATGGTCCGCCTGCAGCCTAACCTTTACACATCGCGCCCGGAGCTTATATACTGGCGTCCTTATGAAAAATATAACTGTCTACTGCGGATCGAGTTTCGGGAATAAACCTGAGTTCAAAGAGGAAGCTGCCGCGCTGGGTAAACTGATGGCCGAAGAGGGAATACACCTTATCTACGGCGGCGGAAAGGTGGGACTGATGGGAACAATTGCCCGGGCGGTCCTGGCGGCCGGCGGCCGGGTGACCGGAATAATACCAAAGGCGCTGAAAAAAAAAGAGGTTGCCCTCGAGGAATGCAGCGAACTTATTGTCGTTGATACCATGCACCAGCGAAAGGCGAAAATGGTGGATTTGGCCGACGGATTTATCGCCATGCCCGGCGGTTTCGGTACCTTGGAAGAGGTGTTTGAGGTTCTTACCTGGCTGCAGCTCGGCATCCACAGCAAGCCCTGCGGTCTGTTCAATATTCTCGGCTACTACACCGGGCTGCTGCAGTTTTTAGACAGAACGGTGGAAAACAATTTTATCCTGAAAGCACACCGGGACATGCTGCTGGTCTCCGAGGATCCGGCGGTACTGCTGCGGCGGATGGGGGCATTCACGGCAGTAACGGTTGATAAGGCAAAATGGATCCGGGAAAACATGGTGTAAGATATCCATACGGTTTTTGGCCGAAATTGGCATTTTCCGATAAAAAAAACCGACTAATCGGTCGGTTTTTTATTGACAATATTTTCACTGCCGCCTTATAATACCCGGACTTATCTACACGATTCTATTTATAGAAACAGGAGGCAATTATGCGAAAGGTGTTATTAATGTTAGCTCTACTGATCTTGTCGGCGGCGGTTCTGTTTACCGGATGCAAAAAGGAGGAAAAGCCGGATACCGCGGCCGCGGACACCGAAGAAGCTGCCGCTTCAAAAGAACCGGCTGAACCGATTAAAATCGGGGCGATTTTCGCGGTAACCGGAGGTGCTTCGTTTTTAGGCGCACCCGAGGCGAAAACAGTTGAAATGATGGTGGCGGAGATAAACGCTTCCGGCGGTGTCCTCGGTAGACCTATTGAACTGATTATCAAAGATTCCGCTGCCAGCCCGGAAAAAGCCATCTCCTTCGCGAAACAGCTGATCGAAGAGGAACAGGTAACGGCAATCCTAGGCCCTTCCACATCAGGCGAAACAATGCAGATTAAAGAACTCTGCCAAAAGGCGGGCACCCCCCTGCTTTCATGCGCAGCGGCTGAAGCTATCGTCGAACCGATGGCGTCTTATGTGTTCAAGACACCGCAGAAGGACAGCTATGTAGTCCGCTGGATCTATCAGACGATGCGGGAGATGGAAATATCCAAAATCGGTATCGTCGCGGCGAATACCGGGTTCGGGAATGCCGGGAAAGGGCAGCTCGAGAAATACGCCGGCGAATACGGCATCGACATTCTTATCGGCGAAACCTACGACTCCGGAGCGACGGACCTTACATCGGTCCTGACAAAACTGAAAGCCCGGGGAGTCGAGGCAGTTGTAAACTGGTCCATCGTACCCGCCCAATCCATTGTACCGAAAAATATGAAGCAGCTCGGTATGGACGTTCCTCTTTTCCAGAGCCACGGATTCGGAAATATCAAATATGTCGAGGCGGCGGGCGAAGCCGCGGAAGGGATTATCTTCCCCTGCGGACGCCTTTTAGTAGCGGAAAAACTGCCAGATTCAAATCCGCAGAAGGAAACACTGGTTTCCTACAAAACAAATTACGAAAAACAATTCGGCGAAGATGTCAGCACCTTCGGCGGTCATGCCTATGACGCTCTGATGATTGCCGTCGAAGCAATTACAAAAGCAGGATCGACGGACAAAGCCGCGGTCAGGAATGCCATAGAACAAATTCAGGGCTTTCCCGGCACCGGAGGGGTTTTCAATTTTACGCCGGACGATCATAATGGGCTGGACATGGATTCCATTGTGATGCTGACCGTAACAAACGGGGAGTTTGAACTTCTAAGCGAATAATTTTTAATGAACGGGGCACTGATCGTACAGTATATTTTCTCGGGAATTACCGTCGGCAGTATCTACGCGGTAGTGGCCATCGGATTCAACATCATTTACAACGCGACGGGTATTATCAACTTCGCACAGGGAGAATTCGTTATGCTCGGGGGGATGATCGCGTATTCCTTCGCGCAGATCATGCCCCTCTATCTTGCTGTTCTGCTGGCGGTAGTCATTACCGCCGCGGCGGGTTCCGTTATCGAAATTGTTTTCATCCGGAGCCTCCGTTCTCCTTCCGTCCTCCGGATGATTATTGTAACAATCGGGCTCTCGATTTTGCTGCGGGAGGCGGCCCTGCACATCTGGAACGAAAAAGTGCGGGCCCTGCCCTTTTTCACCGGCAGCGAGGTGTCCTCAATCAGACTCTTCGGCGCCCACTTCTCCCCCCAGGTCCTATGGGTGCTGGGGGCGACGGTAATTATTGTAGCGGGTCTGTATTTATTTTTCACCTTTACCCTTACCGGACAGGCCATGCGCGGCTGTGCCGACAACCGGCGGGCGGCGAGCCTCTGCGGCATCAACACCCGTACCATGGTCAATCTTGCATTTATTTTAAGCGCCGCTACGGGAGCGCTGGCAGGCTGTGTTACATCGCCTTTGACCCAGACAAGCTACGGCATGGGTGCCGACCTGGCCATTAAAGGATTTACCGTTGCCGTTTTGGGGGGACTCGGAAACAGCATGGCCGCGGTTGCCGCGGGGCTGCTGCTGGGCCTGCTGGAAGCATTCAGTATTTCCCTCATGCCCATGGCGTATAAGGATGTAATCGCGATTATCATTCTTTTAATTGTGCTGGTGGTAAAACCCAGCGGCCTCTTCGGATCGAAGCAGGCAGCCGCCCTGAAAGAATATTGAAGCCGGAGACTGTATGGATGTAAAAAAATATCTGCCCATTGGAGTTGTTATCGCACTCGTTGTAATAATACAGCTGTTTACTGCGGCAATGGATGTCCAGTTTTACCTGACTCAGCTGACCATGGCGGCCTACTATTCCCTTGTTGCCATCGGCTTGTGCATGTTTATGGGCTACGCCGGTCAGATCTCCATAGGACAAGCCGGTTTTTTCGCTATCGGAGGGTACACAACAGCCACGCTTACCACCGTCAACCTCGCCTCCCGGCAGGGCAACGCCGGGATAGAAGCCCTGACCCGGGTCCGTTTTCTGACGTCGGGAGAAGACCTGTATGGAAACGATATTCTGTATGTGTCTCCATGGATCGCCGTTCTGCTGGCTGTCGTCATTACGGTTATCATTGCTGCCGCCATCGGACTGCCGGTCCTGCGGCTGAAGGGGCATTATCTCGCGATGGCGACCCTGGGCTTCGGGATTATCATTTACCGGACCGTCTTAGGCACCCGCCTTTTCGGTGAGGCCGACGGGATCAGCAATGTCCCGGGGTTCCGTATTCTACCCCGGCTGATGGTGAACGGCGATTTCAGCAGCCGTGTCAGCAATTATTACATCGCCTGGGGGCTGGTGATAATCGGTCTCGTACTGCTGGTTAACCTTATCAACTCCAGAACAGGCAGAGCGCTGCGGTACCTTCACGGCAGCGAAGAAGCGGCAAATGCCATGGGGATCCACGCGGCCCGGTTCAAGCTGGCCATTTTTATCTTGGCGGCTGTTTTCGCGTCGGTTTCCGGGATCTTTCTGACCCATTACAACGCCGGTATCGGACCGTCGGAAGCAAGTGTCATGAAATCGGTCCGCTACGTTGCAATCGTGGCAGTCGGAGGGATGGCGAATATTTGGGGGACACTGATTATGGGAACGGTCCTGAATTTTTTCTCCCTCCGGGGTGTTTTCGGGTCTTACGACGATGCCGTTTTCGGCGCTATTCTCATCCTCATTATGATTTTCGCACCCGACGGCATCTTGAAACTGCCGGCCATTCAGAGCATCCACCGTTTAATCCGGAACAAACTGAAGAGGAAGCGTCATGCCCATTCTTGAGCTGGACAGCGTCTGCCGCTACTTCGGCGGACTGCAGGCGGTACATAATGTATCACTCCGGGTCGAAGAGGGCTATATTACAGCCATAATCGGGCCGAACGGCGCGGGAAAAACGACCCTCTTTAACTGTATTACCGGTGCCCTGCCGCTCACTTCCGGCAGCATCCGTTTCCGGGGAGACCTTATCTCCGGTCTCAAACCACATCAAATAGCATACAGGGGAGTGTTCAGAACATTCCAGAATTTAAAACTGGCTGGACACATGACGGCGTTGGAAAATGTGATGATCGGGCGGCACACAAAAAGCGGGGCGGGTTTTTTCGCGGCCCTGCTGAACCTGCCGAAAACCTGGCGGGAGGAGAAGGAAATTCGGGAAACCGCGGTTTCGTACCTGCAGCTGTTGGAAATCGAAGAACTGGCCCATGCCGAAGTTGCAAACCTCCCCTTCGGCAAGCAGCGTGCGGTTGAATTCGCTCGGGCATTGGCCGCCGAGCCGGACATCCTTCTTTTAGATGAACCGGCATCGGGCCTCAACATGCACGAAACAAAGGAGCTGGCGGAATTAATCTGTAAAATCAAAGCCCGGGGAATTACAATCGTTTTAGTGGAGCACGATATGTCCCTGGTAATGGATATTTCGGACAAAATTTCGGTCCTCAACTTCGGCAAACTGATTGCAACGGGAACGCCGGCTGAGGTCCAGCGGAATGAAGAGGTTATCAGAATTTATTTAGGCGGAAACGATGCTTAGGTGTCTCAATCTCGAAGGCGGATATGGAAAACTCAGGGTCGTTAAAGGAATAACGCTCCATGTCAGTCCCGGTGAAATTGTGACCATCATCGGCGCGAACGGCGCGGGGAAAACGACTCTTTTAAACACATTGGCCCGCCTTATCGACCCGACGCGGGGGGAAATCCGTTTCGACAACACCGAAGTTACAAAGGAACGTCCGGAAAAGCTTGTCCGGATGGGCTGCTCCCTGGTCCCCGAAGGAAGACAGCTTTTTTCAGCAATGACGGTCCGGGAAAACCTGGTCCTTGGAAGCTACATGCTCCACAGGAAAGGCGCGAAAAAAGAAGCGGACGAGGAAATGGAAAACATCCTGTGCCTCTTCCCCAGGCTTAGGGAGCGGGAGCATCAGCTTGCAGGGACCCTTTCCGGGGGAGAGCAGCAGATGCTTGCAATCGGCCGCTCTCTCATGTCCCGGCCGAAACTGATTATGATGGACGAGCCTTCCATGGGCCTTGCACCGCTTATCGTCAGAGATATATTCAGTATAATTGATAAATTGAAACGGGCGGGAAAAACGATCCTTTTAGTGGAACAGAACGCTAAGGCGGCGTTGAGGATAGCGGACCGGGGCTACGTAATGGAAACCGGCTCTCTTTTTCTGGAGGGAACGGCGGAGGAGCTGCTGGAAAACAACGATGTAAAACGGGCCTATCTCGGCAAGGACTACAAACGGATAGATGAGTTGGAATGAACATGCATAAGGGGCGGACAATGATGTATAACAGGGAATACGAGGCAATGAACCGGGAGGAGATCCTGCAGCTGCAGATCGAACGGCTGCAGCTTACCTTGAACAGGGTATACAGAAACGTTGCCTTTTACAAAAATCTTTACGACAGCCGATCGATCGATATTGGAAAAATAAAATCGAGAGAAGATCTGCAAGAGCTGCCGTTTACCACGAAAGACGATCTGCGAAAAAGTTATCCCTACGACATGTTCGCGGTCCCTCTGCGGGACATCGTCCGCATCCATTCAACCTCCGGTACAACCGGAAAACCGATTGTCGTAGGATACACGAAAACGGACATCGGCACCTGGAGCTCCCTCATCGCCCGGGTACTGACGGCGGTTGGTATTACCGATCATGATTTTATTCAAATCGCTTTTGCCTATCACCTCTTCACCGGAGGGTTCGGTTTTCATTACGGGGCGGAAAAACTCGGCGCCTCCGTTATTCCGGCTTCCAATTCAGATATCATGAAGCAGGTTGCCATTATAAAAGATTTCAAGACATCCGCCCTGCTGAGTACCCCCGGGTTCGCCCTCCACATCGCTTCCGTCCTGCGGGAACAGGGTATCCATCCTGAAGAACTCAACCTGCGTATCGGGCTCTTCGGCGCCGAGCCCTGGAGCCTGAACATGCGGAACGAAATCGAAAACGCCCTCCGCATCGATGCCTACGACAACTACGGCATAACCGAAGTGATGGGCCCGGGAGTGGCGTTTGAATGCACCGAAAAAAAAGGTCTGCATATAAACGAGGACCATTTTATCGCGGAAATTATCGACCCGGAAACGGGCAGGCCCCTCCCCGAAGGAGAACAGGGGGAACTGGTATTCACGACAATAACCAAACAGGGTTTTCCCCTTATCCGCTACCGTACCGGAGACATCTCTTCACTTCATTCCGGGGCATGCCCCTGCGGCAGGACCCTCGCGCGGATGGAACGGGTTTCCGGCCGTACCGACGATATGATAATTATAGAAGGAACGAATGTTTTTCCCTCCCAGATTGAAGAAACCCTCCTCGAAATCGAGGGAGTGGAGCCGCATTACGAAATTATTCTCGACAGAAATGCCGGAGTCGATGCGGTGGAAATCAGGGTGGAAGTTACCGATATGCTGTCCTTAGTCGATGAAATTAAAAAACTCGAACAGTTCCGAAATATCATCAAGGCCCATCTACAAAGCGCCCTCGACATCGATCCGACAATTACTCTTGTGGAACCGAAAACACTGGACAGGTCGTCCGGAGGCAAAATACAGCGGGTAATCGACCGGCGGATTGTATAAAACGAAACAGGAAGACGAACATGGGCGCGGAACGGATAATAAAATCGGCACTGCAGCTTCGAAACAGATGCGGAGAGCTCCATTTCGCGGGAAAGGTCCGGACGGTCTACAATCCCCTCGAATACGCATGGGCCCCGTATGAAGACTATCTGCGCCGCTACGGCAAGGCCCCGAAACAGGCGGTATTCCTCGGCATGAACCCCGGTCCGTGGGGGATGGCACAGACGGGAGTCCCTTTCGGCGAAATTGAGGCGGTAAAAAACTGGCTCGGAATAGAGGCGCCGGTAGGGAAACCGAAGGAAGAGATACCGCAACGGCCGGTACCGGGCTTCGCCTGCACCCGAAGCGAAGTAAGCGGCAGAAGGGTCTGGGGCCTGATGCGGAAACGATTCGGTACGCCGGAACAGTTTTTCAGGGACCATTTTGTCGCGAACTACTGCCCCCTCATTTTTTACGATAAAGACGGGAAAAATCTCACCCCGGACAAATTGGCAAAAGAGGACCGGGAAAAGCTGTTTGTAATCTGCGACAGCCATATCCGGGACATAATCGAGATTCTGCGGCCTGTTTTCTTGGTCGGCTTTGGGAAATTCGCCGAAACCCGGCTGGCGGAAATCTGCCGCGGACTTCCCGGCAGCAGGGAACGGGAGATCCGTGTACTGCGTGTCCTCCACCCCAGCCCGGCAAATCCCCACGCCAACCGAGGCTGGGAAGAACAAACGGAAACGACCCTCAAAGCCGCCGGGGTATGGTAATAAAGCCGGACTGAACTCGGGGTTTATACAAAATTGAGGGGGCCGAGAAGAAAATAGTCGAACGACGCCGGCAGCCGGTCCGCCGTGAAGGGACGTTTCAAAGCGGCGTGAAAGGCCTCCTCCATGTGGGGGACCAAGCCCGGCGTTTTCCGTCCCTCCCGGTAAACCCGTACCGCTTCTTCCCGCTTTTCCAGCAAGTCGAGACACCGGCCCTCCCATAAAACGAGGGCGGAATATTTTACCGGTCCGTAGGGATACTTCTCCCGCACCTCCCGAAGCAGGTCCAGGGCCTCGGCGGTCCTGCCGCTTTTCATATAAATAATACCCAGTATGTAGAGATATCCCGGCTCCCGGTACAGCCGTAATGCCCGTTCAGCAGCGGATTCGGCCTCGGACAGGTTCCCCTGTTTCAGATATTCCTGCGACAGCATGATAATGGAAAGGGACCGTTTCATTGCAGCGGTTACCGGCCGAAAATCCATCTCTTTGAACACCGGCCGGCCCGACCTGCGCAGGGAGGGTAATTTTTTACTCAATTCACGGCCATCCCCTTCCCCGGTGAAGGTAAAACCGATATACGTATTATAGCAGACAGCCGGGGGCATGCCGGAAGCAACCCAGAATTTCCCCGTCCCCGGCTCGAAGACGACACTTTTCAGCGTTGTCGGCTGGGCCGGAAAATCTCCAAGCAGCCGGACATCTTCACTAACGGTGTACTGGTTCGAAGAAATAATATCGATCATCCGCTGCACGGTAAGTGTTCCGTAATTCTCCTCAACCGCGTCCGTAAGGGTCCTGAAGCGCGCCACCGTGTGTTCCTGCTCCAGGGGAAATTCAATCTGCCGTTTTTTCATTCTGGGATTGGTAAAATGGTTAGTCTGGACGAGTACGTCCATATCTCGGCCCATGTTCCGGACAATGTTCTGCCTGGAATCCGACTCGACGGTAAGGGCCTGTTCCCTGTCCGCGAACAGCACGGCATGGGGCGTGCCGCAGGTTATATCTTCTTCCGCTATTGTCCGCTCAATTGCCGAAAGTGTTTCGTGCCGGGTAAAGAGGTAGTGGTTGAAATCCAGCATCAGCATACCCCGCTTTGCGATATTTTTAGAAAACAGCACAAAGGTGGCCATAGCGAGACCGGAACTGCTGTAGCCGGTTAAACCGTTCCCCGGAAAGCCTGAAACGGAAATATACGCGTACGGCCGCTTCCGCATTCTAACGGCCGCCATGTTCCCCGATTCATCGATTTTTCTTACATCGATTTCCTCCTCCGGATAGGAACAGACAACAACGGGATACTTCCAGACAAAGGTGCCGGGGAAATCCATATTCCGGGCGAACATTGCCTTCCCCCCGTTCTTAACGGCACTGTCCCGGACATATACCCCGCTGCAGCCCCCGAGGTAGTAGTTGCCTAGGGATTGTTTTCCGCCGCGCAGAAACCCCGCCGCCAGGTGTTCCATTAAATCGGGGGCCGCGTACCCGCGGAATATTTCCTTTACAGCGATCCCCGCCCCTTCGGCAATCCCTTCCAGCTCCTCCCGCGTTTCCGGCAGCAGCATTTTTTCAAAGGGAGCGTAATACCACTTCTCCAGAATGTCCCCTACAGTTTGCCTCAGTCCGCCGGGAAGTTTTTGGGCGAGATCGGAACTTTCATATAAATTGTTCAAGAATTTTCCATAATATACATTCACCCCGGAGTCGATAATATACTTTTTCATCAGCCTGCCGTGGGCCTCTCCCCGTTCCCCGGGGCCGCCGAACAGGCGCAGAACAAATATTCCCCCTTTCCTGCCGAGGGTCGATCCTGTCGGCGCATGGGTATCTAGTACATTCAGATTCATCCGTTTCCTTCCGCATACAATGGAGAAAACACCCCGAAAAAAGAAATTTTTTCATTTTTTTTAAAAAAAATCTGAAATTTTGAAATCAGCAATTTAGTTTTCCCCTTTATACATATAGAGGCCGTTATGAAACGATACATCTGCCTGTATTTTATCTTTTTACCCGCCCTGTGGACAGTCCTGTTTTCCTGCACCAGACAAGCCGCGGTAAGCGGAGAAAAGGTACGGAATTATCTGGCCGCGAAAGAACTCTACACCTCGGGGGACCTGCTCAAGGCGGAACGGAAACTGCGGCACTTCACCCGAAGAAGTCCCTCCTTTTATCAAGGCCGTCTGCTCTACGCGAAAACCCTGATGTATCGGGAAAAACAAGCCGAAGCGGAAACGGTCCTGCTTAAGCTTATCGAGGATTACCCGTGCTACCGGGAAGCGGAAATGCTCTATATCCGGCTTCTCCTCGGCAGAGATGATCTTGACGGCGCGGAAAAAAGGATCAACTCTCTCCTTTCCTACGACTCCGCCGATCCCCGGCTGCTTTACTTGAAGGCCCGTGTGTCACAAGACAGGGACAAAACCGCCGATTCTCTCAGATATTTACGGCAGGCAGTGCTCTTTCGGGAGGAATTTGCCGGGGTTTTTCTGGATTTAGGAAGAATTTATTACATCCACGGCAAAAACGGAGATGCCGAAGATGCGGTAACGGCGGCCCTGCGGCTTTTGCCCGCGGACAGCATCCTGTACCACCCGGTCCGCGAGCTTCTTATAAAAATCAGAGGAGACAATAATGAACAGTAGAAAAATTCTTCGTTCGTTTTCCCCGGCGCTTTTCATCGTTTTACTTTGTACCTGCACCGGCATCCCCCGGAAAAAAATTGATACCGCAGTCCATCTGCCCGGCGCGGCGGCGCCCCCTGCCATGATGCGTGTGTCCGCGGCGGAACCGGAAATAATCTATTCCGACGGCCTTCAGCGTAAGGCCGGTCCGTATAAAAGCATTATCAGCACGTTAGCGGAGAAATACGGTTTTACCGGGGAAAGCGCCGGACATTCGGAGGCGGAAACATATATCGTCGAGATACATATATGGGAAGAAAAATTTCTAAAGTCGGTGGAAACATGGTACGCGGTTACGGCCGCTGCTTTTCTGCTTCACCCGCGAAGCGGGAAAAATATACTTTCACTTACCTTTGTGGAAGAATCACGGCAGCCGCTTAAAAACTCGTACCATCTGTATTCCGTTTTGGACACTATCATAAAGGAGCTCGCAGATGTACTCTCTGCCCCGGAAGAATAACCGCGCCGCCGCGGCGGCCGCCTTTTGCATCCTTTTGCATGCCGCCCCGCTGTACGGAGAGGAATACGTCTTCGACCGGGACGAAGCGGTACGACGGGGGACGGCCCGCTCCTTTGAGCTGGAGACGGCCGAACTCCGCCTCGCGGCGCGGAAGCGAAGATACTCCCTCGGCATACGGGACTACCTTCCCCGCCTTGAACTGGGGATATCTTTCGACGACGCCGTAACACTCCACGGCGCCGACTCTCGCTCGAAGCGGATTTCCGCTGCAGTAGAACAGCCGCTCTACAACGGGGGCGCCTCCCGGTTCAACAGAAAGGTCGAACAAATGGAAATCGGCCTCGAGGAAGTACAACTCCGGCTGCGGCGCGCTGCACTGGCAGATACAATCTGGAAACTCTGCTCCGAAATTAGCATTTTAGAACAGAAAGCTGAAATCGAAAAAAAGATGATAGCCCTGAACCTGCGGAACCTGTCTCTGCACCGCCTACGGCATCGCCTCGGTATTGTACCGGAACTGGAAGTAGTGGAACTTGAAATTCAGGTGCAGAACGCGAAAGTACGGGCAGCTGAAACAGCGGACTCCATTTACAAACTGTATTATACGGCAAAGCAGCTCCTGGGGGTCCCGGCAGATTCCGGCCTGAGCTTCGACGATACCATCGACAGCGGTTACCGGGGGATACAGCTCCGCGGGTCCCCGGATTTCTTCATTGAAACAGCTCTGCGGAACAATCCGGAACTGCTGTTCAAACAGAGCAGCGCGCACAAGGATGAGCAGGCGGCAGTACTTGCCCGGAAAACCTATCTCCCCGCCCTTTCCCTGGAGGCGGCATTTTTCGTCGAAGGGGAACACCTGCCGCTTCACATTCCGGGGTTCAGCATACAGTTCCATATTGATTTTTCACACCCAGCCATGCCCGGCGGTATGACAGGCAGTATCGGGGAAACCGGCCCGGACAGAGCCAGCAGAGGGCTCCATCTCCGGAGCAGCCCCCTGCAGAGCATCGACACCGCGGCCGGCCGTATCGAAGGGGAGATTGCACGTGCGGCAGGCAGAAAGGAATTGGAGCAATTAGAGGCGGACCTTTCATTTAGCGTCAGGCAAACCCTCGAGGGGTACCGGCGTCAGCAGGAAAGGGTCCGGCTGGCTTCCGAATCCCGCCGGTTGATTCAAAAGAAACTGGACATCCTGAAGCAGCGGCTCAAAGACGGCTCGATACGGTCATCGGCATACATCGAGGCGGAAATTGAATATGAAGGAAGCACTATCGAAATACTCGAACAAATTCTAGCCTTACTTACAATGGAACGGAAGCTCGAAGCACTTCTCGGGCTGGCTCCGGGCAATTTGGCAGAGTTTGCCGGTAATAGCGCCGGTTTCGGAGGAGCACAGTGACAAGCCGGTTTTTCGTTTTCCTATTTATTGCTTCCGCCGCGGTCTTGTTTGTCTGTACCTCCTGCGCTGAAAAAATGCCGTCGAAAGCGGAAAACGGGCGTTTCGAAACAGCAGGCGGCGCGCCGACTACGTACAGTCAGCCGCTGCAGGTTACAGCCATTGCCGTTGAGTACGAGGAATACACACCCCGTATTGAAGGCTTCGGTTCCCTCATATATTCGGCAAAAATTGACATTACCCCGCAGGCCGGAGGGACTATCCAAAGAATATACGCCGGGGAAGGAGACACGGTCCGCAAGGGTGACCTTTTAGCAGAACTGCAGAACCTGCAGCTTGCAATTCAGCTTCGGCAGGCCGAAACGGCGGTATCGGAGGCGAAGGCCGCCGTGGCGCTTACCCGAGCGGCCTTGCTGGAGGGAAAGATGCAGGTTGAAGCACGGCTGCTGCAGATTGAAAAAGCGGCCGTCAGTATCGACATACAACAACAAAAGCTTCATTCCATAGAGGAAAAATGCAGACAGCAGGAGGAACTTTACGGTATCGACGGTATTTCCTTGGAAGAACTTGAAAACACACGCCTTGCCCGGGAAACAGGAGCGGCGGAACTTCAAAAAATGAAGTACGACCGGCAAATCGTAGAGATAGGGTACCGCGACCGGGACCTTGAACGTTTCGGAAACGGCGTCCCCGTCGACGCCGAAGAGCGGCTCGTGAAGATAACGGAACTGAATACCCGCACCCTCGCCGCTGAAGCAGCGGCCGCCGAGGCCCGCCTTAACGCGGCGGAGAAGACCCTGCAGTCCACCCGTCTGCTCATGGAAGAACTAGAGGTAACAGCTCCGGCGGATGCCGTCATCGGCGCCCGGTATTTCGATCCGGGAGCCCGTACCACCGGTAAGGAAACCCTGTTCACACTGTTTACCGGTCGGATGCTGTTTGCCGCCTTTCCGGTGCGGGAAGAGGATTCATTCCTCTGCAAGCGAGGACAGCAAGTAACCGTTAGGGTCTCCGCCTTAGGGAATAAGGAGCTTACGGGAAGGATCGATTCCCTCTCCCCGACGGTAGATCCTTCCTCGGGCAATGTGATGGTGAAAGCTTCCGTGGTGAATACCGAAGGCCTGCTGAAACCGGGAATGTTTATCCGCGCCTCTGTTCACTGCGGAGAAACACGTCAGTCACTATTTGTACCCGTATCGTCGGTAATCAATCCGTCGGAAGGGTCCGGGACGGTCTACACGGTAAGCGGCGGCAAAGCTTTTCCCCGGGACGTTTCCCTCGGCGCGGAAACGGGAGAACGGATAGAAGTTACAAGCGGGCTGCGGCAGGGAATGCTGATAATTGCAGCCCCGCCGCCGCTTTTACAGGAAGGAGAATATGTTGAAATTGTCGAGTAAAGCCGGCTGCGGTATTCTTTTACCGTTTTTTGTCATAGGATGCGACCTCATTTCCCTGGAAACCCTTACCGTTTCAACAGTTCCGGCGGAAAGCGGGGAAATTGTCGGCAGGGGTGTACCGCTGCAGGCGGAATTCTCAATTGTCCCCGACCGGAGGAAAACGGAAACCTTGCTGAAGATTACAGGAGGCCCCGAAGAATTGGAATGCGACTTCCTGTGGGAAGGGCCCCGTGTCTACATCACCCCGGTCCCCGAGCCGGAACCGGGGGTGCCCTATGTACTAGCCTGCGCCGGCAGATTTTCCGCGGCGGACGGCCGCTCCTTTCAGGTGCAAAAAGAAGTTTCCTTTTTTTATCATTCAGACGAGGCGCCCCCGAAGCTTTTGGAAACCATCCCGGCGGACGGAGAAGACTGGAACAGAGAAAGCCCCCTTTCCTTTCGCTTCAATGAGCAAATGGACCGGGAAAGCTTTAATACTTCATTTTTTCTTACCCCCGCCGGAGAATATTTTGTCGAAGCGGACGGCTCCGGGACGATCCTTCGGGTATTTCCGGAAACAGCATGGTCTCCCCGTACACATTACAGCTGGGAACTGTCCGAAGGATGCAGCGGCATCAGCGGCGTCCCGCTGCAATGCGGCTGCAGCGGTTCCTTCCGGGTACAGGCCGATACTCTTCCTCCGGTCCTCACCGGCTGGGGTCCGGTCCGGCTTATCGGAAACGTTTATATGCCGCAGCCCGGCTTTGGAAAAGAGGACAGCCTGCGGCTGCTGTTTTCCGAACCGGTGGATATGGAAACCCTCGAGCGCGCGTTTACTCTGGAGCCGGACATCCGCGGGTTGTGGACGGACACCGGACCGGGTGCGTATGTGTTTACCCCCTCCCGGCCCTTTGCAATGGAAGAAACCTGCGTAATGACCCTGACCCGGGAGCTCGCGGACCCGGCCGGGAATTATTTGAAGGAAGAGATAATCCGCTTCTTTACCGCCGATATCCCGGTGCAGGAGATAACTGAAATCCGCTGCACCGGCCGTGAAACGGTCACCATACCGACGGGAGACACACACACCGCCGGACCCGCGGTTATTACCTTTGCCGGGCCGGGCCCCGAATACACACAGCTTATTGAAATAGATTTCAGCAGGCCCTACGGCGAGCAGTTTCAGCCGGTGATGAGCGGTGCCGTCTCTGTCCGCGGATTTTTTCCAGACACCGTCGCTAATCCGGTGCCGGAGCAGGCGGTTTGGACACAGGGAGGACACACCCTCAGACTGCTGTACAGCGGCTTTGTGAAGAGCCCAGCGCCGGGGGACCTTGAAAAAAAATACTACAGGCTGACAATCCCGGGAGGAGCGGAAATTTCGTCGAACGAAGCGGGGTCCTACCTTCTCCGCGATACCGCTGTACTCCTCGAAGCGGAAAGGAGGCCATAAAATTGAACATGAATAGATATCATTATCCTGCATCCGCCTGTATTTTAATTCTCCCTCTTATCCTGACCGCGGCTTTAGCCGCTCTTTGCGGCGGATGCAGGTTTTTCCATATGTCCCCGGTTGCCGTTACCGCCTGGGAGCCGCGGGAAACGGTACTTGCCGGCAGCGAACGGGAGGATGTCCGGGTCACTTTCTCGGCCCCCATGGACCGGCTATCGGCGGAGCAGGCCTTTTCTCTTACCTATCTCGGCAGCCCGGTTTCCGGGCGCTGCCGCTGGGAAGGGGAAACCCTCATCTTTGAAGTGCCGCGGCCGTTTCCCCGGCCGGGAGAATATACAATGGCTGTTGCCGATACCGCGGAGGACCTCTACGGTAATAACCCGGCGGAAGATTTCAGTCACTGTTTCTCCCGCGGCGGCGATACCCGCCGGCCGGAAATTATTGCCGCTGAACCTGCCGACGGATCGGAAACGGCGGGGGACCCGGGAGCAATTACGGTCACCTTTTCCGAAGGGATGGACCGGAACAGTGTTTACGGCAGTTTCAGCATCGAACCGTCCCTCGAAGGCAGTTTTATCTGGGCGGAGGAGGACAGCCGGGTCCGGTTTGCCCCGGTCCGAAGGTTCGAAGCAAAGACACGGTACACTTTCGTTATCGGCAGCGGCGCCGCGGACAAAGCAGGAAACTGCATGGCGGAGGATTTCAGAGGTTCCTTTACCTCCGGATGCGGCCATCCGGTGCCGGAGCTTGTTTCCGCGGGAACAGCTTCCGGCGATACGCTGCTGACGGCAGAAACGCCGGGGGATGCCGATATCGAGGTCAACGGCGGCTGGGAATGTTTCGCCGACATCCGCCTTATCTTCAGTATACCGGTTACCCT
>CAZSGZ010000035.1:0-20370 GCA_964606455.1 uncultured Spirochaetales bacterium
TATTTATCCACATCGGAATCGAATTTTTCATTCACCACTTCCGTCGCGCCGAAACCGAAAAAATGGGGAACTTTGTATTTCGCGGTAATTTCCATACAGGCTACGGACACGGAGCTGTGCCAGTTGATGATTCCCGCCTGGATCCCGTCCTGTACAACGGCCTGTTCGTAGGCGTTCGTCGCTTTGGCCGGATCGGACTGGGAATCGATCCAGACGACGTCGATTTTATAGCCGCCGATTGTCCAATCTACAGCGTCCATCGCCATGGTTACCGAACCTTTGAACTCTTCGCCGGTCCTCGCACTCGGTCCGCTGAACGGTCCGAGGACGCCGAGGGTAAAGGTCTTCCCTTCCTTTGTGGTTTCAGCTTCTCCTTTTGCCGCTTCTTCCTGTTTGCCGCCGGCAAAAACCAGCATTGGCGCAAGCAACAGTACCACAACAGTTACCAGTACAAAGAAAATTTTTCTTTTCATAGATACCTCCATGTATCATTCTAAGGCGACTTGTTGTATACGTCAATAATTTTCTTTAAATTTACGAAATAAAACAAAAAAAATGAATATTCTTGTGCTTTTAAACATATTTTCATGATGTAACTTCTATATCTTTCCGCCTCGCACTGCACTGATGTACTCCTTGCCGAACATGTCTTCACCGAGAAGAAACGCCCGGGCAGTTTGAAAGGCATCATCCTCCGGATCGAGGGAATCGAGAATTCCGCCGTTTATCTGCAGCGAATCGACAATTCCGCCGTCTAAACCCCGTTCCCGGCAGAGATAGGTGAACACCTGGTTTAAAAGTTTCCGCTTCGGCATACCGTAGGAAATATTACTCAAGCCCGGCGCGAAATGAATATCGGGACCGTATGTTTTTCTCACCTGTTCAATTGCATCGAGCACATCGGTACCGTTGCTCGAATTAACGGAAACGGGAAACACCAGCGGGTCGACAAAAATCTCTTCATCTTGAAAGCCGGTCTTCCCTAAAAGATCCAATATTCGTTTCAGGTTGTCCAGGCGCTCTTCCTTTGTGTCGGGCAGTTTCTCCTTACCCGCGGCGTTGGCAATGACCACCGCGCCGGCGTCCTTGGCTACCCGGAAGGCTTCGGTCCTCTCGAGAGAAACTGAATTGACCATCGGTTTTCCCAGAGATTTTTTCACCGCAGAAAGACCCAGCTCCAGGGTCCCCGGATTGGAAGAATCGATGCTTACCGGGACGGCGGCAACCTCCTGGACCACCCCGACGGCCCAGGCCATCGCCTCTTTACACTCCTCCGGGTCGGTGCTGAATTCATCCACGTTGACATCCAAAAAACTCGCGTCATTAGCTTCCTGCCGCTTGACCATGTAATGGAGATATTCCCGAGCAAGCTCCCGCGCGGCATCGCCGCCGTACAATCCCTGCCAGATTGCAACACCGGTGTGTTTCACCGTACCGCTCAGCCAGCTTGTACTTTTCGTGAACTTTTCCGGTACCGGCAGCTGCTTCTCCTTGCCATTGTCCCGAAAGTTGATAACGGCCCCGCCGTCCCCTGTTTCCCGGACGTACTTCCCACCGACCTTATACACACGGGTACAGTGTATATTTTCGCCGACGACATAAAATTTATTTGCTTTCCCCATAGCTGCTCCCTCCTTGCAGATTTTTTTGTATGAGGAAATTGTACCACGGCACTGTCTATTCTGACAATAAATTTCCAATTTATTGAGTATATTCTTTATATTTGCCATATTATTTGTACATATACACAATATATTGCGTTGTTTTTAGAGCTTTCCATGCGATTTCCGCAAATCACCCTTGTCTCCTTCGGATGCTTCTGCTATACTTGCTTGCAGCGACAGTATCGAGGAGGCGGCTATGGCGTCGGAAGAAAAGGTATATGAAGTACTTGATGACCTTGGAATAGAGTACGAAAAAATCACCCATCCTCCGGTTTTTACAGTGGAGGAGGC
Organism: uncultured Spirochaetales bacterium; assembly: GCA_964606455.1. GTDB lineage: Bacteria > Spirochaetota > Spirochaetia > SPDA01 > CAZSGZ01 > CAZSGZ01. Next base: position 1,956 of record CAZSGZ010000035.1, read on the forward strand.
AAATGAGCACTGGGGGGCCCTTGAAGGCACCCATACAAAAAACCTTTTTTTCCGGAACAAAAAAGGGAACCGTCACTTCCTCGTTATCATGGACAGCGCGAAAAATCTCGACATAAAGTCTCTCCAAACCAAGATCGGAGCCGGAACCTTGAGTTTCGCCTCCGACAGAAGACTTCAAGAGCATCTCGACCTTACGAAAGGAGCCGTATCTGTTTTCGGACTGATAAATGACGAAAAGAACGCCGTCGAGGTAATTGTCGATAACAAGCTTGTGAAAAGCGGGCGGATCGGGTTTCACCCGAACGTCAACACGGCAACTATAACGATAAACATAGATGATTTTAAAAAATTTCTGCAATCGACGGGGAACAAAGTTTCCTACAAGGACCTCTGAAACCAAAAATTACTCCGCGGTTGTCGCCACCACCGTCATGTGGGCAACATCCGGAGTTTTTATCAAGCTGACATTATCCTCGGCGGAAATATCGGAATACTCCCTGGCCTTCTACCGCGATCTCGCGACTTTTTTCTGTTTATTGTGCATCCTCCTCATATTCAGGCGCGATCTGCTCCGCATTGACCGGAATGACATTCCCTGGCTTGCCGCACTGGGCGGCCTCGGTCTCGGGGTATTTCATCTGCTGTGGAATTTCGGCGTGGGAATAAACGGCGTTGCGGTTTCCACGGTGCAGCAGGCGATTATGCCGATTATTCTGGCTGTTGCCGCACGGCTTTTTTTCAGAGAGCAATTTAATTCCCGAAAAATAATCGCCGTCGCACTGACCCTCGGCGGATCTGTTTTTCTGTCGGGGCTGCTGCGAGGAGGTTCCGGACCGGTAAACATAACCGGTGTCATTGTCGGGTTCTCTATTCCACTAGCTTATGCTCTGTTTAATCTCTTCGGGAAAAAAATTACCGGGACGTATCATCCATTTACAATCCTTACCTACGGCTTCGGTTTCGGCGCCTTGGTGCTGCTTCCAATTCAGTTTTTTGTCCCCCCTCCGAAGAGCTTTCCCGCGGTCTCATGTTTGTGGCTTGGCGGACTCGTTATTATTTCCACACTCCTCCCCTTTGCCCTTTACACCGCGACACTTCGGAAACTGCAGGTCAGCATTGCAGGGATACTTTCCATGGCGGAAATACCAGTTGCTTTTTTATACGCCCGCCTGCTGTTTGGAGAAATCTTTTCTCTCTACCAATGGATCGGCACCGTCCTCATCGTGGGAGGAATATCACTGTTTGTCATACTGAACAGCAAAGGTCGTTCCGGAAAAGCTCCGGACAAATTCAGCCCGCCCGTCTAATACGACAGCAGTTTGTCTTCCTTGTGCTGCCTGAACGTTATAACTTCCATTTCGCCGAGTTTTTCCAGTTCCTCCCGCAGTTGCTTCTCGTCCCCGTCCCGCTCTTTGATATCGGCAATACAAACCGGTTCGCCTTTTTCATACGAGAGAGTAACGGAAACGATATAGCTTCCGGAATTCGCGAAGGCCAGGATGATTTTTGCAAGCTCGCCTTTTTTATCGGGCATCTTGATTTCAATCCGGGTCCCGGGCTGACCACCACCGGAGATTTCTACAAAGCTGCGAAAAATATCGGTATCTGTAATAATCCCCGTCAGCTTATCGTCCGCTACCACGGGGAGACAGCCGATTTTTTTTTCAATCATAAACCGGGCGGCGTTAGTCACACTGCAGTCTTCAGTGACAGCATACACCGGGGACGTCATTACTTTTTCCAGCTTCACGGACTCGAGAAGCGAGGCAATCTCATACACGCTCAGTGTGGAAACACCCGACGGTTTTGCACTCAAAAGGTCTTTGAGAGAGACAATTCCGACAAGCTTGTCCCTCCTGCCGATAATCGGCAGATGACGGACCTCATTTTCCTGCATCAATTTAACGGCTTCATTATAACTTGTGGTTGGTTCCGCGGTTATCGGTGCAGGGGTCATCATTTTTTTAACTTTCATGCAAACCCTCCTTCCAGTTTCCAGTATAACCGGTTATCGGCAAAAGAACAAGAAAAATAATCGCGATTAGTTAATAATCTTGATTGACGGGAGAGAAAAGCCGTGGTAAAATTTCATCCTACGAAGCAAGGAGGGTACAATCAATGTATGACCGAATGCAGGAATTGACGGAAGCGGACCTCGAACTTATTCATTCTTCCTCGATGGAAATATTGAGTTCAGTTGGAATACGGTTCAAGGAAGAGGAGGCTATCGAGATATTTAAAAAGCACGGTGTTAAAACCGACGGCTATATCGTCTATTTATCGGAGGCGGACATCAGGAAGGCGCTCGATACGGCACCTGAAACCTTTACCGTTACGGCACGGGACCCTGAAAAAAACGTTCCGGTTGGAAAAGACGATTTTGCCCTTGTGCCGGGCTACGGGGCCCCGTTCATTATTACCCCGGAGAAGGTACGGCGGGAAGCGAATATGGAGGATTACAACAACTTCTGCAAACTGGCACAGACATCCCGATACATCAACATGAACGGGTTTATGATGGTCGAACCGTCGGGCATTCCTGCACCAACATCTCACCTCGATATGCTGCTGGCTAATATCCTTCTCTGTGACAAACCCTGTATGGGAAGCCCCGTTTCAAAACAGGGGGCGGCCGAGTGCACGGATATGCTTAAAATTGTCTGGGGAAAGGAGGAGATGGAACGGGCCCCGGCCACCGTTTCCCTTATCAACTCCCTCTCCCCCCTGGGATTTTCGGAAGAAATGGCCGGGAGCCTGATTGCCCTAATCCGCGGCGGGCAGGCTTGTGTTATCGCCAGTCTTATTATGGCGGGGTCTTCCGGACCGATTACACTGCCGGGAGTATTGGCTCAGCAGAACGCTGAAGTGCTGGCGGGGCTTACACTCGCCCAGCTCGTCCGCCCCGGAGCGCCGGTCGTCTACGGTTCCACATCGGCGCCGATGGACATGAAAACCGGCGGCCTCTCCATCGGAGCGCCGGAACTCTCCATGCTGGTGTCCTTTACGGCACAGCTGGCCCGCTTTTACCATCTGCCCTCCCGAAGCGGCGGCGGACTGACGGATGCAAATTATCCGGACATCCAGGCGGGGGCGCAGTCCGCTATCGCCCTCTCCACGGCAATACGAAGCGGCATCAATTTCATTCTCCACACAGCAGGCATTCTCGGCTCCTATCTGGCAATGAGTTATGAAAAATACTTGGCGGATGAGGAGCTTGCCGGCATGGTACGGAAACTGATTACGCCAACTGTAATTTCTCGGGACGAAATCGACGTCCCTGCCTTTCGGGAGGTTGGAATCGGCGGCGAGTTTATGACTCAAGACAAAACTATTGAGCGGTGCAGAAGCGAATTTTTCGAACCGGAAATTATGACGGTTTCCGATTTCCCCTCCTGGGAAAGCAGCGGAAAACCTCTCGCGGTCGACCGCGCCGAAGACCTGCTCAAAAGGCGCCTCGAAGAGTGGAAAAAACCGGACATCGACCCGGCGCTTGAAAAAGACCTAACTGACTATGTAAGTAAAAAAAAGAAAATGTAAAAAAGTTTATGTAAAAAAATCCTTCCAATTTTTTAGCCGGGCGCCTGTCATGGGCGCCTGGCGTATCTTTCGACAATTTTTGTAATGCCGCGCATCACCCTTGCAAGGGCTTCCTGCGGCGTGTAGGCGACCCTCCGGTTCACCATCAGCGTCAGCATCCCGTGATACAAAAGACGGATTGCCTCCTCAACGGCTTCTTCGTCTTCTTCGGCAAAAAATCCCGCCTCCGTACAGCCGCTGATTGCAATTATGTTTCTGCGTTTCAGGTCTGTTTCCTTGAGCATTGGACGCAGGTCCTTCGGGGCCTCCGCCAGTTCTTCGGGAAACAGTTCATAATAATGGGCGACCAGGGCTTCCGGCTCGGCCCCAATGTCGTCCGAAAACACCGCGTAGTAATCCCGAGGCTTCTGAAAGGAATACCGGCAGAAACATTCCCACATCAGCAGGAATTTTTCCAGCTCGTTTTTTCCTTTCCGGATAAACGCGGGCATAGCAGCCACATACTCATTTAAGGACGATGCCGCCGCAAGGAATACCAGCTGCCGAAGATTATCAAAATAGGAATAGATGGAAGCACTGTTATAGCCGGTACCTTCGGCGACTTTCCGGATAGTAACGGCTTCAATTCCTTCCGCGTGAATAATGTCCGCCGCCGCTTCTATAAAGAGTTTTATTACCCGCTTCTTTTTAATGTCGTTTTTATCGATATGAAACACGTTTTATACACCGCTGCAGTGACTGTATCATACTTAGTCCCTTCCGTCAGCCCGGGCTTTCCGCCGGCGGCGTCCTTTTTATTCCGCGGAGAATGACCGGCAGGAGATTTGCAGGAATTTCATACATAATGCAGAGCAGCAGCACTTCCGGCCGGAAATAGGCGGCTGCGATTACGATGGCCATGGCCAAATTCATATACGGGACCGAAACGGCAAGTCCGAACCGTTTTTCTTTCGGCAAAAACCAAAACAGACCGAAGCCCAAAACCGCTAATACGGCGCAAAAAACGAGGGACAGTCCCAAGAAACCAAGAGAAGCGATCCAGCTCTCCCGAATATGGGGAGCACCTTCGGCCATCACCCCTAGCAGCACGAGAATGAGAAAGAGGACCGAGAGGGCACTGTGAAAATGCCTGGTCCTGTCGACAAACCTTTTCCCCCATTTTCTCACAACGAGGGAAATAATGAAGGGTATAAATATCAATTTGATAAGGGAAAACATCATGGCCACGGGATCGATACTGATGCGGGCCCCGGCAACCAGCTGTACAAGAAAGGGCAGATAAAAGGGAGCTGCAAATGAGGTAATGACCACAATGGAAAGTACAAATTCCCTATCGGCACCGATGAGCTGTGAAAGCGCCGGCGTAATCATTCCCACGGGTGTGGCCGCCAGCAGGAGTGCCGCAAGAGCAATATTTCCGTCCCACAAGGAGAGGACATAATAGAGGGCGGCGGGAATGACCAATTTATAGGCAATGAACACCCCGAAGGGAATATAAAAGCGCTTCAATGTATGGCTGAACTGCCGGTAATCGATGGTGAGAAAGGATATGGTAATAATTACTCCTAGGACAATATAGGTAACGTCGGAAAGAGGGCGAAAAACATCCGGAAAAAGAAATCCCGCTGCCATCGCCCCGAAAAAGATAAGCCCGAAGTATTTCTGTATTATTTCATACCACTTCATTGCAGTTAGCGCACCTCGATGCGTATCGTCTCCTCGGAATCGGTATTCGATACGGTCAATTCCCACAATCCCCTCCGAAGCGGTAAAAACCACACATAGGGGGGGCTGGAAACAGTACCGGCCGTTTTGCCGTTTACATGAAGCGTGCAGGCCGCGGGCCTGCCGGCAGCGGCCTCAATGCGCAGTGCCTGATCTCCGGCGGGAACTGTCGGGTCATAGTAAAATACCGCTCCGCCGCGGGGGTGAATAATTTCAAGGCCTTCCCCGCCGGAGAAGGACAAGTCCCCCGCCCGGCCCAGTTCCCGCAGCCATGCATGATATTTTTCCGGATACTCCGTTGTTACCGTACCGTTTCGCAGTATATGAAAAGTACAGGGACCGGGTACAGCCCCTTCTCCCCCGGCCGCCGGCAGATACTCGGTAACAAGGGAGGGACAGAGCTCCGTCCCCCGCTGCCCGGATACGGTACAGATCTCCACCGGCGCCGCCCCCGCGGGGACGGGGAATTCCGTCCTCCCCTGCCGCGTAAGGGTAAGTATTTCCGCCGCTATCCGGGCGGGGACGGAGGAACCGGTCCGGCCGATAACCGTTTCACCGGTGTTGTTCCCCATCCATACGCCGACGGTATAATCCGGCGTCGCGGCAAGGGCCCAAATGTGTTGAAACTGATCGGTCGTACCGGTTTTGAACATGGCGGGAAACGGAAGGGTAAAGGCGGAATTGTACCCGAAGCCCCGGGCCCTCGCCGCCGGGTCCGACAGAATGTCGCAGATACTATCGGCGGTGTATTCGGAAACGGCCCGCTTCGCGGGGGTGGGCTTCCCGAAAACATCGGGGAGTGTCCAGGAAAGTTCCAGGGGCACACCCCGCCGGGGAAAGAGGGCGAATCCCCGGGTCAGCTCTAAGAGGGAGACCTCCAAATTGCCCAAGGCGGCGCCGAGGCCCGCTTTCTCCAGCGCGCCCGCGTCGACGTGAAACCCCGCCGCCCGCAGCAGCTCCCCAAAGCGTTCCAGCCCGATTTCATTCAGCAGATACACCGCCGGAACGTTCAGGGACGACCCTAAGGCCACCCGAAGCCGGACGGGACCTGCGAAGGAGTTTGAAAAATTAACGGGCACATACACTTCGCCCCCGCCGAAATCTAAGGGTACGTCGGGAAGCAGCGTATTCGGAAGCCAGCCGTCTTCCAGCGCCGCCGCGTAAAGAAAGGGTTTCAGGCAGGACCCGGGCTGACGCGGCACCGTTAGTCCGTCTATCTGCTCCCCCGCTCTGCCGGAGAAATAGTCGAGGGAGCCCACGTAGGCAAGGACCTCCCCGGTATGGTTGTCCACAAGTATTCCGGCGGCGGCGGTAATGCGGCTTTGGGCGTACCGCTGCTGATAGGTGGACAGAAGACGGTGAAAATGCCGCTGAAGTTCCAGGTCCAGGGTGGTTCTTACGCTGCCGCCCTGCTTGCCGCCGAGCTCTTTCCCTATTTGTCGAAGGAAATGGGGCGCGTGGTAGGTAAATTCCCCCGGCTCCGCGGAGGCGACGGCTTCCTGCAGCTCCTCCGCGGAAACGTCCGCACCGAGTCTCCCGGCATTGCGGAGGGCGCCTTCATACGCGCCTTCGGGATTGTCGATGGGGCTGTACTTTTCCGGATGCCTCGGAATAACCGCGAGGACCGCCGATTCCGGAATTGAGAGGTCCGCGGCAGGTGTATTGAAGTAGGCCCTGCTGCCGCTTCCAATCCCCTCCGCCTGCCTGCCGAAGGGGAGCGAGTTCAGCCACAGCTCGAGGATTTCCCGTTTCGAGAGTTTTGCCTCTAACCGAATAGCGTCCCAGGCTTCAAGTGCTTTTCCCCCGAAGGTCTGCTTTCTCGGACGTATAAGACCCGCCAGCTGCATCGAAACAGTGGACGCACCCGATACAGTCCTTCCCTCCCGCCTGTTTTGAAAAAAACCGCGCAGCACCGCGAAACCGTCTACTCCGCGATGGAAGAAAAACCGCTTGTCCTCGCTTTCTATAAAAATCCGGACAATCTCCGGTCGCAGCCGTTCAAGGGGGACATATTCCCTTCTCAACCCCTCCTCTAACGGCAGAATGCGGAGAATTACACCGTTTCTGTCGGTTACAATTGTACTGTACGGTCTATCCTGAAACTCCCCGAGTTCGGGAAACGGGAGGAGGCGTATCGCGGCTTCTCCCGCGATAAAAAAGCAGATAATGAGCCCTGCAGCAACTACCGGGGTATATGTCCTATGTATCACATCTAGGTTTTTTCACATGGTCCGAATCGACTAGGATAATCAGCTGTTCCGGCAGCCCGTTTAGAAAATTTTTCGGTATATCGAAATTGTGCCGGTTCGAGAGATCGATAATAAATTCGAGGTGATCGTAATTCCAATTATGAAAATCGTCTCTCGTACAGCCGGCATGCACCGTCAGGGCAATTTCGCCGCAGACTTCCGCCAGCTCTTCGTCGGTAAATTTTTCCGCCGCTTCGTCGAAAATAGCGTCCGCGGGCAAATTTTCGGGCATAACTTCCCGAAAAGCGTTTTTGCATTTTTGCAGCTTGTCGCTCACCCCCGACGTCATAATCGATTGAAGCTGTTGTATTATTGTTGAATCAATCTTCGCCATTCTCAATCCTCCTCTTTCAGCTACTATACGAAACTGATACGTAAAATGTACTAAGAGATACCATGCAGGTCAAATGCCTGTTACACCTCTTCGAACTCACAGTACCTGCATTCCGTGCCGGCTAATTCGAACTCCAGCGTCGCGTGTTCGATACCGAAATCGTGAAGCATCTCTTTCGCGGCACGTTTCAGCCCTTCTATTTGCGACAGCGGCAGGTCTTCAACAATTTTGAGGTGGCAGGAAAAGATGTTGTAGCTGCCGTCTATCGACCAAAGATGTACATCGTGGACTTCGACGATCTCTTCCAGCCCCTTCAGGGCCGCTTTAATTGCCTGCACATCGATATCATCAGGGGAATACTGCAGGAATATCTTCAGGGTCTGTTTAATATTGGGGTATATTTTAAACAGAACGAAAACGGTAATACAGATGGAAAGGATGGGATCGAGAATAGGCAGGTCGTAAAACTGCAGGACGATGCTCACCACCAGGACGGCGATCCATCCGAGGGCATCCTCGAGCAGATGAAGCATAACCACCCGCTGGTTCAGTTTATGCCCGCCCCGAAGACGCAGCACCGCGGCGCCGTTGATCAGCACCCCGACAATAGCAATGATCAGCATTCCGGTGGTATGGACAGGCTCGGGGTCCCGGATCCGGCCGACGGCTTGTATCAGGATATACACCGAACCGAAAAGGAGTACCAGTGAACTGACAAGCGCACCGAGCAGAGAATACCGTTTATATCCGAAGGTGAGTTTCGGCGTCCCTTTTTTTTGAGCCACCTTCTCCATCCTCCAGGAAAGGCCTAAGGTGATGGAATCGCCTAAATCGTGAATTGCATCGGAAAGAATTGCCACGCTGTTAGTAAGAAGGCCGCCGGCTATTTCTATAACGGTAAAAAAGAGGTTGAGGAAAAAGGCAATTGAAATATTCCTGCTTTCATCATGGTGATGGCCATGACCCGTATGCTCCATAGGTGCTGCTTAAAAAATACTGACGGTCATCCGGGTCAGCCCCGACTCCGGAAGCGTAATTTGTGAAAAATCAACCCGGTAGGTACCACTGGAGGAAGTACTGATCAGCTCCTTGTAATATTTCTCGGATTCTTCAGCCGTCCCCGTTTCCGGATCGATCCGGTACAGCCTGAGCCGTTCATCGACAAAATACTTTGAATCCCGAAAGGGAATACCATCTTCGGCCTCCCCGCTTCTCCGGTACGATTCCTCCCGTTCACTCTGTGTCATCCCCGCATCGAGAAGCACATCGGACATACAGTACGCGTACCCATCATCCCAGCCTACAAGGGTAATGATGCCGGGATATACATCGGTCCGCTGCAGCAGCTCCCCGCCGCCGTACAAATACACGTCCGGATGGCCTTCTCCGGAATAGGCCGCTCCCCACCGCCCGCTGCCGGCATCGACGGCAACATTGTCTATATACATCTGTTCCCGTTTCACTTCTTTAAAGACCTCGGTAAAAGAATGGTCCGACGTATTGAAGCTGAAAAAACTGCTTTTCGGGAACTCCCCGAGCCTCGGTCCGGCAAGAATGAACCCGTTGTCATCGGAATTCCAATCGAAACAGTTAAAATCCGCCGTTTCCGGCAGAAAATATTTGCCTTCCACCCGTGCCGATTCGGCATTAATTACAAAAATTATATTGCCGTCGTTCGGACCGATAAAGAGCACTGCCAGCTTGTCCGAACCGTGGGCCCAGGCGTAATCGACCAAACGGCCGTACATGGAAATATTTTCCAGTCCAAAAACCGGCACGGCGCATATCAAGACCAACAGGAGAATTATCGTCTTTTTCATTGATATTAATATAAACCCGGGGCAGCGGAAGATCAAGTGCGGACTTTACGGACTTGCATTCCCGGCGGATGAATAGTATACTGCCGGCAGTTGGTGATTTCTAACCGCCCTGCTATACGGAATTGCGGTGTAATTCCGCTGCAGACGCGCTGCTGTGTTCGGTGGAGGGTTTTTTACGCGGTTGGTCCACTGCCACCTGAGCGGGAAGGACTATCCGCATACTTTTCATACCGTCAGCCAGAAGACGTAGCAGGACGGGGCAGGGGACCCTCCGCGGACGAGGGGCCTTGTCACTTAATAACCCGCTCATTTCCGAGCGGGTTATTCACCGGCTGTTTCCTACTCCTCATCCCGTTTGATAATAAAGATCCTCCCCATGGTCCGGCCGAAAATTTCCGGTTCGTACATACATTCCGCCGTTGCCGGAGGCGTGGGAAAGACGCCGCCGCTGGTTGTCCGGAAGAGAAAACTCACCTCCTGCCGGCCCCGAGGGAACTCGTCCCAGAAGTAGCGTACTTCGTTGTCGAATATTTTCGACCCGAAGGGAACATACCGGGACCAGTCGACGTCCGGATCCTGAAATTCGTCGTACTTCGGTGTGGTAACGAAGGCGGCATCGAGGATTTCCGCCCCCGACGGCACGGGCAGACGGACAGCCAGGTAGCTCCGGCTGCGGTGGCTGGAGACGACCGCTTTCAACCGGTACGTTTTACCGACGGCAAGGGTGGCACCTTCCACCTTCTGCCCGTCTACAGTGTTTATTTCATAGACGATCCCTATCCCCTCGTCCCGGGGGTAGCTTATCTCCGAAGGAATTGCATACCGCAGACTCGCGGTATAATAGAGGCTGCCAGCTCCCTCTTTTGTAAAGGTGAGAGGATACATAGTGTCCCGGTCGAAGCCCGTAAGCACGCTTCCCGACAGGGGCAGCTTCCGGTTGAAGATTTCCGCGATCGAATCGATTTCAGTTTCCGCGACTGTCTCATCGCCGAGTGTCACCTCCGCGGTAAAATCGGGCCCGCCCCCGCCTTCGATCTCCAACAGCGAGGTAAAAGCTTGAATGGCCCAGTTCGTATCGGCGGTATTTTTCCAAATTCCCCCTTTCTGCCTGTCCATGAGGGTATTGCTTATCCTGGTTACCATGTCGCTCCCGGGGTCGATTCGGCTGTAAAGCATGAGAAACAGCGCCAGCTGCTCCACCTGGGAATCGTAAAACGAGTAGCTTTCGTACGTTTCCGTTAGATCGACGGACCGGGTACCGGGTCGGACGAACTGCTTCATTCTGTTCAGGCACTGCTCCGCCTGATTCTCCTGGTTTTGGTCCAGGTAAATGAGCCCTAAAAAGCCGTATCCTGAAATACCAATTTCATCTCCCCTGGCAAAATAGCGGGCGGCCTCCCCGGAAACTCCGGCACCGAGAAGGGAGCGGACATAAAGTCCGTAGAGCATGAGGTAATTGTTCCCCCGTACGTAGGAGGGGGGATTTGCCAGATAGTCCAGCAGCATGGCAACACTGAGTCCTTCCGGAATCGCATAGCCCCGCTCGCGGGCGAGGGCCAGGAGGTGTCCGGCACGAACAGTCGCGTAGTAGGATGAATATACTCCTCCCCAGTCCGGCCAGAAGGGGAACCCTCCGTCGGTCCGCTGATACGCTCCCCACAAGTCGAGTTCGGCCTGCACCGTCCCCCTGATGTCCCCTAAGGGATTTTCCAAAGCGAAATCGTCGACGTATTCTTCCAAAAGCACCAGCGGCAAGAGCTTGCTCGCCCGCTGCTCCATGCAGCCGTAAGGATAGCCGAGTACATAATCGATGGCCTCTCCCAGCGAAGCGGCCCGGGAACCGGAAAGATTAATGGTAAGACTCCCCTCATCGTCATCGACATAGGAAGGAAGAACAATTCCCTCTCCGGCAGAGTCCTCCGTCTGCCCGATGGTGGCAAAGGTTTCGAAAATGTAGGGTTTTTCCACAATCAGTGTTTCCACAAGCTGTTCCCGCAATACATCGGAACTGGTGGTAACCGTTATCTCCGCCTTCCCCGGCGATACAGCCAAGAGCTGAAACGGGACTTCCAAGGTGGTCCCCGCGGGTATGGCAACGGTCTTGGAGTTTTTTCCTCCGATACCGAGAATGTCCGATTCGATATTCAGGGTAACTTCATGCTCCTTGCCGTCTAAATTGGTAAGCAGCACGCTGCCGACGGCGGTGTCCCGGTACCGAAGGCGCCGCGGAAAGGCGGTCTTTACGTTGATTGGATTCCGGACCTTCAGCTCTTTTTCCTGAATGCCGAAGCTGTTGTCCCGGACCGCAACGGCGGTTAAGCGGTACGTTGTAAGGGTATCGGGAAGGGTAAAGCGCACCGTTGCCTTGCCGTCTTCATCTGTACTGAGAAACGGCTCGAAAACCGCGGTGGGGTTAAAATCCTCCCGCTTTTTCATCCCCATACCCGCGTCACCATCATCTTCTCCGTCTTTCCCGTCACCCCCTGCCAGGTCCGGCACATCGTAGGTAACCGGATCGATTAACAGGGACCGGGAATCGCCCCCCTCCACGGCCAGGGGGAAACGGTTTTCATTGTAAAAGAAGGAAAGCGGATCTTTTATATGGTAATTGATGAGGTCTAAAACCCCCCGGTCGACTGCCAGGAAGGTAAGCTCCGCGTTTTCAACCGGCTTTCCGTTCATCGTCGCGGTAAGGACAACTTCAGCCTCCGTCCCCGGGAGATAGGAGGGTGAGGCGGGTTCGATGCCGATGTCGATCAATTTCGACGCCGTTTCAACCCGCAGCGGCGTAACGCCGTAGAGTCCCTTCGGCTTGTCCAAGTCGGGTTCGAAGTAGGTATGTTCCGGCTCGCCGGTCCTCACCGTATAGGAGGAAACGCTGACATACACAACCGGCAGATAGTCCTCCGTAATCGGGACCTCGATAAGCTTCGCCGATCCTTCCACGCTGATTTTTTTCTCATCGAAAATTCCCTCCCGCTCCACGGTTATCAAGTAGTCCCCTTCGGGTATGGGCGACTGCAGCAGGATTTTCGCCGTGTCTCCCGGTTTATACAGCTGCTTGTCCGGTTTCAGTTCCAGCATATCCGCGTCTCCGTCCCCCCAGCGGACCCACCCGCCGCCGGTGGCGTAAAAACTGAGTTCCGTTACCGCCTTCCGCTCCATGGCGTCCTCGGCGGTAAATTTGATATAATACGACCCGCTCTCTCCGGGGGTAAACCGCACCGTCCCCTTCCCGCTGCTTAGGGTAACATCCTCTTCGGCGATTTTCGTCTCCACCCGTTCCCAGCGGGAATTGATGGAATCATACACTCCCTGCTGCCGGGCCAGTTTCCACTCGATTTTATACAATTCACCGGTAAGGCTCATTTTTTCCCCGTCTTTTACAAGGCCGCCTTCCGGGGTAACCAGCCGGACCTCACATTCCATCTCCTTTCCCTTTTCCACGAAGGTATACCAGGAACCGGCGGCGTCCTTTACCCGGGCACCGATGTAAAAAGCGGCGGGATGGACCGTTACGCCCTCCCGCTTCGCTACAAGCTGATTGCTGACGTCGCTGATCCGCGCTTCGGCTTCATAGACATAGGCCCTCCCCTCGATGCCCTCCGGCGAGGTTTTCTGCTTCACATTGATCGTTCCCGTCGGCGGCAGGCTGCCTTCGGCCGTTTCCAGGCTCTGTCTGCCGTCGTACCCTTCCGGACCGAACCGGTAATCCTTCCAGTCCTCCCCCGGCGGCGTGTAGGTAACCGGGCGTTTCGACCAATAGACCTCGTAATTCCCCCGGCTGAGCGATCCCCCGGCGAGATATTCCGAGGCAACGGTAAAACTCACCGTGTCCCCCTGATAATGGGTAATGTCGGGGGCCGACATATCGACGGAGAAGAGAAGCCGCCGGAAATGGGCCACCTGGAACAGCTCCCGGACCGTTTTTTCGTCCCGGCTGTAGGCAATTTCATACCAACCCGGCTCCGCGTCCTCCGGCAGGGTAAAGTTTCCGTACAACCCGCCGGAACTGGTTGTTTCACCCCGGAAGCGGGTTATTTCTTTTCCCCGGTACCGGGACTCACTGACGACAATATCGTAGCCGCCGGAAAAGGGCGTGTATTCACCGTACTGCTGGTTCCGGTCGATACCTCTAAAGGTGACCGTTTCCCCGGGCTTGTACAGTTTACGGTCGGTAAACAGATAGGTGACCATATTCGGGGTCCCGATTTGTGTCGGCGCCGCGGTGTTGTATATATTGGAACGCCATGTATCGTGGCTGTAATTCGGTTTGAATTCTATTTTGTCGTTTCCGTGCTTTACACGTATCCGCAATTCGTTTTCATAGGTCCGTCCGGGGATCCCGAAATAATCAAAGTATTCCCCTTTTTCCAGCTCGAACACCGCTAAGCCGTCGGCATCCGTTTCGGTGCTCTTTTTAACGGCCTGTTTCCGCATAATGCTTACCTCGGCACCCTCTACCGCCGTGCCCGTAGAGAGGGAAGTGACGAGGGCAATAATTTTATTGTAGCCGTGGCGTACCGTAAGGCCTAAATCGGTAACCTGCAGCTGCAGGTCCCGTTTCGTCCATGTCGACATGGAGCCGTCGTTGTCCCTCTGCCCGAAGTTCCAGGAGAAGCCGACCCAGCCGTATCCTTCGTTGTTCAAATAGTCCTCGAAATTGTAAACCTCAAAATAGCGCTTATTCCTCTCGATATCCCCGAAATTGTAGGGCCTAAGCTCCTCCTGCTTGAAAGCCGTGTAAGGGTCGGAAATGGTGTCCGCTTTCCACAGTCCTTCGAAAACATTCTGGTGCTCCCACATAATCCGCTTCGGGAACTCGGCCTCGAGCATCCGTGTCCCGGTGTTCGGGAAATAGGCATAGCGTTCCGCGGGGGGGACCTCGACCCGGACCTGTTCGCTCATTCTTAGTTTTCTCCCGTACACATCGGTAATACCCGCGTCCAGATACAAGGTGTATACCGACTCGGGGGCAACGGGCAGATTGTTGATCCGGACCCGGTCCCTGTACACCTCGACATTCTCTTCCGCTATATCCATTGCGGGATTTGTCCGCACCTTCCCCGCAAGGCCTTCGGCTTCCACGGGATGACTGAAGCGCAGGTACACCGGATTCGCCTCCCCCTGCCTGCTCCGGGGAAATGACCAGGAATAGGTGTCGTATTCGACAAACCGGAAGGGCCGCAGGGTGTGAAAGCTCCGGGTTATGTTTACCGGCGTACCGATAAAATCGGCTTCGCTCCGCGCCCCTTTCCGCAAGGTTACGGTAACATCGGTATCTTCAGGGAACGGACCTTCCACATGCAGGACTGCCGTTCGTTCCTCGAATTCTTCGGACAGCCTGTTTTCCGGGTCGTCGGGACGGGCAATGGTAAAATTGTAGCCCCGGCCGCCCGCTTCGACGGACAGATAATTTTTAATAACATCGAGGTTTACCTTGTAGGAGAATACGATGTGGATTGTTTTCGCTTCCTCGAGGGGCACATCATCTAAGCTGTAATCCCCCCCCGTTGTGCCGGTAAAAAAGTCCCGAATCGAAAGATATTCGGTATGAAAACTAAAGGATTTATCTCCCGTCAGTTCCTTTCCGCCTAACGACCGCACGGCGTCCGAAATTGAAACGGTGTAGCGCCGCTGGGGAAGGGCCTTTTCATCGGCGTCAAAACTCAGGAGCCTGGTCCCGTACCATCGGAACGTGCCCTGCATGGGCGGGTCAATTGACATAATGTCGGATGAACGCATGGGCTCCCCTAACTGTCGAAGGGGCACCACCGGCTGGGAAAAAACGACGTACATCGACGGATAGGCGACCTCCGGGGGAAGCTCCTCGAGGGGACCGTAATCGACAATTTGAAACGGTTCGTCCGATTCCTTCACCGGCGCCGCTACCGTTTGTATCGAGTCCGGCTCGTAGTAGGTAATGTCATAGGAGGCTAAATCCTCGTTAATTGCCGCATCTTGATACAGCTGCCGCTGGATTTTTTGACTTTCGGTCATTTCCGGCGTGCCTTCCTCCGTATCAGTTCCCGCCCCGGGGGCTTCCTCCCTGTTACAGCCGGTAAAAACAAGCAGCATACTGCCTAGTAAAAGGGCAATCAGCATTACGGTCCGTTTCATTCACATCTCCTTGCAGTGGTCATTGGTAACAGTATATACCCGTTGCCGAAAATTTTACACACATCCGTTTAGGGGCCGGTGAGAAATGTCGATAAAAGTAGTAGAATTGTATTGCAACACAATATATGGTGTGATATAGTTGTATTGTTGCGGCTAATTCCGCTATATGTAGAGTTCTGGAACGGCCGCATTAATTGGGGGAAGGTTGTGAAATGCCCGCTTTGTGAAAGTCACGAAGACAGGGTCCTCGAATCCAGACAGAACGCCAGCGGTACGTCCATACGCCGACGGCGGGAATGTCTTCATTGCGGATATCGATTCACATCCTACGAACACATTGAAGAGAAAAAGCTGATGGTCGTAAAGCGTGACGGCCGGCGTCAGCAGTTCGATTTGGCCAAACTCGAACGGGGTATTCAGATTTCCCTGGAAAAACGGCCGGTCCCCCAGTTGAAAGTAGAAGAAATGCTTCACGAATTGGAAGATGAAGCGGCCATGCAGGCAAAAAGCACCCATGAAATTACCTCGCAAAAATTAGGAGAGATGGTGCTTGCAAAGCTATTCGACGTTGATATGGTAGGATATGTCCGGTTTGCCTCGGTATACCGGATGTTTGAAAATGTGGATCAATTTATCGATGAAATAGGAAAATTGTCAAATAAATCGTCATGAAAGGGAAGGGGGACCAATTGGAGCATACAGGACGCAGCTATTGGGAGGAGTTTCTCGGCATAGAGAGTTCCGAGAAGCCGGCTGCAGGGACAGTTGTACGGCAGGTTATTAAAAGAAACGGGAAATTGGAAAAGTACGACCGGTGGAAAATTGCCGGGGCAGTCGGGAAAGCGGTCCGGGCAGTCCGGGGAGAGGAAGACCTGGACTTTGTAGAGGAGCTGACAAGTCAGGTGGAAGAACGGATGCAGGAGGTGATGTCCTCCCGGCATCCGAACTCGGTACCGGCAATAGAAGAGATACAGGACTTAGTGGAAACGGTCCTGATGGAAAAAAAGCAGTTCGATATTGCAAAAGCCTATATTATCTACCGGGCCAAACATGAGATAATTCGAGACACCCGGAAACTGACACTGGACATCAGCTCAACCATGGACGGATACTTAAGCCAGTCCGATTGGCGGGTAAACGAAAACGCCAACGTCAATTTCTCGTTAGGCGGGCTGATCCTCCACAATTCGGGCACCATTACGGCAAATTACTGGCTTAAAAACATCTATCCCGAAGAAGTTTCCCTGGCCCATCAGAATGCCGATTTTCATATTCACGACCTGTCCATGTTCTCCGGCTACTGCGCCGGCTGGTCCCTGCGTCAGCTGATTATGGAGGGCTTAGGCGGCGTTCCCGATAAAATTACATCGAAACCGGCACAACACTTAAACACCTTAATTCAGCAGGTTGTCAATTTTTTAGGAATTATGCAGAACGAATGGGCAGGCGCGCAGGCGCTTTCGAGTTTCGACACCTATTTAGCCCCCTTTGTAAAAATTGACGATTTAAGCTTCGAACAGGTAAAACAGGCAATCCAGAGCTTTATTTTCGGCGTTAATACCCCGTCCCGCTGGGGAAGTCAGGCGCCGTTCACCAACATTACCCTGGACTGGAATGTGCCTTCCGATCTGCAGGGAAGACCGGCAATTGTAGGGGGTAAAGATCTTGACTTTACCTACGGCGACTGTCAGCGGGAGATGGACCTCATCAATAAGGCGTTCATTCATCTCATGATTGACGGTGACGCAAACGGCCGGGGGTTCCAATATCCCATCCCCACCTACAACATTACCGATGATTTCAACTGGGACTCGGAAAACGCGAAACTGCTGTTTGAAATGACCGCGAAGTACGGAACGCCCTATTTTCAGAATTTCGTCAACAGCGACCTCAATCCCGGGGACGTCCGCTCCATGTGCTGCCGGCTGCAGCTGGACAAGCGGGAACTCCGGAAACGGGGGGGCGGCCTCTTCGGTTCCGACGAGTTTACCGGGTCCATCGGGGTGGTAACCATCAACCTGCCGAGAATCGGATATCTTTCGAACACGAAAGTGGATTTCTTCCACCGGCTTACCGAACTGATGGACATCGCCGCGGAGTCCCTCACGATTAAACGGAAGGTAATTAACAGGCTTATGGAAGCCGGACTGTTTCCCTATACCAAACGGTACCTGAAACACCTGGACAACCACTTTTCGACGATCGGCATCGTGGGCATGAACGAATGTACTCTCAATTTTTTAGGAGAGGACATGACCACCGAAACAGGCCGCGAATTCGCTCTGGAAATTCTCGACTACATGCGGCGGCACCTTGCGGACCTGCAGGAAGACACGGGGGACCTGTTCAATCTGGAGGCAACACCCGCGGAGAGTACCAGCTACCGGCTGGCCAAACACGACAGAGAGCGGTATCCCGATATCATTACCAGCGGCGTTAAGGAGCCTTACTACACCAATTCGACGCAGATGCCCGTCGATTTTACTTCGGACATTTTTGAGGCCCTGGACTATCAGGACGAGCTTCAAATTAAATATACGGGGGGGACTGTATTCCATGGATTTCTGGGTGAAGCCGTGGACAACTGGGAGGCATGCAGAAATCTCGTACGCACCATTGCCTGGAATTAC
>CAZSGZ010000036.1:0-15207 GCA_964606455.1 uncultured Spirochaetales bacterium
CCGGCGGCGACGCGGTGCCCCACAGCGCTTTCAGGTCGGAAATGCTCAATAAATCGGTAGTGAGCACCAGATCGTAGTCCCCGGGGTCCGGCAGTTCACGGGCAAAGTGCAGGGCCGCGCCGCGCATCCGCCATTTCCAGGACCGGGCGGGGAGGGTGCATAGTTCAATTGTATGCCGCGATGCTTCTATAAGCCCGTCGGCAAAGTCCTTGTGCGACCCGCCGTAGAAGGGTTCGAGGAATAAAATTCGAAGGTCCATAATTCTGCTTGACGATAACAGGAACTATACGTAGTGTATAGACCATGAAGAATGGCATCATTTTTGATTTAGACGGCACACTGACAAATACGCTGCAGGACATTGCGTATTTTATGAATTCGATTCTCAAGGATTACGGTTTTCCGGAACATTCCGCCGAAGCATACCGCTATAAGGTCGGCGGGGGCATGCGGAACCTGGTTGTCCATGCGCTGCCGGAAGAGCATGCGGCAGGGCCCCTTGTTCCGGAATGTGAAGAAAAGCTTGTTACAATGTACTATGATAATCCGGTGGTAAAAACATCACTCTACGATGGCATCCCCGGGCTGCTTCGGCGGCTGGAGGAGAAAAACATACCGAAGGGGGTCCTCTCGAACAAGACCCATGAACTGGTGGTGCAGGTTGTTGACATCCTGCTCTCATCCTATCGTTTTGGGTCGGTGTGGGGTGCAAAAAAGGAATTCCCGAAAAAACCCGACCCCGAATCGGCCCTGCGGGTTGCCGAAGAGCTGGGCTTACGTCCCGGGGATATATTGTACTGCGGCGATTCCGGAGTGGATATGGAAACGGCGAGAAATGCCGGAATGACGGCCGTGGGTGTTCTCTGGGGATTTCGGGACCGGGAGGAGCTTGAGGAGTATGGAGCTGAATATCTAGTCGGGAAACCGGCGGAAATACTCGATTTACTGTAAAAATAATTATTGGAGGTGCGGTATGGATACGCTGGAAATACGGAGAAAAGCGGAAGAGTACATCAAATTGGAAACCGATGTAAAGTTCAAAGAGGAAGTAGCTGTCCTTCTGGAAGCTGAAGATGATGAAGAGCTTTCGGACCGCTTTTACACGGACCTGGAGTTCGGTACCGGAGGCATACGGGGGAAGATCGGCGGAGGCTTTAACAGGATCAATCCGTATGTTATCCGCCGGGCAACGGAGGGGCTTGCAAACTATGTTCTTTCCGCCGGTTTCGCGTCTCCGTCCGTGGTAATCGCCTACGATTCAAGGAGGTATTCGGGCAGTTTTGCGGTAGAAGCGGCCCTTGTTCTCGTTCACAAGGGTATTAAGGCGGCAGTATTCAGCTCCCTCCGGCCGACTCCCGAATTATCGTTTGCGGTAAGAAAGCTCGGGGCCAGTGCGGGTATCGTTATTACCGCGAGCCACAATCCGCCGGCCTACAACGGCTATAAAGTATACTGGAGCGACGGCGGTCAAATTGTACCGCCCCACGACAAGGGGATTATCGATGAAGTTTTGAAGGTAACGGGGGAAGGCGTAAAGGCGGACCGGAAAAAGGCGGAGAAGGAGGGGATGCTTTCTTTTATCGATGAAGAGATCGATACTCCCTATTATTCGATGATAAAAGGCCACTCCATTCATCCGGAAGTTTTTGCAGAATACGGAAAAACCCGCAAAGTTGTTTTTACACCCCTCCACGGGGCGGGATACACCCCGGTGGTGAAGGTCCTAGGCGATATGGGGCTTCAGGTGGTAACGGTGCCGGAACAGCGCGAACCGGACGGTAATTTCCCCACCGTCGAGTACCCGAATCCCGAGGAAGCTTCGGCAATGAAGATGGCTTTGGACCTGGCACGACGGGAGAAGGCGGACCTTGTTATGGGGACCGATCCCGACGCGGACAGGCTGGGGATTGCCGTACCCGACGGCACGGACTACCGCCTGATAACCGGCAACCAGCTGGGAGTCCTGTTAGCGGATTATATCTTTTCAGAGCTTACGGAAACGGGAAACCTGCCCTCGAAACCCGCCCTGGTTAAAACGATTGTAACGACGGAACTGCAGGCATTGATAGCGGCTGATTACGGAGCGGAAACGTTCGACGTTTTAACGGGTTTCAAATATATTGCCGAAAAAATCCGGGAATTCGACTCGACTGGGCATAACTATATTTTCGGCGGTGAAGAGAGTTACGGGTATCTGGTGGGAACGGAGGTCCGGGACAAGGACGCGGTTTCCGCGGCGGCAATGACGGCGGAAATGACCCTTTTTCATATTTCCCGGGGGAAATCGGTTATTACACGCCTGAATGAATTGTACAGGCGGTACGGGTATTTCCGGGAGGCACTTGTATCGAAAACCTTCGAAGGCCGGGAAGGGAAGGAAAAGATACGGGACCTCATGAAATCTCTTCGGGACAATCCGCCGGAGACCTTCGGCGAAGGGAATATCCGGGTAGTAAAGGATTATCTCGAGCGGCTCGAAACAGACAGGGCCGCCGGGACCGAAAAGGAAATTCTTTTACCGAAATCCAACGTGCTGCAGTTTGTCCTCGACGACAAGAGCATTGTCTCCGTCCGCCCCTCGGGTACCGAACCGAAGATCAAATTTTACGCTTCCCTTAGAACGGGCCCGATGGATGATCTGAAGGAGGCGGAACGCGTAGTCGATGCAAAATTGAAGAAGATCTTAGAGGAAATTGAATTACTTGTTTCCTGAAAAGAGCTGACAACTGTTCAATAATATGATATAACGTTGCGCTATGGAAAAGAAAAAATCAAAAGCCTTGGCCCTGTTCGCGAGCTGTGCCGCCTATTTTATAGCGGCGCTTGCGGGAATACTGTTTGTACGGCACATATGGTGGGGAAGCACCCATCCTATCGTCATGATCGGTGTTGCCGACTTGATAGCGACGGTAATTATTTTCATTTTCAGCGTTGCATTTGACAATTCAAGTTTTTACGACCCCTATTGGAGCGTTGCGCCGATTTTTTTCGTTTTTTACTATTTTTTCTTTATAACCCCGGAAGCCGGAACGCCGATACGGCGCCTGTTAGTTGTCGCCTTCGTTGTTATTTGGGGAATACGGCTTACTATTAATTTTCTGCTGCATTGGCAGGGGTTAGACCATGAGGACTGGCGGTATGAAAACTTCAGAAACACCGCGAAACGGGGTTATTGGCCCGTCAGTTTTTTAGCTATTCATCTGTTTCCGACAATAATCGTCTTTTTAGGTTCCCTCTCACTCTATCCCGCCCTTGCGGAGTCGGCGCGGGGGTTTAACGGTATCGACATTGCCGCCGTTGTTGTAACCGCCGGGGCAATTTTTCTCGAGGCCCTTGCCGACGGGCAGCTGAGAAGGTTTTATCTGCACAACAGGGACAAAACGAAGGTGTTGACCGAGGGCTTGTGGGGTGTTTCCCGGCATCCGAACTATTTCGGCGAAATTTCTTTCTGGTGGGGGCTTTATTTATTCGGACTGGCGGCAAACCCCTCCTATTGGTGGACAATTATCGGACCGCTGCTCATTACGCTGATGTTCCGTTTTATCAGCCTTCCGATGATTGAAAAACGGATGATATCTCGGCGGCCGGAATTCGAAAAACTCCGGGGGTCTGTTTCTCCGATCATTCCATGGCCGTTCAATAAAAGGCAGTAAATGGATGTTTTAAAACGGGTTGAGGAATTAAAACGGAAAATAGAAGAATTACAGAGCGGCAGCGCTGAAAGGTCTTTGCCCCCCGCGCCGGCAAAGAACGAATTTTCCCTCGATTTTGTAGAGTCCGAGAACATCCATGAAATCGAAACGGGAATCCGGGAAACCTTGTCCGGCATTGCCCTGTCGAAAGCGGCCCTCTGCAAGGCATTGGCGAATATCGATACGAAGAAACTTTACAAACAGGTACAGGCGGGCAGCTTTCTCGAATATCTCGAAATGGCGCGGATACCGCTGAATTATAAAACCGCGAAGGAATACGCGAAAATCGGAGATACCATGCTCCGATTCAGGGAAGAACTTACCAGTGTGGACTTCCGGGAGGAAGACGGACTGAAAAAATTGGTCTATTTGGACAAGGCCTTGGACAAATGCGGTGAAGACCGGGAGGCCGTGTTCGAGAAAGTAAAAGAGAGCAGCCTTCGTGATTTTCAGCAGTGGATACGTGAATTGGAAGAAGAAGAGCAGGAGGAAAGCGGCTGTCAAACCATAGATGAAACCGGGCGGCCGCGTCCCGATATCCGACTGCGGAACAATTCCGTTTTTCTGGAAACAGGTCCGGGGAAACGCGAGGAAATTATCGTTACCCGGCCCGGGCAGATGGGCATCGATCCGGATTCTCCGAACTGGGCCCGTTTTCTCGAACAGCTGCGGGAGCTGCTGACAACGTTTATTCAGGACAATTTATAGTACAAGGAGAATAGTATGAGTCGGGAACTGCAGGGACGTTCATTGCTTACATTGAAGGATTATACGACGGAAGAACTGCGGAAACTCTTAGATACGTCCCTTCGCGTGAAAGCCGAAAAACGGAAAGGGAAACGGCCGCAGAGGTTCGCGGGGCATACCCTGGCGCTGCTGTTTGAAAAACGCTCTACCCGGACCCGCTGTGCCTTTGAAACGGCCTTCGGAGAGGAGGGAGGACATCCGGTATTTTTGTCCGTAAGCGACATTCAGTTAGGCGCGAAGGAATCGATCGAGGACACCGCCCGGGTATTAGGACGGATGTTCGACGCAATCCAGTACCGCGGCTATGAACAGCGTATCGTGGAAGCACTTGCCGAACATTCGGGGGTCCCCGTCTATAACGGGCTGACCGATGCCTTTCATCCGACCCAGGCCTTAGCGGACCTGATGACGGTGGAGGAGACCTTCGGAGACTTGAAGGGGCGGCGGATAGCCTTTGTCGGTGACGGAAGAAATAATGTCGCCCACAGCCTGATGATCGGCTGCGCGAAGACCGGCGCTCATTTTACCGCCGTTTCCCCGGAAAGTCTCGCGCCGTCGGAGGAGGTCCTCGCCTACTGTCTGGAACAGGCGAAAGATTCCGGTTCTGAAATTCAGGTGATACATGCTCCGGCGGAAGGGGTCGCGGGTGCCGATGTTATATACACCGATGTCTGGGCCTCCATGGGGGAAGAGGAGAAACTTACGGAGCGTAAAGCCGTGCTGGGGCCCTACCAGGTAACTGCCGATTTGATGAACAAAACAGGCAAAGATACTACCATTTTCATGCACTGTCTTCCCGCCGTCAAGGGAAACGAGGTGACCGCCGAAGTAATCGACGGACCGCGGTCGAAGGCCTGGGACGAAGCGGAGAACCGGAAGCACACCATCAAGGCGCTGATGCTCGAAACCATACTCTGACTGTCGTGAAATGTGACGCGGTCCTTCTTGCCGCGGGTTTTTCCTCGCGGATGAAACGGTGGAAGCCGGCCCTGCCGGTCGGAGACACGACGGTCATTCGGCAGGCGGCGGAACATGCCCGGGCCCCGGGGGGGCGGGTCATTGTTGTCGGGGGAAAACGGTCCGCGGAGCTGCGGCAGCTTCTCGCGGACGGAGGGCGGGAGGAAAGGCCGCCGGTTCTACTCGTGCTAAATCCCGCACCGGAGCGGGGAATGCTTTCTTCGGTGCAGATCGGCGTTCACGAGGTGCGTACCCCCCGCTATTTTGTAGCCCTCGGCGATATGCCCTTTGTCCGTGAAGACACCTATCTGCGGCTGATGAAGGCGGCCGCGGAGGGGCCCGGGCAGGCGGCCGACGTGATTATTCCGCGGTGGAGGGGGCGGGAAGGACATCCGGTCCTTCTTTCGGCGGAACACACGCAGGCGGTGTTGGAGGCGGACAGTGCTCGAATGACCCTGCGGGACGTTCTCGGGCCCTTTCCGAAACGGTATATCGAGGTTGATGATGAAGGCGTTTGTATCGACTTGGACACGCCGGGTGACTATCGGCGCATGTGCGGGACCGATTTGCCGTAAGTGACCGCCACGATTTCCGCGGCGATGGAAACCGCTATTTCCGCCGGCGACCCTCCGCCGATATGTATTCCCACCGGAGCGTACACGTACCCGGGT
This sequence comes from uncultured Spirochaetales bacterium, assembly GCA_964606455.1. GTDB lineage: Bacteria > Spirochaetota > Spirochaetia > SPDA01 > CAZSGZ01 > CAZSGZ01. The sequence continues at coordinate 6,068 of CAZSGZ010000036.1, forward strand.
ATGGTAAGGCCTTTCCGCCGAAGCTCGTCGAAGGACTGGCGGACTTTGTTTTTCGATCCGATCATTCCGATGTAGGAATACTCAGGTCCCTCCCGGCGGAGGAGCTGTTCTAAAATGACCGTGTCGTACTCGTGGTTGTGGCTCGCGATAAAGCAGTGTCCCGAAGAAAGATAGGTCTCGGCCGGGGAAATGTCCTCGTAGGAGCAGAGGAGTGCCTTCCGTCCGAGTTTTCTATGCCGTTCAACGATACCCTCCCGGTTGTCCGCGATAACGGCAGTGTAGCCTAGAGATTCGAGTATCGGTGCTAAAGCGCTTCCTACATGGCCGCCGCCGAAAAGAACGAAAAAAGCCCGGCTTGAAAAATATTCGTACATCAGGGTGACCCGTCCCCCGCAGGTCATTCCGAGCTCCGCGAGATCGTACGTTACCGCTTCAACGGGCTTTTTCTCCGTTTCACGGCAGTGCCGCTCGGCCTCCCGTTCCAGGCCGCCCCCCCCGATTGTCCCGGAAGGCGTGCCGGAGGAGGGGACAATCATCTTCTTTCCCCTTTCAGCGGGGGTGTTCCCTTCCGCTTCCACGACCGTAACGATGTGGAGCTCCTTTCCCTCTTCGAGGTACTCGAGTGCTTTTTTGAAAATATCGGCGGGGGTATTCACGGGAACAGGGTAGCCTAGTTGCAGGTATCTTTCAAGATGTGCTACTGTATCGGAACAACATTGATGAATACAAGTGCGATCTATTCAATTATTTTCTTTTCATTCGGCGGCATCGGACTTATTATTTTTATTGCCCTTTTTTTTATAAGCGCCCCATACGGCAGACACCAGCGGGCGGGCTGGGGGATTACAATAGAAAACAAGGCGGGCTGGATTATCATGGAGGCGGTTGCCCCTGTCTGTTTTTTTATTTTTTTCCTCATAGGCTCCTGGAAAAACGGGCTAATGCCCTATCTGTTTTTGTTTCTCTGGATGTTTCATTACCTGTACCGTTCTTTCGTTTTTCCGTCACTTATACGGGGCAAAAAAACAATGCCTCTCGCAATTGCACTTTTTGCCGTTGTTTTTAACGGTGTAAACGCGTATTTACAGGGCCGCTACCTCTACTCCTTCGCGGGGCCCGGAGGGAAATATCCCCTTTCCTGGGTCGGTTCTCCGCAGTTTCTTATCGGCGTAATTCTTTTTTTTACCGGTTTTGTCATTCACGCGCGGTCGGACCAGATCTTACGAAATTTGCGAAAACCAGGCGAATCGGGGTATAAAATTCCCCGCGGCTGGCTGTTCCGGTGGATTTCAAGCCCCAACTACTTCGGAGAAATTGTGCAGTGGGCGGGCTGGGCCGTTCTTACATGGTCCTATCCCGGGCTCTTTTTCCTGTTATGGACATTTTTCAATCTCTTCCCCCGGGCGCTGTCCAATCACCGCTGGTACGGCCGGCAGTTTCCGGACTATCCCGAGGAGCGGAACGCCATTATTCCGGGGCTGTTGTAAGATACCTGTACAATCCTACTCCGTCATGTTTTCTTCGAGGACCCTCAGCACCTCCGGCAGGAGCTGTTTTTTTCGGGAAAGGACCCCCGGAAGGTCGAAGAGATGTTCCCCTAAGGGTTTATACACCAGATGCCTTTCAACATTGCGGAAGGAGGTGCTTACCAGCATACTGTTTTCTTTAATGACATTCGTTATCAGAAGCATCATCCAGTCCAGCCCTTTTTCAATCCGGACATCTTCTAAGGCCGCGAAAAGTGTAGCCGTTAATTCCGGCACTTCCGTAAGGGTCACGACTTCGACCTGGCCGATACCGAAAGAGACGCCGTAATCCTCGTATGACTTGAAATCGGAAGTAATAAGGTCCCGGGGTTTTTCGCTCCGGAGAAGGACGGCTTGGGAAAAAATCTCCTCGCCGTAAATCTGATAATCGATATTTGCCATGGAAGCAAGCTGCCGTGCGGTGCTGATATCTTCCTCGGTAGTTGTCGGGGATTTCAGCAGCACGGTGTCCGAGAGAATTCCTGAAAGGAGCAGCAGTGCCGTTTTTTTATTAATTGCCACGCTGCCCGTCCGGAAGTGATGGAAGATGATGGTGCATGTGCTTCCGACCGGTTTATTGAACACGTAAATAGGGGTGTATGTTTTTTCGGGATTGAGCCGGTGATGGTCGATAATTTCAAGTATCTCCGCCTGTTCGGCACCGGGAATACTCTGGGAGATTTCGTTGTGATCGACAAGGATGAGTTTCTTTTTCGGTTTATTGATAAAACACCGTCGTGTAACCATTCCCTCGAAGGTAGTGTCCGCGAATACCGGAAGCCCGCGGTAATTCGAATCGAGGAGTTTTTCCTTCGCGTCGTTAAAAAGATCATCACTCTGCAGGTGTTCGGGAGAGGTGTCGGCGATGTTTTTAACGGGCGTACTCAAGCGCAGCAGCCGGACGGTTTCCGCCGTGTCGGTTTCGGATATAAAGATATGCCCCCGGTAGGAGGAGAAATCTAAGGCAACTTCCTTAGGCGAATCGATACCCGTTAGAATAATGGCGGGAAGCTGCTGGGTAAGGACATAGTCTAAAATATCTTTCCGGTATCCGATAATAAGGACCGGTTTTTTCGGCAGAAGGGACTCGAAGCGCTGTACACTGGTTTCGTAGGGCATGGCGCCGGTCATAATCGGCGCGGTGAATTCCTCCGCCTCCCCCTGCCGCAGAAAGTAGCCGGGCAGGACCCGTTCAAAATTATCGGTGCGGAATACATAATCGGGCCGTTCGCCGCAGGTTTCTCTGATAAAAAAGCCCGTTATTTCGTGGATGCTGATCGTGCTGTGAAATTCGAGGTTCTCGTCGAATACCGGAAACACGCTTACGTTCAAATCGTCTATAAGCCGGACGGCATGGAGGACCGGCTCGTTGTAATCGAGGTTGATGGAATCTTTGCGGACAACGTCGCTGACCTTCGGATAGATGTCCCGCATCATCTCCGGCGGCGGTGTATTGATTTTGGCGAACACCTCCTTTGTCTGACGGTTCATGTTGCCGCACCGAACGGGGATATAGGTGTTGTCGGCGTCGAGTTTGTTTTTCAGTTCCGCGTAACAGTAGGCGGCGCAGACAGAATCGAGGTCCGGATTTTTATGTCCCGTTACATAAATATCAGCCATACAGATGTTCAATACCGGGTATCGATGACGCAAGCGGTACGGTATCGATACTTTTCGCGCCCAATTTTGCAAGGCGGTACCGGACTTCCGAAATCGGATTTTCCGTGTCCGTTACATCGAGCTGGATCGAATATTCGCTGTAATTTTTTCCGGGATTAATGGTCGGTTCATCGCCGTAGAGATTGTAGTCCTTCAGATACTGCTCGATACTTTCTATTTTTTCTTTCGGCACGTTAAACAGCAGAAGAATTTTGTTCTCCGCGTTGATGGTCCCGTACAGGTTGAGAAGAAACATCTCCACGAGTTCCTGTTTTTCGGGGTCCCGCTCGGCTGATTCCGAGGTCCAAATACCTGTTTCAGATTCCATCAGCGTGTCGATAACCGTTAACCCGTAATTTCTGATGGCGCTTCCGGTCTGGGTAATTTCCAGCCCCAGGTCTGCCCCTCCGCCGGTAATTTTTGCTTCGGTCTTCCCCCAAGTTTCGTAGACAACGAAGCCGTTTTTCACCTTCGGCGGGGTCGTATACTTTTGCACCGAAAAATCCGGAAATTGTTCGCTCATGCCGATTTCCGCCAAACACCGTTTCATCCAGTCGACGGCCATATAGGGCATTTCCGATACGATGCGGATAACGGAGTGTTGTTTACAAAGGCCGGCAAGGACGGTTTTCCAGTCGGTTTGCGTGCCGCCGGAATCGACTATCGCCACGATTTTTACCCCGCCCCGCTTCAGCGAGAGGGCCTTGTTCAGTTTCACGTCACGCCCGTATTCGTATTGCAGTTCCAGGCAGCGTTCCCGGACCCAGTCGTCCCCGGCAATGGCGATATCGAGCTCGTCGAAATGGAGCTGCGAGCCGAATTCCTGGGGCCGGCCGTCCCATCCATACAGATAACCGATATACGGAAACCGTGTCGGTCCTCCGCTTTCATATCCCGATGTTGTAAATCCGGCATCTTCGAGAAGGTCCACCAAATTGCCGCCCCGTTTCGGGTCGGCAAGGGAGCCGGCGGGCATTCCTATCACTAATTTTTTTCCTTTCATGATACAGGCCTTCCTTATAATGTTGTTGTATTATTCTTCCAGCAGTTCCAAGGTTTTGTCCGGGGCAATGCGCCGGTAATAACAGGAGGTATGGGGGAGTCCGTTCTCCCGTTTCGCGTGGCAGGCGCCTTTCCCTTCGGGAGTAACGAGATACACCAGCGAATTTTGTTCGCAGTTTATCCGGATTTCATCGATTTTCAGTGTGTCCCCGGAGGTCATCCCTTTTTTCCACAGTTCCTGTCTGCTCCGGCTGTAGTAGGTAGCCAGCCCCGATTTCAGGGTCTCTTCAAATGCTTCTCTGTTCGCGAACGCGAGTATCAGCACTTCCTTCGTTCTTGTATCCTGCGTAACGACGGGGACAAGGGTCCGGCCGTCGGGGCCGAAGTCGAGCTGCAGCTCCGTTGTATATTCTTTGCTCATATCTTCCTCGTTGTTTATTCTTCTTCTTCGAAATAGTCTTCTTCCAGCTGTTCGAGTTCTTCATCGTCGAAGGGCAGTTCATCCTCCTCGTCCAGCAGGTCGTCGTCCACGTGATACTGTTCCTGCCAGTCCCCGGCTTCCAAATCGTCAAAGGACTTGCTCCAGTCATTCGAATCGTGGTCTTCTTCATCTTCTTCGAATTCCTGATAGTCTTCGAGGCTTTCGAAATTTTCAAACTCGTCCATTTCGTCGAGTTCGTCGAAGGAGGCTTCCTCGTCGAATTCATCGTAAGAGTCGAATTCGTCGTCTAAATCGAATTCTTCCTCTTCCGCGTCGAAATCGATGTGGTCCTCAAACTCATCAAAGCTGCTCATGCCTATAGTGTAACTGGTAATTTTATTTTTTCAAAGGGGAAGATTGCCGTTTTTCCAATATTTATTGCCGCGTCCTAATACGTCTCGCCGTAGTACGTTATTGTAAGATACGGCGGTTTCAGACCTTCGACAGTACTTATCTCTACATCGACGTCCGGTACTGCCGCAGCCCGTAAAAGGAAACCGTAATTGTCGCTCGTTATCATGTTTTGGACCGTGCTGAGAACATCGATTGAATAGAGCGTTGCACCAGTTGGGGTGAAACTGGCGATAGGCGCTGCGTCGCCATAAAAAGCAGAATTTGAAATTGTCGCCCAATCGACTGTTCCGCTGTCCCACGTCTGGGTAATTCGGAAAATATGGACCTCATCACTCCATTGTACATCTATGACGTTCAGTTGCAGTTCAGCAGTTTCGAATATCTCCGGAAGCAATGTTAAATCGTAAAGAATTACCGACATCTCCTGGTCAATACTTGCCGACCTGCGAATATTCATTGTAGCTGAAGAAAAATAGGTGTCCGGCATACTATCGGCGTATCCATCGATTACCGGTTCAAACTGTTCGGTGATGAGAGAAATTTGTTCGCGTATCGTTATAGGCCCGACTGCGGTGCCGTCGGGGGCGATGGACCAGACGCCGTAGTAAATTGTTTCGTCCTGTTCTACTGCTTCGTGGGTCCAGGTGCCGGCCGCGGGATCGGTAATGTCGTAGCGGTACCCGTCGTCGATGCTTTGCGGCGGCTGAATCCTGTTTTCTATAATTGCCAGGGAAACCGGCGTACGTTCCGAAGGCAGAGTCCAGGTGAGCTGGATAGAATTCGGCGTCGTTACCGTCGCGTCGAGGTTTTCAACCGGGGCAACCACGGCGTTTTCATCGTAGGGATTGGTGCGGGGAAGTTCCGGGAGAAAAAACGCGCTGCAGGTGCTTAAAATAAACAGTGTTGTCCCCGCCGCCGCAAGCAGTAATAGTAAAGTAATATGTCTCCGTTTCATACACAATCTCCTATTTTGAAACAGTCAGTCCTAATCCAAAGTTACCGTTATATGCCGGAAGCAGGGATACCGAAATATCTTTTGTGTTGTTCCGCTGCGCCGCTGCCCGCTGTGCCGTCGGTGAAGGCGCCGGAAGGAAGAGGGCCGTAATGAGGGCGGACCCGCCGGCAATCCACAACCCGTAGGACGTGAGGGTAAGGGCCGTGTAAGCGGTATTGAGGCCGCTGTAGCGCTCGTAGAGCGCCGCCGCACCCGAGGATGCGTTATTGTACTCCTCCCAGGCGTAGGGGATTTGGACTAGGTGTACCTGGGCCATCGATTTGGTTACCATTCCGGCGGTCATGAACAGCAGGGCCCCGGCGTTCATAATTTTATGAAGCGCGGAGGGAAAGTAGGGCTGTTTTTTCCCGGGCAGCAGAAAAGAGGCGAATACCGCCGCGCCGCCGACACCCTTGAGAATGAGGCCGACACCGTTTGCCTTTGTAAACGCTCCGTAGCTGTCGGCGTAGGCCGCGTACAGTTCGGACGCCCCCGCCGCGGCGTCTTCGTAGCCGAGACCATAGTATTTCGACTCGGCATAGGAGCCTAGGGCGAGAAAATCGAAGAAATTACCGGCCATTACGGCTGCCAACCCGGTGATAAGGCTGATTTTTCCCGGCAGCGAGATGGTTACCTGTTCATCCGGAAAGAAAAAGAGGGAAGAGGTAAAGAGTATTCCTCCTCCGAAATTTACCCATTGCTGTATTTGCAGCTTCGTTGTCGAATAACCTTCGCTGAAAAGATTTTCATCGAAGTCGCCCGACGTGTTCTCGAGATAATCCTGATACGCTGAAAGGGTCCGGTCCTGGGCGACAAACAGCATCGGACGGATTAACAGTGAAGAAGATTCCATAAAAAGTATCCCCGAGCCCAGCAGTGCCGCCGCCCCCGGTTCAATTACCCCGTAACCGCTGTCTTGCGAAAACGCATACAACGGCAACAACAGTACAATAAGCACGAGGAGGGTAATCCGCTTCATGTCGATTATCTTACTACTATTTAGGAAGCATTGCAATATATTATTCTTGACAGTGTGTCCAAAAGGAAACACAATCAGGATATGAAGAAATTATTTCCGTTGCTGATAATCGCCGGCATTCTGTTCGGCTGTTCCTCTCTGCCGCTTTCTCACACGCCGACCGAAAGCCTATTGGTCGTGGCATGTTCTTTGGAGCGGGAGATTTCTGATGGTACAGAGAAAATTACCGATGTTGTCCTTCGTTTTTCCGCGCAGGAAAAGGAAGGTGGAGATACATTAACACTGCGGCTTCCGGTTGGCGGACAATTCAGCGTGTTGAAATGCGAAGCAAGTATGTATCTACTCGAGTCGGCGAAAATAACAAGGCGGGAAGCTAAACTTTTCGGAAAAAAAACGACGGATACGGTAGATTTTAATCGTGAAGTGAACGTGCGGGCGAGGACCGTCCATCTACTGAAGGAGAAATGTCTCTTATCATCCGGCGGAACGGCGGAATATACCATTGCGTTTACTCAATTTACAAACGAACAGGAAAAAACCGAGATTGTTAATGCCCTTCAGGAAGACCTTAGGTGGGTAGGATGGGAGCGGTATGAACTTGTCAACTTTCCGGATTAAATCTACAGCTGCAGATTGACGGCGATACCCGGAGCGCCCCGGTTGTCCATATAGGGGGAGACCTGCATGGACAGTGGCGACGGTCTTTCCGTTACCGCCTCGTAGGTATTGTACTCGTTCGCCCGTTCCCAGCCTTTTGTAAAGTCATGCAGTCCCGCTACAAAGCGGAATACCAGTGCCCCGGCTAAGTAATAATTGGACATCATATACTCGAAGGAGTGGGATACATAGGTATTACCCCGTTCCACGGGGTCTTCGATGGAATCGAGGTATACCGACTGGTGAACATCCCTCGTAAAGAGAAACGCCGTAATGGCGAAGGCATCGGCAATAAGTCCCGTTACGAAGCTGCCCCAGCTCATCTGTCCGGCATATACATGGGCAAAGATAGGCGGTACGGCAATGCACCCCGCCGCGACAAGATGGGGAATTTGGGGATTTATTTCGGGAAACAGGGAGAGGACCAGCGCCGCGGTCCCCCCGATAATCGGAGGCAGAAGCCCCGTGGTAAGGCCTAATACCCGGGCTGTCTGGAGACTGCGGAACTTTTGTTCATCCACATCGTACTCCTTGTCCATATCGAAGGACTGGAGGTATTCTATGGTACGATCTTTCTGCACCTTCCCGTCGATCGATTCGGTAATACTCGAGGCCAGCCAGTAGGAACCGACGCCCATGGCGGCGTATCCAGCGTAATGGGTGATCCGGGAAAATATCCAGTTGCGGGAGGATTTCGACCTCATATCTTCTATGCTTTCCAGATCGCTACTGTTTTGGTATTCCGCTAAATTCTCCATGGAGCTTCGGTATAAAATGCCGTCGAGAACACCGAAACCGAAGGAGGAAGCGAGAATGCCCAGGGGGACGGCGAATTTGACCGTCGATTTCAAGAAGGTGTCGTCCACCGTTACCCCCTGAAATTTCCGGACCGCTTTTTCGCTGGTCTCTTTTCGCCGGTCAAACTGTTCTCCGTATTGGGCCACGGCGGGCAGCAGCAGGGGAGGCGCGGCCAATGTAAGAATTTGGAGCCGGTCGTTCCCCTTTTCCGCCACATAGACGGTCCCCTCGTTATCCACCGCGATCCCTTCGGGACGGCTGAACTGCCCCTCGTCACTGCCGGGCCCGCCGAACTCGGATATAAACTCCCCCTTCGGGCTGAATTTTATCACCCGGTCTTCATCGGGCAGGGTAACGTAGTAATATCCCATTGTATCCATTGCGATGTTCGATTCCCCGGAAATGCCGGGTAATTGCACGGCCGAGGCCAATTCTCCGAGGGACGTAAGCTGCAGGACCTCTCCTGTTTCGGGGAAGAAAAGATGAAGAATATTGCTTGTATCGAAAAACGCCGTTCTCAAAGGTCCTTCGCCGGCTGTTTCGAAGACAGTATTCAGGGCCTCTTCAATAACGGCGTCCCGTTCAATGGTCAATTCGTTTCCCAGGGTGTATTCAAAAACGATATTCCGTTCATTTCCAAGCAGATACACCGCGTTCCCTTCTGAAACGGCAATACGCAGATCTTCCTCC
>CAZSGZ010000036.1:15217-20190 GCA_964606455.1 uncultured Spirochaetales bacterium
GGCGGCCTGCTCACAGACGAGCTCCAGCTCGAGGGAACGGTCAGCCTGACGGGTCCGTCCAGTTCCGGAGTGTAGCGAAGCACGCTGTTTGTCCCCGGGGCGAAAACGAAGCAGTTCCCCTCCGAGTCAACGGCCAGATCCACCGATTCCGGCGGGGTATCGTAGTCCAGTAATTCCCGGGAGGCGACGGGGACCGCATCGGGGCCGAAGGAGGAAAGCCTGGGAATGTCCGTCCCGTCGAGAAGGTACAGAACATCCGCTGCGGAATAGAGGATTTTCCTCGGCGCGGTGAGTTTGCCGACGGCAAAGGAGTAGGAAAAATTGTTGTTTACCAGCCCGGTAATTCGGGAATAAATTTGGTTCGCCCCTTCAAAATCAGGATCATCGGAATAGTAGGTACTGTCCGCCCGTTCCATCGTTTCTTCCAAGAGAAAGGCGGCCCGCTGCCCTAATTCATCTAAAATCGTGTCCTTCAATTGTACAAGTTCCGGGTCGTAGGTTATGTTTCGGGTCAGTTCCTGAAATTCAGCGATTTCGGATAGAAATTGATCGAGGTTTTCCGGGTCCGACGCAGTATCGAGGATCTCACTGTTTTTGATAAGAATGAACCGCAGTTCTTCCTCCGTTGCCGGGGGAATGGGGAACCGTACCGTCGTTGTCTGAAACTCGTTTACGTATATGCGGTTGGAAAAAATTACCGTGTCCCCTAACAGACGGTCCTGCCGGATTTCCAGCAGATAGTCCCCGTTTAAAACCTTCTCGAAGGTTTTTTTCGGATTGCGGATGTGTTTTTTGTCGAGATAGACTTCGTAGGTCCCTAATCCGGAGGTTTTCGTTAGTTCGATAGTTCCAAATCCGATATTTACATCGGTAATCTGACCGAGGAGGGCGAGGGTCATCATGTCGGCGGTGTCGAAAACATCTAACAGTGTTTCCGCTATCGCTTCCTGTTCAACGATAATATCGTGGTCCCGCCGGTCGTAAATCTGCAGCTGAAAGAGCAGTTTTTCCTGGTCGTTTCGGGACAAATCGCCGAACAGTATTTCGTCGTAGGAATGTTTTTCGCTGAAGGCCTTCAGGTTTTCCAGGTTCGATGTATCGACGGTGAGAAGATCGGGATTGTCCGTTGCCTCGAACAGGGTATAATCCGGGAGGAAGCGGATAACCGAGGTTACCGTGTCGGTTACCGTTTCACACAGGGTTGTATACTCGGGCATGTCCGAGTTGTTTTTCATCGGTATTATCGCGATGTTCGTTCTGTCTTCGGAGTATACGGCCGCCGACGGCAGAAAGCATACGAGAAAAATAAAAAAACAAAATATTTTGTTGATTTTTTCCGACATAGGTTTATCATATGGTAATATAGACAATTTGTAAATCAAAGAAATGAGATAATGAAGACGAAGATACGAATTTTAGCGCCATTTCTCCTCGTTTTTACCGCCCTGCTTGCCGGCGGGTGCTTTTTGTTCGAATTTCCCTACGAGTACGATAATCCGTTAGACCCGAATTTCAAATCTGCCGGTACGCTCGAGCTGATTTTAGAGACGGGGCAGCGCCTCTACGAGTCGCGGAGCGGTATTTCGTATACTTCCGCGATGGACCTTACCCCCGACGGTTCCTATTTGTTGATAGGTGACGCCTACAAGCCGGAGATCATGGTCTACAATGTCGCCGGTTCATCCGAGTCGTACATCAACTTCGGGGCGGAAGCGCAGCCGGTGGTTGATATCGCGGCGGTAAGCGGTGAAGCCTATGTTGCGACTGCAAACGCGGTGTTCCGGGTCGATTTAGCATCAAACGCCGTCGAACAGGTCGGCACTTTTACCGATTTTGAAATTCTGTACTACGACATCGATACGCAGGACGCCGTGGGCTATATGATAACGAAACAGCAGACGGAGGAGTTCGGTGAAACCTATCAGCTCCGCTGGTATGATGAAAACGGAAACGAACTGGGCAGCGCCGAGGGGGACCTGTTTCGGGACGTCGCCGGTTTTACCGTTTCCGCGGATTATCTTTTTCTTTCCTCGAATGTCGACCACTGCATCAATGTCCTGTCGCAGTCAAATAACGGCCTCGCGGCGCAGATATTCTACAACGGTACCGATATCGAACAGATCGAAACGTCGGTGCGCAGCGGGCACGATTCGAATTACGAGTATTACGACCTGAATTGGGACCCGGCGGGCCTTCAGCTCGCGGCCGTTATTGCCGGTATCCCCGGTATGTCGGGAGATTATGTCGCCTGCGTTTTCCCGCATTCGGGGACCCTGTCCGGGCCCCTGTTGACACCCGCCGGGCCGACGGAGATGGAAAATTTCAGCGACTGGCATTTCTTGAGCATCGCGTCCGACGCGTCGAATGTGTACGCCGCCGACGCGGTATTTCGGAAAATATCCCGGCTGGACACGGTAAGCGGAACCGTTCTGTTTAGCGCCCCGGCGGCGGAGGACGGCGAGTTTCTCAGGGTGTCCGACATGGAGTACCGAGAAGACGGGACCTACTTTCTTGTCGATGAGCGGAAATGGACGGTTTCCGTCTTTACCGCCGCGGACGGTACCTGGGGCAGCGTAAGTGCCCCGGGCCAATACACGTCGGGGTCGGAGGTGCTGACATACCCTGTGTCCGTAGGGGCAAACGCCGAGCGGACCTACATTGCCATGCGCGGCGGAGGGACGGTGCTGCAGGCTTTCGATTCGGCGGGGGTCCACATTGCCGATATGAATATCGGTTCCGGCGGATATGAGAACATAAGCGACATCGAGCTGTTTGACACCGGTGATCTCCTTGTCTGGGACGGAGACAACAGAAATATCGGTTTTTTGGAATTTGGAGGTCCCGACAAAAAAACTACCCCCTTTGATTTCGATACGGTCCGCTCCTGCGATCTGGAAATTTACGGCGGAAGGACTTACGCGGCGGTAAATGACGAAGGGGAAAGCGTTATCGGTTATTTTACCGGTACCGATTTTTCCGCCGGTAATTTTACGATTGTCTGGCGTTCCGGGGAAGAAAACTTCTTCGCCTTAGGCGGCGAGTATTCTCATCAGCCATTTTTCATCGAGCGCTTAGCGGTAACTGAAAACGGAATATGGGCGGTTTTCCCGGGTCTTGCCGCGGCGGCGAAATTTACCCTTTCCGGTGATCTTGTCGGTTCCGTGTGTATTCACGAGGGTTTCGAGGGAGCGAGGGCCCTTCCCGGGAGACTGTACAACTACCGGGATGCCGGTACGGAAGGACCGCTGGATGTCGCAATCGGAGGATTTACGGCCTTGGAAACAGCGGAGGACGGCGTTCCGGTCGATTACCTGACCCTTTTCGATAACAGTGCCAGCAGGCTCAGAAGATACCGGATTACGCTGCCGCCGGCCGAATAATTTACCGTGCCGCCGTCCCCTCGGCTGTTAAAAGCGAAAATGTTACCGCCCCGCCGGTGAGGTGCGGATGGTAGTGGTATACGGGATTGGAAAATTCCGCATTCCAGTTTGTGGTAATTTGTTCCGATGTGTACCGGTACACTTCGTCGAGTGTAATGCCGCCGTCCCTGTTTGTATCGGCGTACAGGGGACTCTGCAGAAAATAGTAGGTAAAAATACCGTGCTGTATCCCGCTGTTCTCCCAGCTGTATTCCCGTTCCCCCGCGGCGCCTAACACGTAGGCGGTGTGGTAGGGGATGTCCGTCTCTTCCGCATCCGGATAGGACATATACAGGGAAAAGGACTGCGAAAAAATACCCTCTTTCACCGTCTGCTCCTCCCACTCATAGTTTGAAGGGACCCGGTCGATGTCGGGAGACGTGCCGATAAAACCCCCGGCGTTGCAGGCATCGATAATGATGACTTTTTTCGGAGTGGGAATGCCGGCAAGCAGGTCCGCGAGAATATCGTCGGAAACCGCGGTGTCTCCCCAGTCCTCGAACGAGAGGGAGGGGAGGCTGCCGTAGAAGAAGAGCCACTCGTCATCGGGGTCGCTGCCGGGGCCCTCATTTCCCGGAGGGTCCGAATATTCCCCATAAAAATCGAGGTGTCTGCCGCCGTGGCCGCTGAAATAAAAGACAAAGTTGTCGTCCGCGGTAATGACGGTTTTTACATAGTCGATGTCCGATTTCAGCTGCTCTAGGCTCGCGGGGACCCCGTAATCGTTGTCGATCCGGAGAAGGACTTCATACCCCTGTTCCGTAAACAGCCGCGCCATGGCGTCGGCATCGTTTCGGGTCAGCGTTAAATCCGGGGCGATACTGTACTCGGATACTCCGTAAATGAGCGCGTATCCCGCAGGCCTATCGTTTTCACGCAGGGTACAGGCGCCGAAAAATAGGAGGAGGATAATAACGGCCGCCGATATGTGTTTACCCATTGTCGTGTTCCTCTTTTCCGTAGGGCCATGGCAGCAGCTGATGGTGAAAGGAGACGGAAAGGCCGGGAGCGAAAGAGAAGGTGAGGTCTCTGCGGAAATTGACGGATACCGGAAGGGCCGCGAAAAGGTACCAGTCCTCCTTCCTGCCGAGGTGCAGTTCCACTCCTCCGCCGCCTTGGAAGGCAAGGTAGAAAAACGAGATGTTAACGTCATAATACGTTGCGAAATTCGGCTGAAACCGCACGAAAAACCGAAAAGCCGTACCGCCCCCCGGAAACGGGTATCTGCCGAAAAGACCGGCGGAGGGCCCGAAACCGGTAAATCCGCGGTATTGGGAACCCCCGGCAAGGGATGACGGATGGACGTTGAAAATCCGAAAGCCGATTTCTATCCCGAAATAGTGAAACAGCCGAAGGGAAAAGCCGTAACTGAACTGCTCTTCAACTTGCAGTTTCGTCTCATACCGGGGGTCGCTGTTCAGCTGAAGGAGAACTGAAACATCGGGATGATGATAAAAACGGACATTTTCCCCGAAAACGGGGGAAAGGGATGTGACAAAGATAAAAAAAAATGGTATTAATTTTTTTATCATAACGTAAACATGCATACAAACA
>CAZSGZ010000037.1:0-19931 GCA_964606455.1 uncultured Spirochaetales bacterium
AGTTTTCACCCTCGATATTATTTTAATTCTCTCGACAATTGCTCTTGTCGTTATCGGCATCCTATTTATCTATTCCAGCGGCATCTCCTCTACGGGAATTCTTTTTTCCAGAGAGCATGTCCGCCAGATTATCTGGGCGGGGACAGGTTTCATTCTTCTGTTTCTTATCGCCTTTCTCGATTACGAGCGTTTTAAAATGATTGCTGTCTATATCTACGGATTTTTTATTCTGCTCCTCGTTATCACCCTGTTATTCGGAGAAGTTGTAAACGGTGCCCGCTCGTGGCTGGGGATCCTCAATATCGGCATACAGCCTTCCGAGTTTGCAAAAATTAGTACGGTCCTGCTGCTTGCGGCCTATTATTCCAGTGTTGGAAAACGGATTGATACGTTTCTCCACTTTATCATCGGTTTCATCATTACCTGTATCCCCGTCTCTCTTATTCTGCTGCAGCCCGATATGGGTACGGCTTTTGTCTTTATACCGGTATTTCTTGTAGTCAGCTATTTTGCCGGGGCACGTCTCAGGTACATTGTGTTCGTCATTGCCACGGGAATTATTTTTATTACCTTTTCAATTCTGCCGTATATCCCTTCGGTTCTGCAGGTGGACGGGGCTAACTGGATAACGGAACTTTTTTTAAATCGGTCCGTTATTCTGTACGGATTGTTGATTTTGCTTTTCGTATCCGGAGCCGCTTTCGCGGGTTTTCAGTTTTTTAAAAAAGGATATTTCTATTGGATCTTTTATACCGGTTTCAGCCTTTTTTTCGGAATCGCGGGTGCCTTCGGGACCGGACTTTTTTTAAAGGACTATCAGATAAAACGGTTGATAATATTTTTAAATCCTGAAACTGACCCGCAAGGGGCGGGGTGGAACATCATTCAGTCGATTACCGCGGTAGGTTCCGGAGGATTAACGGGAAAAGGCTTTCTCCAGGGTACGCAGAGTCATTACCAATATCTTCCGCAGCAGAGTACCGATTTCATTTTTTCAATCCTCGCGGAAGAGTGGGGGTTTATCGGAGTACTCGCGGTGTTTCTGCTGTATGCCGTCATTCTCGTCCGGGCCACACTTGTTTTATTCTCGATAAAAAACCGTTTTGCCGTCTATCTCGGCTCGGGTATAATCGGAATACTTCTGCTGCATTTTATTATTAACATCGGCATGGCGGTGGGGATTATGCCGATAACCGGCATACCTTTGGTGTTTCTTTCCTACGGCGGATCTTCCCTGTGGACAGGACTAATCGGTATCGGTTTCCTTTTAAGTATTTACAGAAAAAAAGAGACATTTTAAATGAATATACGAAGCGAATTATCCCGAGATCTGCTGCTCATTGAAAAACCCGGACGGTATACAGGCGGTGAAATCGGAAGCTGTCCCGCGTCAACTGATGCTGAACTGCGAATATGTGTGTCGTTTCCGGACCTCTATGAGGTGGGGATGTCGAACCTGTCCGTTAAAATTCTTTACAGCAGAATAAATGAAATTGACGGAATTTCCTGTGAACGTGTGTATTCCCCGGCACCGGACATGGAGGAGTTGTTGAGGCGGAAAGGGTTTCCCCTTTTTTCTCTAGAGTCAGGCAGTCCGCTTGTCGATTTTGATATAATTGCCTTTTCCTACGGGTACGAACTGCTGGCGACAAATGTGCTTGCACTACTGAGTGCCGCCGGGATCCCGGTTAAAACGAGGAACAGGACGGAAACGGATCCCGTTATTATCGCGGGGGGGCCGGGAATCACGAATCCGCTTCCGATGCATGATTTTTTTGATGCCGTCATGATCGGTGAGGCGGAGGAAGAGCTTGAACAGGTCCTTTTCGAGTGCCGCAAAATAAAGAGCAGGGGAGGAGGAAGAGAAGATATCCTTTCCGTTTTTCAAAACCGGAACTGCTGGTGGTATCCCGGCAAAAAGGAGAAAACGACCAGCCGCACCTGGGCAGGTTTTGGAAGAGATTCAAAACCGCTGCAATATTATCCGGTGCCGAATATCAAAACGGTTCAGGACCACGGTGTTGTCGAGATTATGCGGGGCTGTATCAACGGCTGCCGTTTTTGTCATGCCGGGTATTTCTACAGGCCTTGTCGGGAAAAAAGTATCGATCAAATTACAAATGAAGTGCGTTCCCTCGTTACTAAAAGCGGATACAGGGAAATTACCCTGTCTTCCCTTTCAAGCGGTGATTATTCCTGTCTATGGAACCTGCTCGCCTGTTTAAACCTTGAATTCTCCGGCAGAGGCGTTTCTTTTTCTTTGCCGTCCCTCCGCATCGATACGTTTTCTTTGGAAAATCTGGGACAGCTTTCCGCCGTACGAAAAAGCGGTTTGACATTCGCGGTTGAATCCCCGAACCCCGATGTGCAGAAGCGGATAAATAAAATAATTAGCAAAGAACATATTATTGAAATTATGAAATCCGCAAAAGAACACGGCTGGAAGCAGGCAAAATTTTATTTTATGATCGGTCTTCCCGGCAGCAGGGAAAAAAAGGAAGCGGAGGAAATTATTGATTTCCTGCATGAAATATACCGCGAAACAAGAATGAATCTGAACGTGAATATCGGCACATTCGTTCCGAAACCGCACACGCCTTTTCAATGGGAAGAGCAGCTGGATATGCATGCCGCGGAAGAAACGATTTTTGCAGTCCGTGACGCATTACGAGGAAGGCAGTACAAAATTGCATATCATTCCCCGCTTCTTTCGCATATAGAGGGTGTTATTGCACGGGGCGATGAAGAAGTATCTGAACTGATATTCGAAGTATTTTCTAAGGGAGCACGATTCGACGCGTGGGAAGAACACTTCAAACAGGATCTATGGCTTCCGGCACTGAAAAAATTCACAAGCCGGAAAAAAACGGCCGCAGAACATGAACCGTCGTGGAGCAGTATATCGCTGGGTATTTCGGGAGGATTCCTCAAAAAGGAAGTTGAGAAAAGCGCAAAATCCCAAATAACCGCCGTTTGTGCGGAAACCTGCAGAGAACCGTGCGGAAAATGTTCGAATTTGCTCGGGATAACGAAAAGTTCCGGATCCTGCGCTTCTATGGAAACCGGCCCGCAAACGCACATTGCACCGCAGGCGGAAGCGGGGAAGTACATTTTCAGTTTTTCAAAAAAAGGAAAGGCATTGTTCCTAAGCCACCTCAACTGCATGACAATTTTTGAGCGCGCGTTTGCCCGCTCGGGTATCGATGTTCAGTTTACGGGAGGTTTCAATCCGAAACCGAAAATTGAATTCGCGCATCCCCTCATGCTCGGCCTGGAATCGGAAGATGAAATTGCGGGTGTTCAATGCTGCCAAACATATGATATTGAACATACCTTCATTCCTAAGGTAAACGAGAATCTCCCCGAAGGGTTCACTATTCTGCGCGCGCGGAACAATAGTTTCAAAAAATCACTTATGGCGAATCTGAAAGGGGCAAAATACAGGATTATCTGTCCTGGAGATGAGGCACGGCTGCTGGCTGAAAAACTTCAAAACTACGGAAACACTAACTCCGGCACCATATCGCAAATTTCCCTGCGAGAAGAAGAAGATAATTTAGAAACGAACATGTCCCTCGATTTTATCCTGCGTCATGAAGGTAAGGCAGGCAACCTGAAAACGGTTCTTACCGCTGTTTCCGGTTTCGTGCATGCGGGTGAATTTATCGCGTTGCATCCCGTTACAAGACTGCAATCCTATACCGAAAACGAAAAAGGTACATTTCTCCCTTTTTTGTAGACGGTTATTATGGGAAGAATTCTTTCGACTCGTTCCAAAATTTTTCCATCATGGCCATCTGATCACCCGAAAGCGGGACCCCGGCTTTTTTTAACTGGTCCTGTATGTACTTGAAACGCCGGATAAACTTTGTATTTGTGGAATGAAGGGCTATTCCCGGATCAATTTTCAGAAACCGGGCAATATTGACCGCTGCAAACAAAATATCTCCTAATTCGCTTTCTATCTTCGTTTTGTTCAGTTTATCTTTCGGCTTCTCAATTTCAGCTTCCAATTCTTCAATTTCTTCATGAAGCTTTGCGATAACCTCCCGGACATGTTCCCAGTCGAAGCCGTATTCCGAAACCTTTTTTTGTATTTTAAAACTGCGTTCCAACGGCGGCAGGGTAGAGGGGATCGAGTCGGTTATATATTCGGTTTTGTCTCTTCCTTCAACATCCCGCTTTATCACATTCCATTGACGGATAATATGGTCGGGGTCATCTAATGTAGTTTCCCCGAAAACATGAGGATGACGGCGTATCAGTTTTTCCGAAATAGCATCGAAAATGTCATCCATTTGAAAAGCGTTTTCCTGCTGTTTGATGTATGATATCATCGTTACCAAAAGAAACAAGTCTCCAAGTTCCTCCTTAATGTGAGGATTATCTTCATTGTCAACTGCTTCTACCAATTCGTATGCTTCCTCGATAAGGTTCGGAAGGAGACTCCGCGGTGTCTGCTTTCTGTCCCAGGCGCAGCCGGTCTCGCTCCGGAGCTCTTTTATAATTTCGTACAGCCTTTCAAAACCTTTTCCAGAGCCGCCCGGTAACGTGCCGCTTATCATAAAACAGTACCAAAAGTAGACAGAATATATATTATCGGAAGTCGAGAAATAGTTTTCATCTGCTACTCCTTTTTATCGCTTACAAGTGAAAACAGCCAGATAAGAATAAACGATGTAATAATCGGAGGGAAAATATTGACCGAATTATTTAAATTCGCGAGCCGCTTTAGAAAATCGGCGAAGAAATATTCGATCATTCCTCCGAGGAACGCTCCCACTAAGGCAATGATCAGTGTTCCCCAAAACCTTCCGAAAATAGGTTTTCGAAGGATGAAATAAAAAAAAAGCGACACGGCAAATCCGATAATGAGATACGTAAGACCGATGTTGAAAAAATAATTAAACATGAGACCGTCCCCTTAAAAATACTTAAAATAACGCGTTTTTAGTTTGCAAGGTAATTTTTCCCAAAGATGCGGCTTTACTGTACAGTTCGTTAAAAACTTCGTATTTTCCATAGGACAGCACAAACAAAGATACATACAATGTTTCCGTGTCCGCCGAACATATGGAAGCTGGTATGTCCGAATATTCGGAACTAACGTTATCTTTATAAAAATTGTAGATGTTGTCCTGCACATCATCGGCGTCCCGTACATACCGCGCGGCTTCGATGGAATTTTCAGAGTATGAAATTTCCGGATAGATCGTTTCCGTTAGGAAGCGGAAATCTATTTCAACTGCTATCGCCTGCTCCGCTAGTTCCGCGGTAAACGGAATAAGCGGTTTGGTGTATACATCGAGTTTGTTGTACAACCTGGTATAGCCTAAGGAAACAAGCTTTTCACGGGTCGGCGTAAGTTCTATGAGATCCAGTTCGCTTCCGTAGGTTGATACAGCGGGGTCCGCCGAATAGAACTTGTAATAAATTTCATAGCCTAAAAAGTAATTGGTGTTGTTCCCCGTGTAGTTAAAGAATTTAAACAGCTTGTCATTTTCCAGAGGCTCGAAAATTGAACTGTCCTCGGGAGGTGCCAAAAACGGGTACGATTTTACGCCGCAGGCAGCCGTCGTGAGGATAATGGAGAGTATCACTATCAGTTGTAGTACTACTACCGGTTTATGTAAGCGAATTACCTTTACTGCCTTTTGCATCAGTTTCACGTGCCGGCGGTTCGTACCCTTCCGGACAGTCAACCAGTTCGTAAATGAGAACAGGCTTGTTTTTCCCCTTCACTCGTATGTTATCCAGCTCCCGAACAATTACCCTGTCCTTTACAAGTGCGTATGTAAATTCGCTGATAATGATATTCGTGCCGTACTGCTTATTTGTTCCCTCCAGCCGCGCGCCGAGGTTCACGTTATCACCCATCAGCGTATAATTCATTCTTCCTAAGGAACCCATATTACCAACCGTCATAATGCCCGAATTAACACCGATACCGATATTGATCCGTCTTTCCTCCGGCCATTCCGAGTTCATTTTGTTAAGGGTCTCCATCTGCTTCAATGCACACTTGCATGACAGTATTGCATGTTCATCCTGCGGAAGCGGCGCTCCGAAAAACCACATAATTTCATCTCCGACATACTTGTCCAGAGTGCCCCTGTAGTCCAAAATAATGTCGGTCATTGCGGTCAGATACAGGTTAAGATGATTGACCAGTTCCTGCGGTGTCATACTTTCCGAAAGTGTGGTAAATCCCCGAATATCGGAAAAAGATACCGTCAGGTTTTTATCAATTCCGCCTAATTCCGGCGGGTTTTCCAGAATTTGGTCTACAACCGTCGGACTTACGTACTTGCCGAACATATCGCGGATTCGTGCCTTATCTTTTTCCTCCGTCATAATCCGGTAGACGACGATTGCGAGAAACGTAAACATCATTCCAATTGCCGTTGTCGAAAAATTGATGATAAAATCCTGCTGTTCGAATATCAATGTTGCCGCGATGAAAAAAGCGAAAACAATTAAAATGACGGCGATGAGAGACCACACCGTCGACAGCCTGGAAGTGAAAAATGCGGTAATCATAATAAATCCGAACATGATGAGCAAGTCGACCCACCACGGCGCATAGTTTAGGAAATTATGCATGATAATGGTATTGAGGGAATTGGTGTGAATTTCCACGCCGTACATGAGTCCGAAAGGTGTCGTTTTCTGATCTGCCGCCATTCCTCGGGCGAAGGGACCGACCATAAGGATCTTGTTTCCAACTGCCTTTGTCCTAGGCCATTCATCGGGATTCGGCCCTGGTACCCGGGAGGCATATCCCGAGTAGGATCGGACGGGAAATGTTTGGGGAGCTCCGGGTGAAGAAAAGGAAGGCGGTCCGATATAATTGATCAGCATTCCTCCGTCTTCGTCGATGGGAATGAGAATTTCATTCACCTCCTCCGTTACCTCCGCGGCGACCAAATTGTTCTCTTTGTCGTATTTTGCCGGTTTTACAATTTTTCTGTATGGTTTCCATTCCTGGCTTTCAACGTCGAATTGCTTCGGTCCCGGAATGCGGATATGCTTCCCCAATACAACCTCAATTTCGGTAATGTCCACGTTAAAGTATTCCGTTGCAAGGGCTAAAGTAATCGCGGGCACGAAATGATCTTGATACTTCCGGACGACATAGTAGGAATCGTCGGGCTCCCCGTCGTTGTCGGTATCGACGGACCTAAGCGGGGCCTCGGCCTCCATGCGGTCCTTCAATTCGGCCAATACTTCCCGTGTTAAAGGATACGGAACATTATGGAGAAAATTGTCCTTGTCGAACCAGGCAAGGCGCTCAAAATTTTCCGCATTGACGGCAACGTCCGTACTCAGGTCCCTAAGCCTAAACGCATCGACTAGTACCGAGGATTTTGCGATAAGCGACTGCCGGCGGTAAATTTGGTCCCGGTCGGAAAGGAAATTCGCGTGACCGTATCCCTTTGTGGCCCGGGCGTAGGGCTGCAGAGGCGGCTGAAGTCCCAAATAATAGGTCATTTCGCGCCAATTCCCTTGTACGTTTTTTATCTCGCCGTAATTCTCATACAGGAGCTGCTGGCGGGTGTAAAAATCTTCCGCGTTGTCGGTGGAAGGCGGAACTTCGTCCAGAACGGTTTCCAGAAAGACCCGCCCGTTTCGTTCAATACTTTTTAAAAGCATGACGTCATTGTACGGCTGTTCTTCATCCGGTTCGATAAAAAACACATCCACAAAGAGTGCCCGTTCCCGTTCATTCTGATTTTTTATTCTCGAAAATGAATCCATTAAATCGCCGTGTCGGTACCGCGGAAACGGCCACCTGCCAAGTGTGCTCAGTGTTTTAAAATCGATTCCGATAATAAGGAGATCGGGGGAAATTTCCGGATTTCGGCTCTCATAACTTACACCTTCCTGAATGTTGGTTTGAGAACCCATATTTTTGAACTTGAAATGGATATCCAGCATTTTCAGTTCAAGTGTTTTCAGAGCGGGGAATTCAACAACCCACAGCAGCAGACTGAAAATTGCCAAAATAAAAATTCCGATAAATAAACCGAAGTTTTTCGTCTCTAAAATCTTAGCTCTTTTTCCGGCCATCTTGTTCCCCCGATTTGGATTATTTTCCTTTCAATTACTTTTCCAGGGCAATTATACGGTTTCTTGCCAATTTTGTCCAATTACTATTTGCAAAATCGTCTACAAGGACATTGTATGTGAGTACGGCGTTTTCCATGTCCCCCTGTTCCTCATACAGTCGGCCCTTTGTGAAGAAAATTTTTGCAATATCCGGGAAGGACTCCGTATAGTTGTCCGTTAATGCATTCAGCATCTCAATTGCCTTATCCGGTTCTTCGGAATTCTCGTAGGCAACGGAAGCATTGTTAAGAGAAATCGGTGCAAGATAGCTGTCACTGAAATTGGTAAATATTTTCTCATATGCTGCCGCGGCTCCCATCCAGTCTTCCTCTTCAAAAAAGATATTTCCCTGAAGAAACGAAGCGCGCTGTGCCGCGTAATGGTTCGGGTAGGAATCCATAATCTGTTCAATTAGTTCCAAGCATTCATCCCGGTAGTTCGCCTTTTCTTCATCATCTACGGATGTACTCCAATTATGATATGCCTCCTGCGCTTCTTCCGCCAAGAAAGTTGACTTTTCTATCCTGTTTTTAATCGATTCCCGGGCAATTGTAAACGCCACAAGTCCGGCGATTAAGACGATAATGATAATGATAAAAATAATTCGATTTTTTTGCAGAAAATTTGATAGGGCGATAAGAAAACTATCTTTTTTCGATAACTCTTTTTTTGCTTCAGCCATGATTGTCCTCTTTTATGTTAAGTTCTTTTATGAGCCTGCTTAAATAGGTCCGCTGTATACCTAATGCTTCAGAGGTCTCTTTTTGCTTCCAATTATACCGATCAAGCACCGTCTTTATAAAGTGCTTTTTAAATAAATTTACGGATTCCCGCAAGCTTTTTCCCGAATATTTGTCAATTTCCGCGGTATGTCCCGAAGGCAAAAAAAGGTCCTTCGAGAAGATATATTTATCGTTGCAGAGTACGGCGGCCCGTTCTACCGCGTTCTGCAGTTCCCTTACATTTCCAGGCCAGCTGTAGGAAAGCAGCGATTCCATTGCGTCGTCCGTAAAGCCCTCGATCTGTTTTTTAATGTCCCTGTTAGAACGCTTCAAGAAAAAGTCAGCCAATTCCGGAATATCCTGTTTCCTTTCACGAAGCGGCGGTATTTCAAGGGGAAGAACATTCAACCGGTAATACAGGTCTTTCCGGAAGCTCCCATCCTCTATTGCCTTTTCCAGATTTTTATTCGTAGCCGCAATAATACGGACGTCAACGGTAATCGACTCCGAAGCCCCTACTTTCTCGAATATCTTGTTTTCAATGACCCGCAAAAGTTTCGTCTGCAGATTAATCGGTACATCGCCTATTTCGTCTAAAAAAATTGTCCCCTTGTCGGCAAGCTCGAATCTGCCCCTTCTGTCCTGGACGGCGTCGGTAAAGGCGCCTTTCACATGACCGAAGAGTTCGCTCTCCAGGAGGTGGTCCGGCAATGCCGCGCAATTGACACGAATGAGAGGTTTCGAACTCCGCGGACTGTGCATATGGATTTGTTCCGCGAAGAGTTCTTTTCCTACGCCGCTTTCCCCTAAAAGAAGGACGGAAGAATCGGTGTTCGCTATTTTTTCCGCTATGCGGAGCCGTTCACTGATAACACCGCTCGAGCCGATAAAGGTGTGGTATCCGTCATCCTCTTTCACCTTGTCCCGAAGGAAGGAGAGTTCATTTGCCACCTGCTGATATGACCGGGCGTTTTGAATTGCCAAGGCGGCCTGGTTTGCAAAAATCTCGAGCCATTTTAAATCGTTGTTGGTAAAATACTTTCCGTCTGTTTTGTTTATTATTTCAATAACGCCCATACACTGATTTTTAATCCGCATCGGCACCGCTAAAATAGACTTTGTTTCGTAATTAATCTCTTTGCTTATGTCCGAATAAAACCTGGGGTCGCTTTCGACATCGTTGACGATGAGGGATGTGTTGTTTTTCGCGACCCAGCCGGCGATACCTTCCCCTAACTGGAGGGAAAACCGCTTTACCTCCGGTCCCTTCGCCCCGAGGGCAATTTCAAAATAGAGCTTGTTGTTTTCAAAGTTAACGAGGAGCAGTGAAGACGCCGCTCCCTGGGTCAGTTTCGTAGCGCTTTCGATGATCTTCAATAACAGTGCACTCGGGTCGGTGTACTCCGAATTTATAAGTGTGTTAATCTCAATGAGTGTATCAAGCCGTTTCTGATCGTCATTCTCGGGAAACATCCTTCAACATACAGCCAACTCGTTATTCATCCATGGAATCGAGGGTGGTGTCTCCTTTGTTTTTCAGGATATCACCAAATGTAACCGTACCTTCTTCATCCTCGTCATGAATGTATTTCGAGAGTTCTTCCCTTTGTATTTTTTTATTGTATTCCTTAATTGAGAGTGAGAGTTTTTTTCTGCCCGGATTAATTTCCGTAACGACCGCGGTGACGTGTTCCCCTTCATGATAATTGTCCAGCGGGTCAGCGTCGCTGTTTTCCGGGTCTTCCGGCACATTACTGCGGTGGATAAGGCCTTCGATGTCCCCCTGCACTTTCAGGAACAATCCGAAATCCGTCTTCGAAGAAATATCTCCTTCAATAATGCTGCCCTTCGTGTAAATCGAATCGAGTGCCCTCCACGGATCTTCCTCCAGCTGCTTCATTCCCAAACGAATCCGGTGGCTTTCCTTATCGAGACCGACTATTACAAATTCATATTCCTCGCCCTCCTGCAGGACGGCGGAAGGATGCTTGAATTTTTTCGTCCAAGATAAATCGTCTACATGAATAAAACCGTCAATCCCCTCCTCTATTTCCACAAAAGCGCCCGAGTTTGTAAGTTTTACCACTTTCCGTTTAATTTGTTTCCCAATTGGAAACCTGTCGTCTATGGTGTCCCAGGGGTTCGGAAGGACTTGTTTCAATCCGAGGGAAACTCTTCCTTTCTGAAGATCGTAGGAGAGAATTTTCACATCGACTTCATCACCCACGGCCAAAACTTCCTTCGGATGGCTGATTCTCCGGATCCAGGAAAGTTCCGAGATATGCGCGAGGCCTTCAATTCCTTCTTCCAGCTCGATAAAAGCACCGAAATCCGTAAGTTTCGTGACTTTTCCGGTTACCACGTCCCCTACCTGATACTTTTCTTCAAAAACAGACCAGGGATCGGGGCTGAAGTGTTTCAATGAAAGATTTATTTTCTCCGATTCCGGATCCATCCGAATTACTTTCAGTTTGACCGTATCACCTTTTGAAATGTAGTCTTTCGGTCTGGTAACATGTCCCCAGCTCATATCGTTAATATGAAGAAGTCCGTCGAAACCGCCTAGGTCGACAAAGGCGCCGAAGGAGGTAAAGCTTTTTACCGTTCCTTCTACTTCGTCGCCGATGGCGGTGTTTTTGTAAAATTCTTCTTTCTTTTTTGAAATTTCTTCTTCCAAATACCCTCTTCGGGAAAGAACGATTTTGATTTTATTGTTGCTGAATAAGCGCTCGATAATAAATTTTGTTTTTGTTCCGACAAGGCCTTCGGGGTCTTCAATCCGCTTCACATCGGCCTTCGAAAAGGGGCAGAAAGCCGTAATATTATAGCCTAAATTGACCTCGAAACCGCCTTTTATATGTTTCGTAAAGGTCCCTTCTACGGGGGTCCTGTCTTCATCTGCTTTCCGGAGATTCTGCCATAATAATTTCACATCCGCCTGTTCTTTAGAAACAACGACTTGTCCCTCCTTGCCTTCCTTTCTCAAGAGAACGACATGGACGGTATCTCCGATTGCCGGGGTGGTTTCGAATTCCTCGGTGGGAATTTTACCTTCAGATTTGTATCCGATATCAATAAAAACCTGCTCTGAATTGACCTGAATGACACTTCCTTCAACAAGCTGCCCTTCTTCCAATTGTTCGAGAGACTTTAGGTATTCTTCCTGCAGGGTCTGCTGTGTCGGCACCTCCCCGTCGCCAGTATTGACAGCCGCTGCTACATTTTCTCTCTCTTCCATACCTGCTTCTTTACTCCTACTTTTTACGCAATTTTGCTATTTCGCATTGTACTTTCTCACAAACAGCCTCTATGGTCAAGTCCGTTGTATCCAAATATAGAGCATCTTCCGCGATTTGCAGGCTGCCGAAGGGCTTGTTTTTGTCAATTTCGTCCCGTTTCATCAGGTTTTTTTTGATATCTTCCGCCGATTTAGCGCTTACACCCTGTAAATTTCTTCTCTCGACCCGTGCCGTCAATGAAGCATCGAGATACAGTTTGATTTCCGCGTCCGGAAAAACTACCGTTGTCATATCTCTCCCTTCCGCGACGATGTCCAAATCTGCTATCGCCTTCCGGATCGTTTCATTTACCCGCTTTCTGACTTCGATAATCGCACTGTGTTCGGCAACATAGTTGTCAATTTCATCCGTGTGCAGGCGTGCCTCGACGTTATTTCCGTTCAAATAGAGCTCCCCGTCCCGGATTTCGATACGTGCCTTCTCCGCGGCGGTAATAATATCTTTTTCGTTTTCAGGATCGTACGCTTCGGAAAGAACTAAAAGCGTTACCCCGCGGTAAAAATTACCCGAGTTAAGATAAAAGAACTGCAGGTCTTCCGCGAGTTTTTTCGCTACAGTACTTTTGCCCGCACCGGCGGGACCGTCGATTGCAATAATCATGTGTGTCTCCCCTTTGCATAAAAAAAATTGATTTCTTCCTTTGTAAGCCGCCGGTATTTTCCGGGCTGCAGTTCCCCTAAGGTCACGGGCCCGAAGCGGACCCGCGTCAGCCCGCGCAGCGGTATATGAAAGTGTTGGAATACCTTCCGAATTTCTCTGTTTTTTCCTTCGACAAGTATAATGTTTACCTTTTTCGAAGAGATCATTTCATATCTGCTGCAGGTATATACCGCAGCATCAATTAAAACTCCTGCTTGAAAAGCGTCGAGCAGGGATGTTTCAATTTTTTTACCGCATTCTACGATATATTCCTTCTCCACCCCCCGTGACGGATGGGATGCCAGATCGGCAAACTCCCCGTCGTTGGTGTACAAGATCAGTCCCCTGGTATGATAATCCAGCCGACCGACATGAAAAAGCCGTTCCGGAAAATCCTTTTGAAAAAGGTCCGACGCAAGCGGGCGCCCGTAGGGATCATCATTTGAACAAAGATATCCCGCCGGTTTATTCAGTACCAGATACACATTCCGGTTTTCCCGTTTTACCGGAACATTGTCGAATTCTACAAGGTCCGCGGCCGGATCGACTTTTATTCCCATTTCCCGGAGCACGACACCGTTAACTTTAATACGCCCCGCTGAAATGAGTTCTTCACACTTTCTTCTCGACGCAATGCCGCAGCGTGACAGAAATACCTGCAGACGGACAAGTTCAGCCTCACCCATTCAATTCAAAACGCTCCTGCTCCACTTCATCGAGTTTCGGCAGTTCGGCGATGCTTTTCAGCCGGAATAGCTGCAGAAACTCTCGTGTCGTTCCCAGCTGTACCGGTTTTCCCGGAACATCTTTTTTCCCAACTTCCTTTATTAAGTTTTTCTGCATCAGGAGCCGTATCATGCCGTCCGATGAAACTCCTCGGATGTTTTCAATTTCACCTCGTGTTACAGGCTGCGAGTACGCGATAATCGAAAGCGTTTCCATTGCCGCTTTCGAGAGCTGTTTTTCATTTTTCTTGCCGTATTTGCCTTTTAATGCCGTCCACAGTTCTTCTTTCGGCGAAAACTGATAGCCTTCTCCAATTTCGATAATTTCAATCCCGTGGTCCCCCTGTGCGTACAGGTCCGACAAGCGTCTAATCGACTGCACCACGGCTTCCTTCGACAAGCCCGAGATATTCACCAGCGTTTTCAGGTCAACCGGCTCATTTTCCAGGAACAGTATTGCTTCGATGAGGGATGTCTCATTTTTCAAGTCCATTGGTCACCTCGATTCCTTTCATCCGAATGTCGCCGAACATTCTGTTTTGGAAAATATATATTTTTTTTGACTTTACGCTCTCGAGAACTGCCAAAAAGGCACAGACGATATCCATAATGGAGCCTGCATGGACAATCAGGTCTGTAAAGAGAAATTCTTTTTTTGTTTCGATGAGCTCATTGATCAAACTGATTTTTTCGTTGACCGTAACTTCCTCGTACAGATCGATAATCCTGTCGGAAGAAAGGGTGGAGAGGAGGGAGGAAAAGGTCCGCAGTAAGTCCCAAATGTTGATTTCCTCCCACAAGTCGTCCTCTTCCGGAAAGGGAAGGATCCTCTGCTTTTTTTTCCGCTGGAGGACCCATTCCGATTCCTTTTCTTTTTCCTCCATCAATTCGGACAGCTTCTTATATTTTTTATATTCGATCAGTTTTTCCACCAATTCCTGTCTGGGATCTTCAAACTCATCGTCAAAATCGACTTCAATGGGCAGCAGCATCCTCGATTTAATGTACAACAGCGTTGCAGCCAGAAGATAAAACTCCGTTATATTGTCGAGATCTATTTTTGCGATATATTCCACATACCTGATGTACTGTTCCGTTATTGTGGCGATCGGTATATCGTAGATACTTACTTCATTTTTCTTTATAAGGAACAGAAGAAGGTCAAGCGGGCCCTCGAAAGCATCTAGTTTGAAATGATATGCAGTTTCCATCTATTCAATGCTGCTAAAAGAGCTCATTGTCTCCTTCCTCCGCGGTCACTTCCTCTTGTTTGCTTTCCGTAACGGCAGTTTCCGCAAACGGCGGCTCGACAGCGGCAGTTTTTCCTCCGTTACCGCTGTTTTCTCCGGCAGCTGCGGCAGGGAACATCAGAAGTCTGACTTTGTCCTCGATTTCTTTCGAAATATCCGGATTAGATTCAAGGAAAATTTTTGCATTTTCTCTCCCCTGCCCGATCCGCTCTTCTCCGTATGAATACCAGCTTCCGCTTTTTTGAATGATATCTTCCTTCAACGCGCCATCGAGGAGACTTCCGGATGCTGAAATACCTTTACCGAACATTATTTCAAGTTCGACCTTTCGAAACGGCGGCGCAACTTTGTTCTTCACGACCTTTACACGCACCTTGTTCCCGATCGCGTCATCTGTTCCTTTCGAAATCGTTTCTATTCTGCGCACCTCGAGGCGCACGGAAGAATAGAATTTAAGGGCCTTGCCGCCTGTCGTTGTTTCGGGATTCCCGAACATCACTCCGATTTTCATCCGTATTTGGTTAATAAAGATGAGGCAGGTCCCCGATTTTGAAATCGTTGCAGTCAGCTTCCGAAGTGCCTGACTCATAAGCCGTGCTTGAAGCCCCATATGGGAATCCCCCATATCGCCTTCAATTTCACTCTGCGGTGTAAGAGCGGCAACACTGTCGACAACAATCATGTCCACTGCTCCCGACCGTATCAGGCTCTCGGTAATTTCAAGGGCCTGTTCCCCGGCATCGGGCTGGGAAACCCACAATTCCTCGGTGTTTACCCCTAAATTTTTCGCGTACGTCGGATCGAGGGCATGCTCGGCATCGATGAACGCCGCTATCCCTCCCTGCTTCTGGCTCTCGGCAATTGCATGCAGCGCCAGAGTTGTTTTCCCCGAACTTTCCGGCCCGTAGATCTCGACAATTCTTCCTTTTGGATACCCTCCGACACCTAAGGCGGAATCGAGCATAATCGAACCTGAAGGAATTGTCTGTATTCCCCTGATGCTAGTTCCCTCTCCTAACTTCATAAGAGAGCCTTTTCCGAATTGTTTCTCGATCTGCAGACGAGCGGCCTCTATGGCCTTTGATTTTTCTTCAGATGAATCAATGTCGTTGGTCGTTTGTTTTTTCGCCATCTATAAACTCCTTACTAATACATACAGGGAAAACTCAAATGCTGATTTCATTTTAGCAATTTTTTTTTTCTTTGAACAGAAGAATCGGCAATTATCGTGACCGGACCGCTGTTATAGGTTACGATTAAACCCTCATCCGTCTGAATCCGGTGCAATCGGACGTATCGAGCTGCCTAGGATGCGCAGGCGGCCGTCCGGATCCACAATTTTACCGATTATTTCGACCGGGCTCCCCTGTTCTAAGGATACGGCAAAATCAAAATGGACGGGTACAATTCCTTTCAGTATTTTGTTATCTTGATAGCCCACGAGAAAATCGAACTGAATTTCAGAAGCCGTTATCTCTAAATTGCTGACTTTCCCCTTCCACCGTACATAGCAGTTTTCATACAAAAGCGGATCTTTCATAACTTCTTCATAGGAAATGTGTTCCTGAAAATTGGTGAAATCGGGTCTTCGTAAATATTTTTCCAGCATCAACGCTTTCTGCCGTACCGTTTCCGACGCATTGGAATTTTTTAATTTGTTGACAATCTGCTGTACGGTGTTGTCGTTAAAACGGTTGAACTGGACTTTTGCCTCGTCCATTAGCTGTATAATTTCCTTTTCCGTGAGGACATAGACAAATTCTCCTTCCAAACTGACAATATCATCGTTTCGGTCGATAGAAATTTGAGAAACTTCAACATTTCGTGTCTCGACAGTGTCGGGTAGTATTGTAATTTCCGTTAGAAAGTTGAGTATAACCGGTACGACAAGAACAATGATAACGATGGCCGCGGTAATGACGGGCCTGTAGTTTTTACGTTTCGGTACAAGTGTACCGATTTTATCCGCGTTGATAAAGTTATCGATTATTTTCTGATTGTGAGAGCCTTTTTTGAGAAGTTCCAATCCCCGTTTCGCGTAAGGGTTCCGGCCGTCGGATTCGAGGACTTGTAACCACCATTCAATCGCCGAGGCGTTATTTCCTTTCTGCAGTTCAATTGCCGCGAGCTGAAGCATGGAATGAACATGTTCATTCTGCAAATCGATGACCCGGCGAAGATAGGTTGTCGCTCCGGCAATGTCGCCGGTATGAAAATAAGCGGTGCCTAACAGATAATAGAACTCCGCGTTCTGCCTGAAACGGAACACCTGAGGTTCGAGAAGCCGGATGATATCGGAATATTTTTTTCGCTGTAAAAGGCGTTTTGCGTGTTTAAGTTCCGTCCCTCCCATGGAAAATCAAACCTAATCCGCTAAATATTTTTGTTTTCGTTTCGTCAGTTCGGTAATTACCTGTTCCATCAGTTCAAGTTCGGAATCCGTCGGCATTTCTCCGGCTTCGATTTCTCTGTTTATCTTTTTTAACAGTTCATTTACCGTCAGAAGGTCGGTCTGGACGGAAAGCCCCGTGTCTCTGCCCGAGGACGGGTTTGTGTTGATGGCTTGATTGAAAACATCGGCAATTTCACTCTTTGTCGTACTCTTGTCCGCGGAAAAACCGTCGGCATTATACGCGCCTACGACAAGTGTTACCGTCCGGGACGCCCCGGGGCTTAAGTCCTGCTGATTGTAAAAGAGGGCAGCTCCGCTGTCGTTGATTGAATACGGGAGCTGATTGAAGTTTCTGCTCGATTTCACGTCGTAATCCCATGTAGCGTCGTTCAGCCGTTTCCAGTTTGCAAGGACTACTTTATCGGGGTTTGTTATTCCCCTTCCGTCAAGCATGATCTGAAAGCCTCCGAAAGCTGCATCTTCCGTCGGTGAATTGACATATTCCGGAAGATTGTATTTAAAGTATGATGTTTCTCCCGATATTTTATTTACCGCAGCTGTTTCGAAGTGGGTGCCCTTGTCTTCTCCCAGATAGGTATCAAAAATGTAGCGAATGCCCGTCGATTTTCTGGTTTCGGAAATGTTTGTAACGGTAATTGTAACAAGAATTCCGTCGGCAACCGGTGATGCGGGTGAATTGATAAAAGAAAGCTCCTCGGTAACTTCCAGACTGCTCGACCGCCAGATAAATTTTGCCCCTTCCGCGGTACTTTCGATAACTTGCCTAAAATCGGAGCTTTCACCCATGCGGTATACTTTGTTGTCTTCGATGATACTCAAACTCGAGGTCCTGGGGTCCTGATCGAGAAAGAGAGGGGTATATTTGTTTGCCGAAAGATCGTGAAGATAATAAGCGGAAAATTTGCCCATATTTTCATGGAGAACAATTTTTATCCGTCCTTCCTTCAGCTCCAGGGCAAAGGTTCCCTGCACTACCGTTAAAAATAAAATACACGCGCCTACAATACGTATCAATGCTCTGTTATTGTGTGTCATCGGTTACTCCGGATTTTCATTCAGCCAGTTCAGATAAAATGACTTTAAGTCCAGTGCCTTTTCTTTGAGAAAAAGCAGCTCTTTTTTCTTTTCGAACTGACTGTCGCTCAGGACAGGCTGCTGAGTTCCTGAGGTTTCCCCTCCCTCACCGGAGGACAATTTCTCATTTTCCAGGCGTGCCGCTTCCAGGTTGCCGGACAACGATTCAATTCTACCCTGCAGATTGTCCACCTGATTTCTCAAATTGACTATTTCAGCTTCCTTTTCCCGTACGGCTAAGGTCAGTTCTTCGATTTTCCGTTCAGTTCCGGCTTCAGCGTACTCCGAGAGTTTTTTCTGATAGGCCGTTATGGCCTGTTCGTATGTTTTTTCCCTGATTTGGAATTCTTCAAGTGTTTTCAATGCTTCTTCGTGGGACCATTTTAAGAATTTCATCAATTCCTGTTCCCGATATTTTAATTCTATAAGGGAAATACGGTACTGAGCCGCGTCGTATTTATAACTTTTCGGATAATCTTTCGTAACCGTTGTAAAAACTTTCAGTGCCTTGTCGAAATGGCCGAGATCGTACAGGGACTCCCCTATCCAAAAATACGCGTTGCCGCAAAAAGGATTTGACGGAAACTGCTCGATAAAATTATACAATACCTGAATTGCTTTCTCATATTCCTTCTGCAGGTAGAGAAGCCTGCCCTTTTGATAGAGTGCTTCGGGGAAATTCCTGTTGTTTTCATAGGTAAGCAGAAAAAATTCGAGATTTTTCTCGCAGTCATCGAGATTGTTCATCGCCAGATGGGTTTTCGCGAGCCAAAAATATGCGTCACCGTGGAACTCGGCGTTACCGGCATCCGCGATGATATTTCGGAACGTGTGAAGCGCTTCACTGAAACGGGAGGCGCTGAAATAGGCTATTCCGTTTTCCATTTCACTGCCGGAGGCCCAAAGAGGCGCCGCGGACAGCATCATGATACAACATAGACATACTAGTAATGATATTAACTTCGCCTTCAAAATATTTTCCCCTGTTTTGATTTTCGAACGAAAAACTTCAAAACTAAATCAATTCTTTCCCATTACCGCCTTCGCCACGGAGGCGGGATCTTCCGCCCCGAAAAAAGCAGATCCGCAGACAAATACGTCGGTGCCCGCGTTTCTCACGATTTCCGCTGTTTCCGGATTGATGCCTCCGTCCAGTGAAATAAGAAAATCCAGCCCCATCTCCTCCCGAAGGCGGACAAGCTGCCGTACTTTTTCGAGACAGCGCGGAATAATTTTCTGCCCGCCGAACCCGGGATTGACGCTCATGACAAGGACCATATCCAGCATATCGATAATTTCGGACAATACATCGACAGGTGTCGAGGGAACGATACTGACTCCGGGTTTTATTCCCGCATCGATAATGATCTGCAGCGCCCTGTGGACGTGTACCGTTGCTTCGTAATGAAAGCTGATGTAATCGGCCCCGGCTTCGGCGAACCGGGGTATATGTTCCTCCGGGTTAACCACCATCAGATGTACATCCAGCGGCAGTGCGGTTCTCTTCCGCAGGTCCCGCACCATCTTGTGCCCGAAGGTAAGGTTCGGAACGAATACACCGTCCATGACATCGATGTGGATAAAATCCCCGCCGGCTGTTTCTATGAGCTCCGCCGCTTTTTTTATCTCGGTAAAATCGGCTGATAGAATTGACGGAGCAAAGTATTTCCCGCTATCCATAGTAACAGTAATACCAAATT
>CAZSGZ010000038.1:0-5629 GCA_964606455.1 uncultured Spirochaetales bacterium
GTGCAAGCTGCTCGTACAGCGGCAGCGGGGCCGCGGTTTTCGGGGAAAGGTCTTTTTTCAGCTCACCGTTAGAAAGATTTCCGTTCCCGACAATTTCTTCTACCTCCCCCCTCTCTACCAAAGTATTATCCGCGCGGCCGATGATTTCCTCGAGCCGCCCGACAGCGGAACAGGCCGCGTTACGCGCTTCCACGTACAGATCGTGAAACGATTTCTCCGACTTTCGGCCGGGATAAAACGGGTCTTCCCATGCCGCGTGGTTTTCATTCAGATAATCGATACTTTTGTCATAGTGCTTCGGATAATAGACGGCCAGCAGTTTCCCGGCAAAACCGCGGCTTTTATCCCGTTCGTACGCATATCGGATATTTTCCCTCTCGGCGCAGTTTGTAAATTTGTAAAAAAAAACGGCATCCTTCCAGGCACTTGAAAAACTTATTTCATCCAAATCCGGCTTATTGAGTTTTGTGTATGTTTTCCGAATCCCGTCGATAAGGGTCTCCCGCAGAAATTCAAAATGATTGTCGATACCGTCGATACGGGAATAAAAATCGAAATCAGGTTTTCCGCACAGAAGGAGATCGAGAATCCGTTCAAAAAAGGCGTGCATTCTGTACAGTTCATATGACTTCTTGTCGCCCGGCTCCCGCCATCCGGAAAAATAAATAATGAAAGGATGCAGGTATCTGTCCAATACCGCGTGGGTAACGAAGGAATACAAAAACGCTTCGCATTTTTCGTCCGGGGTGCTTACGCAGGAGCGGAGCAGATGATAGATCAGGGTCCCGTACCCTCCCCGGTGGAGGATCCTTCCGTACTTAAAGGAACTCGGCCGGGTACGCTGATTGTGGTAAAAAATATCAGGCCCCTGGGCACTCCAGGCAATTAGATTGCCAAACCTCTGAAGGAGCCTGTCCCCTTTCGCGCCGAAAGAACGGCCAACAACGTCCTTTGCAAACAGATAATGGGTAATCTGTGAAGGCATCAGGCGGTGCCGCTAATCCTGCCAGTAAATGTACTGCATATTTGTTTGAATGGTCCTGGTCTGGCTGTTATCATCCTGATAGGTGATTATTGCAGTTCCTTTCTCATGGGTAATATTTATCAGCCCCTGGATCGTATAGACAATGTTTCCGCTGTTGTCGTAAATATTCACCTTTCCTTTCACACGTATCCCCCTGTAGAAGCATCATATAAGAGAATACGGTTTTTTGCAATTAAATAATGTCTTTTAAATCGATAACTGTTTTGTGATTACGCAGTTTTTGTATCG
Source organism: uncultured Spirochaetales bacterium (assembly GCA_964606455.1). GTDB lineage: Bacteria > Spirochaetota > Spirochaetia > SPDA01 > CAZSGZ01 > CAZSGZ01. Next base: position 1,274 of record CAZSGZ010000038.1, read on the forward strand.
CCTTTTCCTGGATCTGCCGGACCCGTTCCCGTGTAATACCTAATATTTTTCCGGTTTCATGGAGGGTCCGCGGACCGTCGCCTTTGAGGCCGAAACGGAGTTTAATTACTTCCTGTTCGCGGTTTGATAAGTCTTCGAGCACCTCCGAAAAGGTGTCCTGCAGCGATGAATGAAAGACATGATCAAACGGTTCCCCCGACATCTCATCGCTAATAAGGTCCGACAGGCTGGTAGAGTTTTCTTCGTCCACATTGACATCTAAAGAGGCCGTGTCTTGTGAATATTTTACAATTTCTCCGATTTTTTCATGGGGAAGCTTCATGTATTCGGCCAGTTCTCCGCTGTTCGGGTCCCTTCCGAGCTCCTGGGTAAGAGCTTTGTTGGTGTAGTGAAACTGCTTAATCGCATTGAGCATATGAATCGGTATCCTAATTACCCGGGCCTTATCCGCAAGTGATTTGATAATTGCCTGCCGGATCCACCATGTACCGTAGGTGGAAAAACGGCATCCCCTGGTATAGTCAAACCTGTCAACGGCCTCGATGAGACCGATGTTCCCCTCATCGATCATATCGAGAAGGTTCATACCCCGGTACTGATACCGTTTTGCAATGGAAACAACCAGCCGCAAATTTGCGTTGATAAGCCTGTTTTTATAGGAACGCAGCTGCATCTCGCAAATGTGCAGTTCATTCTTCAGTTCCCGCGCCCCCGGTCCTCCCGCCTGCTGTTTCAACGACGAAAGTTTTTCCTTAAGTGTTACAATTTTTTTACCAATTTCCTGTTCCTGTTGAATTGAAAGGAGGGGATACTTCGCTATTTGCTGCAGGTAGACACCCAGCGGGTCCTTATCGAATACATTGTCCGCGCCGCCTTCAAGGGGAAGATTGCCGGCGGCTGCTGAATCATATTCAGATGTTGATTCAAACGTATTCTTGTTCATACATCAGTGTCTAAAATGTTGTCACCATACGGTAAAGTATGTGCAAAGTTTTGTCAAGTTTTTTTACAGCAGCGCTTCAGCTGCGGGGCGCCTGCACCGGATCGACGGGCTTTCCATTGCGGAAAACGGAAAAAAAGAGCTCGGGCTCCTGGCTGTGCGGGTTTGTTCCCAATTTGCTTATTACCATTCCCGGTGTTACTTCCTGTCCTACCTCCACTTCGACTTCATCGTTCCCGCCGTAGACATACACATAGCGGTCGAAAGACTGGATAAGCACCACTTTACCGAAGCCTCTGTAGGGCCCCACCCAGACAACGGTTCCCGACGAGATCGTCCGGACCGGGTCTCCCCTGCTGCCTTTTATGTAGACTCCGCTCAACTTTCCCTCGGTGGGGACGGGAACACCGATTATAGGCCAGTCTTTCCCGGCAAGGTCCGGGGAAACCGCGACTGTTTCCGTTTCCGCTTCCCGTATCTCCTCTTCCGGTTCCGGTTCCGGCCCCCTGCCTTCTTCCGGCTTTTCATACACAAGCGTAGCCGCGCTTGTCCCGGTTCCGGGGATTTTCAGAACATCATCGACCTTTAACAGATAGCCCCTGTCAAGGTTATTCGCGGAAAGCAGTTCATCTAAGGTAATATTGTACTTTCGTGCAATTCCAAAGAGGGTTTCCCCCTTCCGCACCCGGTGTGTTTCGGAAGTTTCGAGGCTGATGATGATCTCCATCCCGACACGCAGGTTATGCACGTTTTTTATGTTGTTTATCTTGATTAAATTGTCAACGGAAATGCCGTATTGAGCGGCAATGCCGTACAGTGTCTCGTTCTTTTGCAGAATGTGAACGGATTCGCCCCAAACAACCGGTGAGCAGGATAATACAAGTACCATGAGCAAAAGTCGCGTTCGAGTTTTCATAATTCATTTTAATGTTCGGTAGTTCAGGTGTAAAACTGAAACAAAACGCCGAAGTTAAAACCCTTCGAAGGGGCCGTGAAAATCGATATACCGTTCTAAAATTGAATAATCATCGCCCCGCAGCACGGACCGTACCTCCGTATGAAAATCCGGATTGTAGCGGGTAGCGGTAAAAATGACCGTACGCGCCTCCATCAGCCGCCGAAAACCCAGGCGCTGCAGGTAGGGGGAATTGGACCGCTTTCCGCTTTCGACAAGTTCCTCCCCTAAATCCCGATACACCTGATACATCTCCAAATACGCTGCAAGTACATACTCCTCTTCGGCCTCCGACAGCCCGTCTTTCCCCGCCGGGGATGTAAAAATATCGACGGTCTGCCCGGGCTGAAGATAGTTGGGATTTGGAAAATTCTCTTTATTGTCCTGATAGAGCACCGGCCAGAGATGTTTATCGCCCCAGTAGTGTTCAGCCAGCGATACAAAGGTATTTCCGGGCACAACGGTATGTTCCCGGAGGAAGGACCGCTTCGAGACGGACCCTGCCGCTGCCTCCCGCTCTAATTCCGGTTCGCTTTCCGGTTCAGCGGTCGGCCCTGCTTCCGCTTCCGGTTCCGGTTTTTCTTCGGCATCCACAATGATAATTTCTTCGGTCCGGTTTGCCGCCGAGAACCTTCCAAGTAAAAAGGCACCGAGAAGGAGTGCGACAAGCGCCGCGATAAGCACCGCAAGCAGTGCCCGCCGCCGTTCCGGCTTCTGCTCCTCTTTTTCGGGCCCGATAAGAGCGGCCATCTCGTCATTCTCCACCGGTACGGGGTGCTCTTCCGGCGCTTCGGCTTCGTTTACCGTTTCCTCTTCTCTTTCCTCCTCGTCATGCAGGAGGACCCGCTCTTTTTTCCCCGACAGTACCGGAACGTCATCAGTATCAGTTTCAGTTTCAGTAACTTCGGAAGCCGGCCCGTTTGGAATGTCGTAGGCATCTAAATATCTGTATTTTCCATTCACGGCCTCCGCCAGATTTTCCGAAGGTGTAAAACCGACCCGGAAGTGCGCGGGAATGGTAATTTCTTCGCCGGTGTTGGGATTTCTCCCCTGCCGCTCTTCTACAAAACTCTTTTTGAAAACACCGAACTGATAAACAGGAACACGGTCCTCCTCCATCAGTTCTTCTCCGATGGTTTCAAAGAGGGTGTGGATAAACTCCTTCGCCGTTTCCGCCTCTTCTCCGGTCCGCTCCGACAGACGTCCGGCAATATCATCAATGTAAATTTTTTCCTGTTCTTCACTCATTGGCCGTTCACCGCGTCTTTCAAAACATCACTCGGACGAAAATGAAGTTTTATCCTCCGGGGGAGGATCATTTTTTTCTGTGTCGACGGATTGAAACCGTTCCGCGGGGCCTGTTCCTCCGTGTAAAATGTGCCGAAACCGATTTCGGTAAAACTTTCACCCGCAACGAGCAGGTCCGCCAATTCTTCGAAGAACGTGTCGAACATCCCTTTCGCCGCTGTTTGTGTAATTCCCATTTCGTCGGCGATTTTTTTCACCATTTCCTTTTTTGTAACTGCCATAGGAACTTTATTATATAATGTTTCAGCAAAAATTGAAATACGCCGATATCTAAAACGAAATGAACGGTAAAAACGTGGAATTGAAGGTCCCAATCGATATCATATCCAAGGTAGATCAGGTCCGGAAATCCACGAAATGGTATTCACGTATGCCCTTCTCCGAATATTTCCAGATGATTGTCCTTCGCGGGGTGGAATATGAAAAGCAGCGGATCGAAGAGTTTCAGAACATGAGTACCGACGACGATACCGTTATCATGTTTCCCCACGAGTAGACCTTTTCCGTAAGCTCCGCCGTTTTTTTTTCACTGTTTCATCCGGCAGAGAACGTTCCCGCCGCTCGATTTGCATTTCATGTTTTATTCTCTCCCCCTCCTCCGTTAATGCTGCCATTTTTCGTTCCCACGCCGCCTGCTCCTCCGCTGTACGTTTCGGCTCCCGTTCTTCCCGCCCGGCGCCGGAACTTTCCCCCGAAGCGGTATTCGTCTCCCCGAGAGGCTCTACCTCGACGGCTTCCTCGTAGCTTATCTGCTGCAGCGGCGCAGTATCTCCCTCGATCTCATACTTTACCGCGGTAATTTCCCCGTCATTTTCCAAAAAGGCTATCCGCTTTTCCGCGAACCACTTCTCAATTGCCGCTTTTCTTCCTTCTTCTTCATCGATAATGAGAATGTCCGCGTAGGAACCCCTCGTCGGCTCGATGTGGAACTGATTGTAGACAATATTACAGAAAAGCTGATAATACGACCTGCTGTTCGGTTTTGCCGGGTCGTGCGGAGCAATTTCCCCGGCTGTCAGAAACGTCCGGACCTTCCGTCCGTTTACCACCAGATGGGTATCGGTGTAATCGAAATCGGTACCGGGAAAATCGTAGGCAAGCTGCTGAATAATCGGTAGGGTCCTGCCGTCCATAGGAACACTATACTCATCTT
>CAZSGZ010000038.1:5639-19711 GCA_964606455.1 uncultured Spirochaetales bacterium
AGGCTGCCTTGTCAGTGCATTACGGATTCTGCTACACTCGGCACATGAAAATTCCGCGGATTATAATTGCCGCCACGCATTCCGGGACCGGGAAGACGACTATAACATCGGGAATTATCCTCTCCCTTAAGAAACGCGGGCTTACCGTCCAGCCCTATAAGGTCGGACCCGATTACATCGATCCCGGTTTTCATACCCTTGCCGCGGGCAGAACATGCCGGAACCTCGATACGGTGATGATGGGGGAAGAAGGAGTTACCGCTTCCTTCCGCTCCGCCGCGAAGGGCGCCGATATTTCGGTAATTGAAGGAGTTATGGGACTGTACGACGGTTTTTCCGGCGCTGCCTCCGGCGTCTCCCGTTTTTTCGGCAGTACCGCGCATATCGCGAAAGTCCTGCGGACACCGGTAGTCCTCTGCATCGATGCAGCGGCAATGTCCGCAAGCGCCGCCGCGGTTGCCCTTGGATTCCGGCAGCTGGATCCGGATGTCCCGTTAGCCGGATATATTTTCAACAACATTGCGGGAGCACGCCACTATGAGCTGATAAAAAAGCCTGTCGAAGACGCCACGGGACTTCCTGTTTTCGGATATGTATCGAAGAACGCGGAAATTACCCTCCCGGAACGTCATTTAGGCCTTGTCCCGGCCTGGGAGCGGAAAGGACTTCCCGAATCTTCTAACGCGCTGGAACGTGCGGTTTCCGAGAACATCGACATGGAAAAGCTGGTCGCAGCCGCTGCAAATGCCTTAGACCTCCCGCCCGATAAAGCCGGAAATGACAATATATTCCAACCCCGCAAAAAATTCTCTAAGACTGCAAGGGTAAAAATCGGCTACGCTTTGGACGACGCCTTCCATTTCTATTACCGGGACAACCTGGAGATTCTTGAAGGCTTCGGGGCGGAACTTCTGCCCTTCAGCCCGATACGGGATACTGAACTGCCGCCGGGAATACAGGGAATGTATCTAGGCGGCGGATATCCCGAATTGTTCGGCCGGCAGCTCGAGCAGAACACCGCAATGCGGAAAACGTTTCGGCGGGCCGCCGGCGGCGGTATGCCGGTGTACGCGGAATGCGGCGGACTGATGTACCTTATGGAGCGGATCGTGGATTTTGACGGAGTCTCATACGCAATGGCGGGAGTGTTTCAGGGAGCGGTGAAAATGAAAAAAAAGCTCGCCGCCTTAGGATACTATTTCGGGAAGGCGGAAGAGGACACCATTATTGCGCAGCGGGGAGACGGTATCTGGGGACATGTTTTCCACTGGTCGACATTATGCGGCTTAGCGGAACGGCAGCCGTTCGCCTTTTCCCTGGAAAAGCCGGAAAAAGAACGCGTTAGGGACGGACTGATGTATCGTAACGTTCTCGCGGGATATTTCCATATCCATTTCGCGGGAAATCCGGCATGGGCACGCCGTTTCGTCGAAACATGTGCTCAAACGGCGGCGGAGATACGGGAATAAACAAGGAGCTTGCAAAATGAAACATATGAAGGGCTGTGAAATTACAAAACGGAGTTTTGAAATTATCCGTAACGGGTTCGGCCCCCTGGACGCGGACGCGGAAACTCTGGAATGCATGGTCAGGATCGCCCACACTACCGGTGACATTCCCTTCGCGAAAACATTTCTTTTTACGGACGGGGCTGCCGCCCGGGGCATTGCCGCTCTGCGGGAAGGCGCGAACGTGATAACCGATGTGGAAATGGTCCGGACCGGAATTAGAAAAACCCTTCTTCACGGCCTCGGCGGAGAAGCTCTGTGTTATCTAAACGATCCGGAAGTTATGGAAAAGAGTAAAACCGCGGAATCCACCCGGTCGGCCCTGGGGATGCGGGAGGCGGCGGATGCAATGGAAAACGGTATTGTGGCAATCGGCAATGCCCCTACGGCACTGTTCGAATTGATGGAAATGATACGCGAGGGGGCGGCGAAACCGGCACTTGTTATCGGGGTGCCCGTCGGCTTTGTCGGTGCATACGAATCGAAGGAGGCCCTTTCACGGACGGGCATTCCCCACATTACGAACCTCCACACCCGCGGGGGAAGCACCATTGCCGCGGCGCTGGTCAACGGCTTACTTGATCTCGCGTCGGGACGGGACCCCGCCCGTGGCTGAAACTGCACTGAACGGCAGCTCCGAGATCGCGGAAACCGACTATGTTCAGGTCCTCGGCAGTGTTGCCGGAAAACGGAGAGGCTTTACCACCGGCACCGCTGCCGCGGCCGCCGCTAAAGCCGCGGCTGCCTTCGCCGTTACCGGCCTTCGGAAAGATACGGTTACCGTTACCCTGCCGAAGGGAAAAAAAGAGTATTCCGGGGCGGTTTTAACCATCCCCGTTGCGTTCTATAAAGAGGAAAACGGTTGGCACCACGCGGGGGTTGTAAAGGACGCCGGGGACGACGACGATGTTACCTCCGGCGCCGTTATCGCGGCCCGCGTACTGCTAGGCGAAGCAAGCGCGGCAGTCACCCTGCGGGGAGGTATCGGCGTCGGCACGGTTACGGGACCCGGACTTCCCGTCTCTCCCGGAGAAAGCGCCATCAATCCCGTTCCCCGGAAAATGATTGTTCGGGAAGTGGAACGGCTCCTTTCGGATGCCGGCCGCGGAGAGAAAGCGGAAGTTGAAATTTATGTACCCGATGGAGAAAAACTAGCGGAAAAAACATGGAACCCCAGGCTCGGAATTACGGGGGGCATATCCATCATCGGAACGAGCGGCGTTGTGGAACCGAAATCCTCGGAGGCATACAAAGCTTCCATTACATCGGTTATCCGGGTAATCGCGAAGCAGGAACCGAACAACATTATTATAACACCCGGCTACGTCGGCGAGCGCTTCCTCTTTCAGCACATCGGTGTTTCTCCGGCAAAGACTGCAACCGTTGGCGACCACACCGGCTGGGCCTTTACCGAGGCCGCCCGGCGCGGCATCGGGAGGGGCATTCTCGCCGGACATATCGGAAAGTGCGCGAAAATTGCAGCCGGGATCTTCAACACCCACTGGTCCCGCGGGGACGCCAGGCTCGAGACAATTGCCGCCTGGGCCGGGCATGAAGGAGCGCCGCGGGAGCTGATAGCAGAACTGCTTTCCCTAAAACTTGCCGAAGAAAGCGTCCCTCTCCTCCTCGATGCCGGATTCGCGTCGGTTTTTACCCGGATAGCGGAACAATGCATACGGCGGCTGGGGGAACACCTGCAGGCGGAGCGGAAAACCGGAAGCGATTTTCACATTTCCGCCGTTATTCTGAACTTGGACGGACGGCCGATTGCCGCCGTACCGGAAACGCTGAAGGGGAAAGACGGATGGGCAGCGTATCTGTAATCGGCATGGGCCCGGCGGGAGGCGGATATCTTCTCCCTGTCGGCGCCGTAAAGATAGAAGAGGCGGACATTATTGTCGGAGCAGAGCGGCATGCTCGGGCCTACGTGCACAGCGGTAAGGAAATAGTACCGCTGCAGTCGAACTGGAAGGAGACGGCCGCCTATATCGCGTCTGCTTCGAAAGAGAAAAATATTGCCGTTCTCGTCTCCGGAGACCCCAGCCTTTACAGCTATACGGCGGCACTCCGGCGGTATCTGCCGGGTATCGATATCGATGTTATTCCCGGTATATCGAGCTTTCAATATTTAACGGCGGCACTCGGCATCAACTGGAACGACGGCGCGGTACTCTCCTTTCACGGCGGACCGCCCCCTGCCGGAGAAGAAATTACTCACCGGGGCGGCAGACTTCTGACCCTGTGCGCGGCGGTGGAAACGATCGTTATTTTTACCGATAAAAGAAACAGTCCCGGAGAGATTTCACGCTTCCTGAGGGACAATGGTGAACGGTCATGGACGGTCCACATCGGCTGTAATCTCGGCGAGGCCGATGAACGGATTGTTTCACTTCCCCTTGCCGAATGCGCTGAAACCTGGAAAGATACGGAGCAGTTATGCGTAATGATTCTCAAAAAAAACTAGGCACACTGTACGGAATCGGTATTGGTCCCGGCGATCCCGGTCTGATAACGGTCAAAGGGATGGAAATAATTAGTCGGACCGCCGCCGAAGGAGGCCGTATATACGTTCCCGAGGGGAAGTTTCAAAACGGCTCGCTAGCGAAAAGCATTCTCGAACGGAGCGGTACCGATGCCGGCGCCTGGGTCGAACTCGAGTTCCCCATGACAACGGACAAAACTGAACTGAGAAATAAATGGAGAGAGGCCGCGGAAAGGATCTCACCCTTCCTTCTGAGCGGGAAAGATGCCGTTTTTCTGACCTTAGGCGATCCGTCGGTCTATTCCACGTGGATCTACCTTCGGCGTGAACTTCATGCCGCTTATCCCGAACCGAGGTGCGTCACCGTCCCCGGAATTCAAACCGCGAATGCCGCGGCCGCGGCCCACAATATTTCTCTTCTCGAAGGAAAGGAAAAACTTGCCCTCCTTCCGGCGCCGGACAATCCGGAAGAACTGAAACCGCTGCTCAAGCTGTTCGATACCCTCGTCCTGTACAAGGTCGGCCGCCGGTTTCAGGCATTAAAAAGTTTCCTGGCCGCGGAAGGTCTGACCGAATCGACTTGGTATACGGAAAAGGCGGGACTGCCGGAGGAAATCCTTTCCGATAATATAGAAGCGCTTCCAGAATCGGCAAACGGGTACCTGTCGACGATTATTATTAAAACGGAGAAACATAGAGCAGGAGACAGTTTTTGAAAGTATATTTTATCGGCGCGGGACCGGGAGACCCGGAACTGCTGACACTAAAAGGAAAAAACATCATTGCACGGGCGGACATCGTCATTTACGCGGGGAGCCTCGTCAATCCCCGAATCCTATCCTATGCACCGGCGGGCATACCGGCCTATAATTCCGCGGGAATGGATTTACAAGAGGTTACGCAAATCTACGCGCGGGAAAAGGACCGTGCCGGGACAATTGCCCGGCTGCATACTGGAGACCCGTCACTGTACGGCGCGATACAGGAGCAGGTCGACTTCTGCAGGCGTGAAGGAATAGCCGTAGAGGTCATTCCCGGCGTATCCTCCTTTTTCGCCGCGGCGGCGGCACTGCGGCAGGAGTTTACCCTGCCGGGGATATCTCAGAGTCTTGTTCTTACCAGGATGGCCGGGCGTACTCCCGTACCGGATTCGGAAGATATCGAGGGATGGGCAAAGCACCGCTCTTCCATGGCTATTTTCCTCTCCGCGGGCAGTATGGAAACGTTAGTACAGCGGCTGTTGGCGGGCTACTCCGCCGAAACTCCCGCCGCGGTTGTGTACCGCGCCTCGTGGCCGGACCAGAAAATTGTAATCGGCACACTCGAAAATATTGCCCGAAAGACCGCCGCCGCGGGGATTACACGGCAGGCATTAGTCCTTGTCGGCGATGTTTTGCGTTCCCGGAACGAGGACGATTTTTACGAAAAATCAAAACTCTACGACCCCTCGTTCAGCCACGGCTACCGTGAGGGAAGGGACGGGTGAAAACTGCCGTCATCGTTTTAAACAAAGATGGTTTTAGGACCGCGGAATTAATCGCCGACTATGTAAGGACCGTCGAAGGTTATATGCAGCCGCTCGAGGGCCCCGACAGCGATGCTCCGGGAACCATGAAGAGTAAACCGACTATCGACATCCTCGAGAACACGGGACGCGGCGGTCTTCCGGAACTCGTGAAAGACGCTTTCCGCGGCTGCGACGGGCTTATCTTCATTATGGCTTCCGGAATCGCCGTCCGGATGATTGCCCCCCTCGTTCGTGACAAATACAGCGATCCCGCGGTGGTTGTCGTCGACGATGCCCGCAGGTTCGCGGTAAGCCTCCTCTCGGGCCACGAAGGGGGCGCGAACAGCCTCGCCTACCTCTGCGCCGCCGCCGTCGGTGCCGTACCGGTTATCAGTACGGGGACCGAAACTAACAAGCGGATTACCGTAGGCATCGGCTGCCGGAAAGGTGCGTCGGCGGATGCGATACGGAAAGCGGTATTGAAGGGATGTGAAACAGCCGGCTTCGAGGCCGGTACGGGAACAAAAAGTATACGCTGTGCGGCCTCCATCGATATCAAAAAATATGAACCCGGATTAATCGAAGCCTGCGCCGGGCTGCAGCTGCCGCTCCGGTTTTTTTCAAAAGAACGGATCAATTCCTTTTGCGGAGAGTACGCTGAAAACAAAACCGCCGTGAAAAACGTAGGTGTCCGGGCGGTGGCGGAACCCTGCGCCCTGCTTGCAGGGAGAAACTCCCGGCTTCTCCTTTCGAAACAGATAATCGGTGATGTAACAATTGCCGTTGCGGCGGAACAGCCGGACAAGGAAGCAGTACAATGAGCACGAATGGTACGGGAACACTTTATATCGCGGGCATCGGTCCGGGAAGTGAAAACCAAATATCGCCGCGATGCCGGACGGCCCTAAAACAGGCGGATTTGATTGTCGGATATACGACATATATCGATCTGGTCCGTAACATTATCGACGGAAAAGAAATCTACGCTTCGGGAATGCGGAAGGAAAAGGAGCGGACCGAACATGCCCTGAGCGAGGCCCGGAAGGGGCGTACGGTATGCCTGATTTCCGGCGGCGACCCGGGCGTCTACGCTCTTGCAGGCCTTGCCCTCGAGCTCGCGACGGAAGACGATCTCGCCTCCCTGCACATCGAGATTATTCCCGGCATCACGGCGGCCACGGCGGCAGCCGCTGTTTTAGGCGCCCCGCTGATGCACGACTTTGCCGTTATTTCCCTAAGCGACCTCCTAACGGATACCGCGCTAATTGAAAAACGGCTGCGGCTCGCGGCGGAAGGCGACTTCGTAACCGTCCTTTACAATCCCCGCAGTAGGAAGCGGCACGAGCTCTTCGACATACTGCCGGAGATTTTCATCCCCCGCCGGAGCAGGACCACGCCGGTAGGCATCGTGCGGGACGCCGGCCGGCTGGAGGAAACGGTTATTCTGACCACCCTTGGCGGACTGCCGGAACAGGCGGAAGAGGTGCAGATGGGGACTACCGTCATTATCGGAAACTCGAAAACATACATCAAAGACTGGGCGATGATTACTCCCCGGGGTTACGAGACAGAAGCAACTCTGTAAAATTATACAAAAAGAAACAAGATTTTTTATTGCTTTCTACACTTTACTATGGTATAAAAATATCGTCTACAGTGATTGTATATATGCAATTGAAAAGGGAATCCGGTGGAAATCCGGAGCGGTCCCGTCACTGTAATCCGGTGTGTATTGTCCACGCCAGGTCCGACCCGCACGTTACTATGAATGCGTCGGGCCTTCACGGCAGCCACTGGAGGGCGTTATAGTCCTCCGGGAAGGCGGACAGTAAAAACCGGTAAGCCAGGAGACCTGCTGTAGACGCACAAACATAATGCTCTTCGAGGAAAGGGGGTTATCGTCAAAATGGTCTATAACGCCGGCCGCCGTACTCTTTTGTATGGCCCGCGAATAAATCGTTCGACAAACCAATCTTCTTCTCAGGGGCACTCAAATCTTTTTTAAAGGAGTGTTCTATGAAACACACACGTACTAAACCGGTCGTCCTCGCGGTACTTATTATCGCACTCGGACTCATTTTCGGCTCCTGTGCAACCACAAGGTCGGGAGGCGGCGAACCCGCCATCGTTATCGCGGCCTTCGGAAGCAGCTATGAATCGGGCCTCAGCAACCTCGAAGACTTCGACACCGCCGTCCGGAAGGCCTTCCCCGGCACCGATGTTTACTGGGGATTTACCGCAAATTTCATCGTGAATAAACTGCGCGAGGAGGGGAAGGAAACCGTTTTTGCCCGGGGAGTTCCGGTCCGGACCGTTGCGGAAACGTACGCCGATCTCCGGCAGAAAGGAGAAAAAGATGTACTCGTTCAATGCCTTTTCGTCATGACCGGCAGCGAATACAGAGAAGCTTTAAATACTCCGACGAAGGGGCTCAATGTAAAATATTCCCATCCCCTGCTCTATTATCCCGAAAACATTGAAAAAAGCACGGAACTGCTTCTTTCCGATGCCGGAGGAGACGGTACGTCCGCGGTAATTTTTTGCGCCCACGGAAATGAACATCACCCGGAATACAATGCCGAACTGATCCAGATCGATAATTACCTTCGGGAGAACTATGAGAACGCGTATCTCGCGTTGATGGAAGGAGAGCCCGCGTTTTCTCCGGTACAAAAATCGGTAGATGCGGGCGGCGCGGAACACGTTACATTCGTTACCTACATGCTGACTTACGGGGACCACATGTCGAATGATGTAATGGGAAACGAAGAAGATTCCTGGAAGGAACAGCTCGGATTGCCCGCGAAAGTTACCGGGGGGATGGCAAGTATGGAATCGATTCAGTCGTTATACATTGAAAAGATGAAAACCGTACTGGCCCAGTTTTAAGCGGCGCGGCCTTTATACGGTCCCGGCGGCCGCCCGGCGCGGCCGCCGGGGATTTTTTACTCCACCGCCCGCCGTACCTGAAAAACGGCAAGCAGAAAAAAACCAATGCCGTACGCGGCCAAAACGGTGAGATGATACGGGGGAAAGGGGCGGTGGAGAAACATTCCGCGTATCGATACGGACGCGTGGGTAAGAGGGATAATTTTCGCCGCCCACTGCAGGAACCGGGGCAGCTTTTCGAGAGAAAAGAAAGTCCCCGCCAAAAACGACATGGGAACGATGATAAACGAATTAAAGTAGTTCATGTCCCGGTGGGTCTTTACCGTCAGAGCGATGAAAACCCCGAGAGACGCGAACAAAAAACAATTAAGCAGGACGGGAAAAATAATTGCCGCTGAAACCGCCGCCGGGGTCCCGACCAGAAACGCTGCGGAAAGTAAAAAAAGGAAACTGAAAAGCCCCTTCGTCATACCGAACAGGACAAACCCGGCGACTATCCGGAACGGCCGCATGGGGGCCAGTAAAAATTCTTCAAATTGACGCGTAAAAAAACGGGCGATGTTAATTTCCGTTCCGATACTGAAACTCTGGTTCATTCCGGACATGGCCATCAGACCGGGAAGCATAAACATGAGATACGGGACCCCTTCCACGGTAAGTTCCTTTCCCACTCCCCAGCCGAACGCGACCGCGTATAAAAGCGGCGACAGGATAATACCCAGCACCGTTTTTACCAGGCGCCGTTTCACAATCAGTATATTCCGGAGATAGACGGCCCAGGTTTGTATCATGTAAGCTCCTCCTCCCCGGTTATATGCATAAACACGTCTTCCAGATGGGTCCTGCGGATCGTAAGCTTTCTGTATTCCTCCCTTCCCGCCGATTCAGCCTCTTCTTTCAGAGAATAATAGCTCCGCAGTGTTTTTCCGCCGGTAAATGTTTCCCTGCACCAAGGTCCGAGATCTTCAATCAGTTCGCGCGGTTTTTCGAGACGGATGAGCTTCCCCTTATGGATAATACCGACCCGCTCGGCGTAATTTTCAGCCTCCTCTATGTAGTGAGTGGAAAAAAAGATTGTCTTTCCGCCCGAAGCCAGGCTTTTTATTACATTCCATATTTTTTCCCGGGCATGCGCGTCCAGTCCCGCGGTCGGCTCGTCTAAAAATATAATGTCCGGGTCGTGCAGCAGCGCCCGTACAATCTGCAGTTTCCGCTTCATTCCCCCTGAAAATGATCGTACTACCCTGTTCCGCTGGTCGGATAGGCCCGCAAAATTCAGAAGTGATGTAATTTTGTCCCGTACCGCTTTTCCCCGCATCCGGTGCAGATAGGCATGTACAGCCATGTTTTCATAGGCTGAAAGGTCGAGATCGATATTGAAATGCTGTGAAACCAGTCCGACCCTGCTTAAGTATTCTTTTCTTCCGCGGTCCAGCGTTACTCCCCCGATTTCAACTGTTCCCCGAGTTGGAAGACACAGACCGCAAATCATCTTCAGGGTTGTTGTCTTTCCGGCGCCGTTTGGGCCTAAAAACGCAAACAGCTCACCCCGCCGTATCGTTAAATTCAATTCGTCGACGGCAGTAATCCGTTTTTCAAAAATCTTTGTCAGGTCCCGTACGGACAGGATATCCCCGGACTGTTTATGCATATCTTGTCTGAAGAGGTATAAAATACGGACAGCAGTATTCAGGGTCCCGGTGAATACGGACATGAATATTAAAAACCTCCGTAAGAAGTTCCGGCGTAATAATTTCTTCGGGGGTGCCTGTCCTGTATACAACGCCGTCTTTTAACACGATAAGCCGCTTTGAATACCGGGCGGCCTGGTTTAAATCGTGCAGGACCATTACAAAGGTCAGCTTCATCTCACTGTTCAGCCGTTTTACCATCTCCAAAAGCTCAAACTGATGGCTGATATCTAAAAAGGTTGTCGGTTCATCTAAGAGCAGAATCTCCGGTTCCTGGGCTAAGGCCATGGCAATCCATGCACGCTGCCGCTCCCCCCCGGAGAGGGTCGATACAAGCCGGTGCTGCAGATGCCCCATTTTTGTCAGTTCAATGGCCCTGTCGACGGCAACAAAATCTCCGTGATGCAGCCGGCCGGCGGCGGACAAATGGGGGAAACGGCCGTAACTGACTAAGTCCCGCACGGAAAAATCGTCGGGGACCGAATGAATTTGCGGAAGAACGGCCAGTTTTTTCGCCACCTCCTTGGTATTCATCGAGAGGATTTCCCTGCCGTCTAAATAAACCGTTCCGCCGGCCGGCTTCAGGTTCCGCGACATCGATTTTAAAATAGTCGACTTGCCGGAACCGTTTGCCCCGATAATTGTTACAATATCACCTTTTTCAACACTTATGTCCGCACCGTAAATTACCTTGTGTTTCCCGTATTGAAGATGTACATTTTCAGTTCTAAGCATCACGCTTTAAGCCTCCCCGTAAAAGATAAAGGAAAAACGGCCCGCCTAAAACCGCCATGATAATTCCCACCGGTATTTCAACCGGATCAAATGCAAGACGCGCCACAATATCGCACACGATTACCAATCCCGCTCCAAGGAGCGCCGAACCCGGAAACAAAAACCGGTAATCGCTGCCGATAATAAGCCTGGTTATATGCGGCACAATCAGTCCGACAAAACCCAATAACCCGACAACACTGACCGCCGCGGCCGCAAGAAGCGATGCAATTCCAATCAGCAGCATCCGTGCAGACTCAACCCGCAGTCCGAGGCCGACGGCAACGTCATCCCCGAGCATCAGCACATTCAGCCGTTTCGCCATGAAATTGACAAAAACAAAGCCTCCCAGTGCATACGGCCAGAGGATGTTGAAGTGTTTCCAGGTTCGGGCGCTCAAACCGCCGACCATAAAACCGATAACACCCTGGACCCGTTCAGGATAAAAAATCATCATAGCGTTTGTAACCGCGCCGAGCATTGCCGAAACTGCTACGCCTGCGAGTACCATTCTCATCGGCTTTATCCCGTTCTTCCATGCCAAAAGATAGATAAGAATTGTAGCGGTAAACGCCCCGATAAATGCCGCGGGAGTTATAAGGTAAAAGAATTGGGGCAGAACGATCATAACCGCCATTGCCGCAACGGCGGCACCGGAGGAGACACCGATAATATTCGGCGCCGCCAAGGGGTTCCGCATCACTCCCTGCAGAATTGCGCCGGATATTGCCAGGCACATCCCCACAAGACCCGCGACAATTGTCCTTGGAAGCCGAATATTCCAGATAATCTGCCGGTTCGTCCCTTCCTGCTCAATGAATATCGCACGAAGAACGTCTGAAACGGGGATCTTCAAAGCGCCCAGACTCACGCTTACCAGAAAGCCGGCCACCATAACGGCGGTGAGGATAAACAAGATAAGAATACGATAAGCTGTACGTTCCCGTACGGCGTTTTTCGCGGCATCTATCCTCTCTTCCGTCCGCACCGCGGCCGGCTGCAATTGTTTCAATACAGTATCTCCGCCATATACTCGAAAGCTTCCGGAAACCGATCGTTCGGCTTGTAAAGAAAAAGTTTCTCCGGAAGGAAGTAGACGTTCCCCTCCCGGACGGCATCGAGCCCGCCCCATGCCTGGTTGGACATCAGGTCTTCCTTCAGTTTCTCCTCTATTTCGCTGACATCCCCCATGGGCGTTATGAAAATAACGTCCGGGTCCCGGTCAATGATGTGTTCGAGGCTTAAGGTTATCCGTTTTTGCCCCCGCTCAGGCGCATCGATTTCAGCAATGTTTTTTCCGCCTAGAAGCGAGGCAATATGGGCCGTATGCGCCGTGTTGAGTTCGGCAGACGCGCTCCGCGGAGACGCAAATAACGATAAAAATGTTGCTTCCGGTTTCCCTGCATAGCGGTCGATAATATCCCGGACTTCCCGGTGGAGATCGGGAACGATCTCCTCAACCACTTCCCGGTTGCTCACTAAGCGTGCGAAGAGGTCGAGAATATATACAAAATCGCTGTAGTTTTCATAACTTAAAATAATACTCTCGATGCCCACGTCATCGAGAATAATCTGCAGGTTCCGGTGGTTATCGATATTACTCAGGATAACGAAGTCCGGACTGAGTGAGAGAATTTTCTCCGTATTCGGGTGGACCACGCTTCCCGTTGTCTCTAAGTCCATGGCCCCCTCAGGTATTCCGGTCCCCCGCCGGGTCTCGGGTCTGCCGACTGCGGTCCCGCCGGCCAAATACCATAGACCGAGCATCGACGTATGGTTCGGAATGACCCGTTTCGGATTTTTCGACAGCAGGACCTCGTTACCGTCAAAATCCAGCACGGTAATTGCTTCGGATGTTTCGGAAACAATCAGGGGATTATCTAGTGAAGCCGCGGCCGGTGGAGATTCATCCGCCGGTTGTACGGACCGTTCCTGTTTTCCCCCTGCCGCCGCGGCGGCGGTAATTACAGCCATAAGCAGGCCGGTAAGCACGTAACGTTGAATTTTTTTCATTGTTTACTCCTCAAAATTGTTTTTGAGGTACGCTTGTGAACGGGAACATAAAAAAAACCCCGCACATGATCTTCAGATACCATGTGCGGGGTCCGTTTTTCCCCGAACTGCACCGAAAAGCCCGGGCTGCGGGCCCCTTACGGTGCTCCGGTACGGAAGTGTACCACGCTTCCATACGGTGTTCATTTCAGGCAGGTCTTCTGGCTCCCGGGTCTTCCTCCTGCCGGCCTTCCCATTTGCCACGGCTGCAATGCAGCCGTAAAACAGTGGCGTTTCGGCATTTGTCTCCGGTTACAGCGGCGGGTCCGCTCCCGATTGTAACGGGATTCCCTTTTTACTGTTCCTTGAACAGAACCTGAAAACTATGTCGTTACCATTTAAAAGCAAGAACGGCCCTTTGTCAATCGGTAGACAAACGTTAACGCGGTATTGTACCATGGAAAGTGCCTCTGGGAGGGGACATGAAAAATTTTGCGGTTTTATGTATTATTTTTCTCGTATCGGCAGCCGATGTAAGCGCGCACCCCCATATGTTTATCGATTCGAAAGTTACCTTTCAGTTTAACGAGGACGGTCTCGAAGGATATTGGGTAACATGGTGGTTTGACGGCGGGTTTACCGCGATGATTTTAACCGATTACGATACCGACCGCAGCCGGTCATTTTCAGCGGCAGAGGTCCGCGAAATAGAAGCGGGCGCCTTTTCCAACCTCGAGAATTACGGCTATTTCATGTATATAACCGCCGACGGGGACTCTATACCGGCGGCGACACCTGCCAATTTTAACGCCTATTTAGACGGCAAGCGGCTGGTGTATGAATTTTTTGTTCCCCTTGCGGTACCCGGTTCCTACGACTGGACCGCGGTGAAACTGGCAATATACGACGAAACCTTCTTCTGCGACATTGCGTTTATCGAAACGCAGCCGGTAACAAGCCGGGGATATTATAGTTTCGATGTTGCTTCTGAAATCGCTCCCGATCCTGATATTGTCATCAATTACAACAATGACAATACCGCCGGCGGCCGCGGCAACAAACGGTATACCGGATACGCGAACCCCATGACGGTGACCCTGCAGTTCAGGAAGAAATAAATGAAGTTCTTCGCTTGTCTTATGCTGCTGTTTTTCATCATACTGCCCGTTTCCTCCCAGGAGAATCCCTTTGTCGGCAGAGAAGCCCCGCGGCAGGAGGAAACTGAACGG
>CAZSGZ010000039.1:0-19418 GCA_964606455.1 uncultured Spirochaetales bacterium
GCGGGGAGAAATCGAAACCGCCCCTTTTATGTACAACGGAAGAAATGCGGCATACGGAACCGTCCGCTTCAGTACCGGGAGTGCCGCCGCCGCCGGGTTTACCGTCTGTATCGATTTGGGAGATATCTACGTCCTGCTTTTTGCCTATACCGGGGAGGAGATGCTGGAACAGTATATGCCGCTTCTTCTCTCATGCCTCGACGGGTTTTCCTTTTCCCGGAAGGCACTGCTTCTGCCGGGTCCGGTAAGCCAATTTTTTTACGCCTTCCCGGGGGAAAACAAAACAACCTTCAGGATCCGGTTTCAGGGGGAACAGCTGCCGCTCTCCGTCGACCCGGGGGAGACGGACGCATCGCAGGTGATGATCGAGCGGGAGGCGCGCATCCTCGCCGATCTGGAGAAACTCGATATTGCCGCCTGGGAGCGGTATTACCGGATGATTTACCGGGATTCCTATTCGAGGGTCCTTCCCGCCGCCTTGCAGATCAAAGAGGTTCTGGACGGGAAAGACCGATATACCGCAGCCTCTAAGCTGCTGACCTGGCTGCAGGGTTTCTCCTATCTCCGCACCGGGACGGTGTCGGACCTTCAGTCCCCCCTTCAGACCCTTGTATCTGGCACCGGCGACTGTGATTCCTTAGGCCTGCTCTACTGCATGATTTTAGATGCCGTCGGCATCGAAGCGATTCTACTGGTTTCCACCGAATATGCCCACAGCATTGTCGGGGTGGATGTTCCGGGAGACGGCGCGCGGTTTAAGTACGAAGGGACCGGCTATCTGGCCGCGGAATTGACCGACAATGTCGATATCGGTCTTATCGACAGGACGATGGCGGACCCCGCGAAGTGGGTCCCGATTTCCTTTTCACCGAAGAAGTAGCGGATGAAAATCGGATTATTTTATTTTTCGGGCACCGGACTGACCTCTGAACTGGCGAAAAGGATTGCCGACGAATTCGACCGGCAGGGCCATCGGACCGAGAGAATACGCTTTCGGCAGGGCATGCAGCAGCCGGACCTCGGTGCCTACGATCTTGCCGCTTTCGGAGGGCCGACCTATTCTTTTTACGCTCCGAGAATTTTTCTTCGCTTTCTCCGCTCCCTGCAGGGGCCGCCGGGGATGCCGTACCTGCTGTTCCTTACCTCCCACGGTATGCCGGGAATTACGGCGCAGTCGATGGACCGTATTCTGAAGCGGAAGGGGTTCCGGCGGGCCGCCCCTCCTTTGGAGGGAAAAGGGGTCAACAACATCCGGGCCTGGAGGCGGAAACGCGGGAAGGCCGGGCACCATGATGTTTTCAGAGTCGAGGGCGATATCGCGGACTGGGTGAAAGGGGCCGTCGACTATGCTTTAGCCGATACGCCCCCCGATACGTTTGAGCCGCGGCCTCTTCCCCGGCGCCCCGGGCTGACGGTTTTTTCTTGGCTGTTCAGCCGGAGATGGCAAATGGCGGCGGTCGAGGGCCTTCGAAAAAAAATCGACCGGGAGCGCTGTACCAAATGCGGCTTGTGCTGGGAAAAAATCTGTCCCGCCGCGGCTATTGTCCCGAGCAAGGAAGGATTTCCTAAAATACTTAACCGAAAGTGTGCCGGCTGCAGCGGCTGTGTCAATCTTTGTCCGGCGGACGCTGTTTATACGGCCCTGAATTACGACAGATGGCCTTTTACGGGAATGAAAGACAATATTTACTGATTTTCGTATGTTTCGGTTTCGTCGTGCTTGTATTCGAGGGTAACTCCGGCCTGCCAAAACAGTTCTTCCGATTCCGCCCCCGCGTGATATTTCCGTTCGCATACAACACGGAGGATCCCGCAGTTAATGATAAGCATGGCGCAGGTACGGCAGGGGGTCATCCGGCAGTAGAGGGTAGCGCCTTCTATGGGTATGCCGTGACGGGCGGCCTGGCAGATGGCGTTCTGTTCCGCGTGTACGGTACGGACACAGTGCTGTGTAACGGAGCCGTCCTCGTGCACCACTTTTTTAAACTGATGGCCCGCGTCGTCACAGTGGGGCAGACCCGCCGGGGCGCCCACGTATCCTGTTGCCAGAATACGTTTGTCCTTCGCGATAACGCATCCGCTTCTGCCTCGGTCACATGTGGCCCGCTTCGATATGGCGTCGGCCACTTCCATAAAGTAATCGTCCCATGATGGTCGTTCGTATAATTCGTACGGCATTCAGTAACCCCTTACGATGGTGGAATCAATCATAGCATACATCCGGATAGATGTGAAACGCTATTTGACGGTGAATTTGTTACCGGGTATAATGGCCGGTATGTTTAGTTTTCATTTTGCAAAAAACCCCGCGCTGAAGTTCGGTGCGGGCATGATACGGGAAATTCCGGGCATTATCGCGGGCCGGGACAGCGGCGGCGTCGTATGCATTACCGGAAGCCGCTCGTTTCGGGAATCGGACAGGTGGGGCGCGCTGCGGGACGGGCTTTCCGCGGCCGGTATAAAGCTGCGTGATTATTCCGTTCGAGGTGAACCGTCTCCCGAAACGGTTGATGCCATTGCGGCGGAATGCCGGGAACACCCTCCCGGCTGTGTTTTGGCAATCGGCGGCGGGAGCGTTATCGATACGGGGAAAGCGGTTTCCGCGATGATACCCGCCGGCGGAAGTGTCGAACGCTACCTCGAAGGGGTCGGGACGGAGGAGCCGCCGGGGGAGAAGGTATTTTTCATTGCCGTGCCGACCACGTCGGGTACCGGTTCGGAAGCGACGAAGAATGCCGTTATCAGCCGGCCGGGCGCTAAGGGTTTCAAGAAGTCCCTCCGTCACGATAATTATGTTCCCGATACGGCCGTTATCGATCCGGAACTGATGCTCTCCTGTCCGCCGGATATTACCGCAGCCTCCGGTCTCGATGCCGTAACGCAGCTGCTCGAGGGCTTTGTTTCAACCAACGCTTCCCCCCTTACAGACGCGATAGCGGGAAGCGGACTGATGGCGGCGGGCCGCTCCTTCGCGAGGGCCGTGGAGCAGGGAGACAATGACCTGGATGCCCGGGCCCACATGGCCTACGCGGCGTGTATGTCCGGCATCGTCTTAGCCAACGCCGGTTTGGGCATTGTTCACGGGATCGCCGGATATCTCGGCGGAAGGTTTCCCGTCCCCCACGGCGCCGCGTGCGGGACTCTGCTGCCGAAGGCAACGGACCTCATTATCGAAAAACTTTTCGATTTGGAGGAGGAAAACAACATTCCGCTTTTGAAGTACGCCGAAGCCGGAAAATACCTTACCGGCAGAGATTTTGGCAGCGTGGAAGACAACTGCCGGCAGCTTGTCGATCAGTTCTACGTATGGACTGAAAAATATGAAATTCCCCGCTTAACGGCATACGGAATTACCGATGAAGACTGCAGGCAGACTGCGAAAGCGGCGGGGAGGAAGAATACCCCCGTTACCCTGTCGGAAGAGGACTGTTTTCAAATTTGCGAACACCGGCTCTAACGGCGGCGGCGCTTATTCATGCTCGAGCCGGATTGTGTATGTCGGGCTGTTGCAGATTGCATCGGGGCCGAAATACTGAATAGCTCCGGGGTAGAGGTACGAAGTTTTATACGCCCATCCTTCACGGTGCCGCGCGAAGGTTTTAAAGGGCTTGTCTTCGAGTTTTACCAGCGCTTTTTTAATTACCGGCTTCATTTTTCCGTGGCGCTGTTCAAGGTTCATCATCATGGTAATGGGAATACCCCCGGCCTTCCATTCCGCAACGGATTTTGAAAGGTTGGAAATGCAGGACATATATCCCGAAAGTCGGAAGGTAATGAGCAGGGAAGCGTTATAGCCGAGGGCGTAACAGTAGTTGGCGTCGAAATTGGACGGAAACGCGCAGCGGCCTTCGTACCCGAAAAAATGGCTCTGGGTAACGAATTTGCCGGCAAAGGAGCCGGAATTTTTCATTTCATTCAGTTTGTCCCCTACAATCTCGATGAGAAGTTTTTCCGTTTCGATTCTGGAGACCTGCACGTTGCCGTGGGGGTCCCGGTCCATCAGCAGCTGCCGCTGGATCGAATTAGGCAGACTAGAAAATACATAGGACGAGTCCCTCGAAAGGTTTTTATTTACCCATTCCGACTGGTCCTCGAAGGTATGGAGGGTGGCAAAATGTTTTTCATGTTGCGCTAAAAGATTGTTTAATTCTCCGATTAATTTTCCGACTTCCGGAATAAACTCGATCAGTCCCTCGGGAACAAGAACAATACCGAAATTTTCCCCGTTGTCGGAACGCTTTACAACCGCGTCGACAATGTAGTCGGTTATTTCCTCCAGCGTCATCTGCCGGTCTTCCACTTCCTCCGAAATAATGGTGATATTCGGCTGGGTCTGCAGGGCGCACTCCAAGGCGATGTGGGAGGCGGAACGCCCCATCAGCTTGATAAAATGCCAGTATTTTTTCGCGCTGTTTGCATCTCTGCAGATATTGCCGATAAGCTCGGAATATGTTTTTGTCGCCGTATCGAAGCCGAAGGAGGTTTCGACATACTCGTTTTTCAAGTCCCCGTCGATTGTTTTCGGTACGCCGATAACACTTACACCGGCATCGTTTTTCTCGAAATATTCGGCTAAAATAGCGGCGTTTGTGTTTGAATCGTCCCCGCCGATAATAACCAACGCGCTGATGTTCCGCTTTTTGCAGACTTCGAGGCAGGCGGCAAATTGGTCTTCCGTTTCAATTTTTGTCCGCCCCGACCCGATAATGTCGAAGCCGCCGGTGTTTCTGAATTGATCGATATACTGCCGGGAAAGTTCAATTGCCTTGTCTTCCAGTATCCCCGCCGGACCTTTCAGGAAACCGATCAATTTGGAATCGGCATTGACCTGCTTCAGCCCGTCGAAAATCCCCGCCAAGACATTGTGCCCCCCGGGGGCCTGCCCCCCGGAAAGGACCACGCCGACGTTTCGGGGCCGCGTATCGGCAGTGTTCGTTCCTTCCGTAAAGGTAACCACCGGTTTCCCGTAAGTTTTTTCGAACTTCTGCTTCATTTGGCCCTGGTCCGCCACCGATTCGGTTGCTTCACCGAAATCGGGGGAAATAGAGTCGAGTTTTTTGCTTAAAATCCCGGGCATGTGGGGTATGTACTTATATCTTTCTTCTTGCAGTGGAGAAAGTGTGCGCATAAAAAGCTCCTTTATTCCTGTTGCCGTTTCGTATTTATATGACGGGCCGCCGCCGCCTGTCAAGATTACCCCTCGGAAACCAGGGAGCGCAGCCGTTTTGCCGCCTGTTCCGGAGTAATGTCCCGCTGGGGCATGCCGAGCATTTCGTAGCCCACCATGTATTTTTTTACCGTCGCCGACCGGAGGAGGGGGGGATAATAATGGAAGTGCAGGTGCCACGGGTCGTGTTTTTTTCCGTCGGTCGGGCGCTGATGTATACCCATGGAATAGGGAAGTTCGGTATCAAAAAGGCTGTCGTAGACAATGCCGAGGCGGTGTATCAGTACCGCCAGGTCTTCTCCCTCGGCAGGCGTCAGCTCCTCTACGGAGGATACATGCCGTTTCGGCAGCACCATCATCTCATAAGGCCACACCGCCCAGAACGGTACAAGCCCCAGGAAGGAGCTGTTCTCCAAAACGGTACGCGTTTTATGTTCCGTCTCCCCCAGAATATAGTCGCAGAGCAGACAGGAACCGTGGCTGACACGGTATGCCGACTGTTTTTCGGTTTCCAGGGAAGGGATGTAGGGAATGTGCTCGTTTGCCCAAATTTGGCCGTGGGGATGCGGATTGGAACATCCCATGAGCCGGCCCTTGTTTTCGAAAATTTGGACATACGAGATAAAGGGTTCTCCGCCGATGTTCACGTATTCCTCCGTCCACGCTGTCACCACCCTGCCGATCTGTTCCGGCGACATGCGGGAAAGGGACAGATCGTGGCGGGGAGAGAAGCAGATTACCCTGCAAATTCCCCGTTCACTGTATGCCTGGAAGAGGACGTCGCGGTACAGTTCCGTTTTCGGAATGTCCGGTAAAAGTGAGGGGTAATCGTTGGTGAAAACGTAGGTGTCCGTATACCGGGGGTTTGTTTCCCCGCCGGCCCTGCTGTTTCCGGGACAGAGGTAGCAGTCCGGGTCGTATTCCAGCCGCTGTTCCGGCTGCGGTTTTTCCTGTTTTCCCTGCCAGGGCCGCTTTGTCCGGTGGGGTGAAACCAGGACCGATTCTCCCGTCAGCGGATTGTACCGTGTGTGGGGGTTGTTCTGCAGATTCATTGTTTCAGTTGCCTCCGGTGTAACTCTAAATACGTGTACACCTGTTGTCAAGCTGTTGACACTTGGGAGGGATCACGCTAGATTTATCTCATGGGCGTATATACACTGCATAATACGATACAGCATTACGATTGGGGAGACAAAGAGTGGATCCCTTCTCTTTTAGGAATTCCGAACCCCGGCGGGAAACCAATGGCGGAACTGTGGATGGGGGCCCATCCGTCGGCGCCTTCGAAGGTCGCCTTGACCGACGGAGAAATGCTTCTTCCCGAACTTATCGAAAAAGATCCGAAGGGCATTCTCGGTGAGCAAACGGCACGCCGGTTCGGGAACAAGCTTCCTTTTTTGTTCAAGGTGCTCGCTGCCGGAAGTCCCTTATCCATTCAGGCCCATCCGAACAAGAAACAGGCGGAGGAAGGATACCGGCGTGAAAACAAACAGGGGATTCCCTTGGACGCGTACGGAAGGAATTACAAGGACGATAATCATAAGCCGGAACTGATAACTGCGGTTACCGATTTTTACGCCATGCGCGGTTTTCGGCCCCCAGCGGACATTGCCCGTGAGTTTACAGATTTGCTTTCCGGCTGCGAACACCCCTTTCATCTTCCGAAAGCGGGAGTAACGGGAAAGGCAGAGAAAAAAGAACTGCGGGATTTTTTCGCGTCGGTTTTGTCCGCTCGAAAGGAGGATTTGAAACGGATTACTTCCCGTCTTCTCGCCGAAATCGAGGAACAAGGCAAAGGCGGGATGCTTCATTACTCCTGGATACAAAAGCTGAACAAACTCTATCCCGGGGACCCGGGTGTTCTCTGTCCGTTATTTCTCAATGTGCTCTGTCTGCGTCCCGGAGAGGGGATGTTTCTTCCCGCCGGAGAACTGCATGCGTACATGCACGGTTTAGGGATAGAACTGATGGCGAATTCCGATAATGTGCTCCGGGGGGGCTGTACATCAAAACACATCGCACTGGAGGAACTGATGAAGGTCCTCCGCTTCGAAAGCGGCGTACCGGAAATACTCAGGCCCGAGCCGGACAGCCGCGGGGAAGCGGTATATCGCGCGGATGCCCGGGAATTTCAGCTTTCGGTTATTCGGGTTTCCGCCGGCCGGGGCTACGATGCCGAGGAGAGCGGCAGGGCGCTGATACTGCTGTGTACGGAAGGAAGCGGTATTGTACGGTGCCGGCGGGGGAAATCCCGGTCGATTCGCCGGGGGGAGTCCGTTATCGTTACCGCCGACACCGGGTTATACAGTATCGACGGAAACGGTACGTTTTACAAAGCGGCGGCGGGATGAAAATATTTGTGGACGCGGATTCCTGCCCCCGGGACATTAGGCGGATTATCATGAAGGCGGGAGCGGCCTCTTCCGTTCCGGCGCTGTTTGTGGCTAACACAAAATTGCCGGATGTTGAACAGCCCGCGCGCTGTGTGCTGGTAGCGGCAGGGGATGATGTGGCCGACGGGTATATCATGGACAACGCGGAAAGAACCGATTTAGTCATTACCCGTGACATTCCCCTTGCAGCCGAGCTGGCAAAGCGGGGGATAACGGTTATAAACGACAGGGGGGACCGGTTCTCGGGCGACAGCGTGGGGGAGCGTCTTTCCCTGCGGAACCATATGCAAACGCTTAGGGAATACGGAATGGCCCCGGGAGTAGGCGGAAAACAGTACGGGGCCCGGGAAAAGAAGCGGTTTGCCGATACCTTTAACCGAGAATTGACCCGTTTGCGGAAGAAAATAAAAGCAATTCCTTGAAATTTCACGCGGGAGGTGTAATATTTGGTTATGATGAAAAAACGAAATATAGTTCTGCTGATACTGCTGCCGGCGGTCCTGCTCGGTTCATGCTCAATTCAGAAAATGGCGGTGGGAGCGGTTGCCGATGCCCTCGGGGGCGGAACAACCGGCGGTACATCCTTGACCGGGGACAACGACCCGGAGCTTGTCGGGGACGCCCTTCCCTTTGCCCTGAAGTTGTACGAAATTTTATTGGAACAGGCCCCGGAACATACGGGACTTCTGCTTACAACGGGAATGGGCTATGTCATGTATGCCAACGCCTTTGTTCAGTCCCCCGCGGACATGATGCCGGAGTGGGAGTTCAGAGTCCAGTCGGAACAGTACGCGAGGGCGAAAAACCTTTATCTTCGGGGGCGAAATTACATTTTTGATGCCATGGAACTGAAATATCCCGGTTTCCGGCAGGCAATTAAGGACAAGTCGCTGGCTGAGTTTCTCCGGCAGGTGGAAGCCGAAGATATCGATTATCTGTACTGGGGTTCCGCCGGATGGTTCGCGGCAATTGCCATCAATGTTTTCGATTTGGAGCTGACCATCGAAATTCCGATGGCAAAAGCGATGATGGACAGGGCGTATGAACTGGACCCCGATTACGGGGACGGCACAATAGACGATTTTTACATTCTCTATTATGCTTCGGTTACGCCCGATATGGGGGGCAGTATTGACAAGGCTTTGTATCATTTCGAAGAAGCGGTGAAGAAATCGGACGGAATGAACGCGGGGCCCTATCTGTCCCTTGCAACGAGCGTCTATATGCAGCAGCAGGATGTGAAGGCCTTTGTCAGTACCCTCGAGCAGGCACTGGAAATCGATGTCGACGGTAAACCGGAAATACGGCTGTTAAACGTTATTATGCAGGACAAGGCCGAATGGTATTTGGAACATTTGGAAAATTTTTTCTTACTTGACTCGGAGGAGGATGAGGAATGATACAGGGGAAACGAAGGAGATTTTTGCTTTTCGCGGTGTGCATCGGACTAGTTTTTACGGCCGCGGCGGCCAATGTATCGGCACGGCCGGTCCTCCTGAAAGTCGGCAGCGTTACTCCGAAAGGGTCTCCATGGGACAACGCGCTGCGGCAGCTGGCGGCGGACTGGAATGAAATAACGGACGGACAGGTACAGATGCGGATTTTTTCTGGGGGTGTTGCCGGAGAAGAGGCCGATGTTCTCCGCAAAATGCGGTTTAACTCGCTGCAGGGGGCGGTCCTTACCACATACGGTTTGAACCAGATCTATAAGGACACGTTAGCCTTGAGTCTTCCCTTCCTCATGGCCTCGGATGAGGAGTTTGAGTATGTCTTTACTCAGATTGAGGAATATTTACGGCAAAACATCGAATCCCAGGGATTCAAAGTCATTACATGGACCAGTGTCGGATGGATATATATATTTGCCAAGGAAGAAGTTTCTTCGCCGGCGGACCTGCGGCGGATAAAACTTGCCACCACCGATAGTGACAAGGCCATTGCCCAGGCCCTGAAGGCAAGCAATTTTAACGCCATCCCCATCGGCTTAAGCGAAGTCCTTACCGGGTTAAACAGCGGGATGATCGATGCCTGCTACACCGTAAAAATGGGAGCGGCGGCCTATCAGTGGTTCGGAATTGCCAACCATATGACGAATCTTCCCATGGCCCCGGTGCTGGCCGCGATTGTCGTTTCCGACCGGGCTTGGAAAAATGTTCCCGACCGCTACAAAGATGAGATGCTGGAAGCCGCGGATGATGTCGCCCGTACCCTTGCAACGGAAACGGCTAAATTGGAGAAGGAAGCCATGGACATTATGCTCGATAACGGGCTGATAGTGCACGACGTTCCTCCGGAAACGGAAAAACAGTGGCGGACTGAGTTTGAAAAGGCGGTTGATATGATTAAGGGGGAAACCTTCTCGGAAGAGGTCTACAGCCGAATCCGGAAGCACATTGACGATTACCGCAGCCGCTATGGAAAAAACTAACAGTACCTCACGCTTCCGCCGGATAGAAAATGTTTTTTCCTACATAGTCCTCCTCCTTCTCTCGCTGCTTCCTGTTATGGAGGTTATCGTTCGGAAAATTTTCCGTACCGGTATCCCCGGCTCGAACGAATACATTATTCATCTTGTACTGTGGATTACCTTTTTAGGCGGCATGATTACCTCCCGCGAAAAGCGGCACCTGGCCCTTTCCGTGGGAATTGAATCCGTTCCCGAAAAGTTCCGCGGCAGGATTGAAATTTTCAATGCCTTCATCGGCAGCACGCTCACGACGGCATTTGCCTGGAGCGCCCTCTCCTTTGTAATCCTCGGGTT
This sequence comes from uncultured Spirochaetales bacterium, assembly GCA_964606455.1. Classification (GTDB taxonomy): domain Bacteria; phylum Spirochaetota; class Spirochaetia; order SPDA01; family CAZSGZ01; genus CAZSGZ01. Next base: position 10,322 of record CAZSGZ010000039.1, read on the forward strand.
CGACGGCTCCATGCGGGTGGGATTTATCCCCGTTCAGATCATCGCGGCCATTATGCCCGTCGGTTACGCGGTTATGGCAGGCAGGTTTGTTAAAAATGTTCCGAAAGGAGGCGGCGGGAAACTAGCCGCCGGGCTTGGGCTTCTCGCGGGGACTTTTTTTGCAATCGGGCCGATAACAAATTCGCTGTACATGTTTATTTATAATATGCCCATGTTTGTCGATTCGCTGCAGTTTTTCTATTTCGACGTTATGCGGATTATCGGCATTCCCGTTATTGTTCTCCTTATCGCGGCAACATTCAGCGGAACGCCGCTGTTCGTTGTTCTCGGCGGTATAGCATTCATGCTCTTTGCCAGGATCAACGCTCCGTTGGAGATTATCGCGAACGAAGGGTATACCATGCTTACCGGAAAAACACTGCCGGCCATTCCCCTGTTTACCCTGACCGGTTTTTTCCTCTCCGAGAGTAATGCCGGGAAACGGTTTGTCAATCTTTTTCAGTCTTTTTTCGGATGGCTCCCCGGCGGCCTTGCCATTATGGCGATCCTGGTAAGTACCTTTTTCACCACCTTTACCGGCGCCTCGGGTGTTACGATCCTCGCCTTAGGGGCCTTGTTGTTTTACGTACTGGTAAAAAGCGGCAAGTACAAGGAAAGCTTCAGCCGCGGGCTGCTCACCTCATCGGGCAGTATCGGGATTCTCTTTCCGCCGAGCCTGCCGATTATCATCTACGGCGTTTCCGCCCAGATCAACATCAAACATATGTTCTTAGGCGGGCTCATGCCGGGCATTTTGATGGTACTTATACTGTGTTTCATCGGGGTCATCGCGGCGAAACGGGCGAAGGTTGCTACGGTGCCGTTCAACAGCCGCCAAGCCTTATTGGCATTAAAAGAGTCTTTTTGGGAAATTCTTTTGCCCATCATTATCTTCGCGGCCTATTTCGGAGGGCTGACTACCTTAGTCGAAACGGGTGCAATTGCGGTGGTATATACTTTCATAATCGAAGTGCTGGTAAAGCGCGACCTCGGGCTGCGAGATCTCCCCCCCCTGTTTAAAAAATGCATTCCCATTATCGGAGGCGTTCTTATTATTCTAGCCGCGTCGAAAGGTCTGTCCTATTATTTAATCGACGCGCAAATTCCGGTGCGGTTGACCGATTGGGTCCAAATTAACATCCATTCAAAATACATTTTTCTTATTTTACTCAATATCGCTTTGCTTGTTACAGGTATGTTCATGGATATTTTTTCGGCGATTATGGTTGTGGTCCCGCTGATTATTCCCCTTGGCAACCTCTTCGGGATCCATCCGGTCCATTTGGGGGCGATTTTTCTCGTTAATCTCGAACTAGGGTATTTAACGCCGCCGGTGGGACTGAATCTCTTTCTTGCATCCTATAGATTCGAGAAACCGCTTGCCGAGATCTCGAGAAATGTGTTTCCATTTTTCATCGCACGGCTTGCGGTAATGCTGCTTGTAACCTATCTTCCCTTTCTCTCCATCGGACTGCTGCCGCGGTAAGGCGGCAGTTCCCCGGGGCCCGTTACGGACGCGGGTATTAAAACTCCGCCAGGCGGACGGCCCGGGGAAAGGGGATAACGTCGCGGATATTCTGCATGCCGGTAACGTACTGGACGAGGCGTTCGAAACCCAAGCCGAAGCCGGAGTGGGGGACCGTTCCGTATTTCCGCAGTTCCAGGTACCACCAGTAATCCTTCTCGGGGAGGCTGTTTTCCTTAATTTTCCGGCGAAGCGTTTCCAGGTCCGATTCACGTTCGCTTCCGCCGATAATTTCTCCCAGGCGCGGGACGAGAACATCCATTGCCCGGACGGTCTTTCCGTCTTCGTTCAGTTTCATGTAAAAGGCCTTTATCTCTTTCGGGTAGTCGGTAACGATAACGGGGCCCTTGTACACCTCTTCGGTAAGATATTTTTCATGCTCCGACTGCAGGTCCGCTCCCCAGCTAACGGGGAACTCGAAATCGGCCGTTGCCTTTTCAAGATGTCCGACAGCTTCGGTGTAGGTAATCCGGGCGAATTCCTTTGAAATAACATCTTCGATGGTTTCGACAATTCCTTTCCGTACAAATTTGTTGAACAGGTCCATGTCCTCTCCCGCGTTTTTCAGGAGGTCCGTCAGGATATACTTGATGAAATTTTCGGCAATGTCCATGTTGCAGGAGATGTCGCAGAATGCCATTTCCGGTTCTATCATCCAGAATTCGGCAAGATGCCGTGAGGTGTTGGAGTTCTCGGCCCGGAAGGTCGGGCCGAAGGTATAGACTCTGCTTAACGCGGTGGCGAATATTTCCGCCTCCAGCTGGCCGCTGACGGTCAGATACGCCGCTTTTCCGAAAAAATCCCGGCTGTAGTCGATGCCTTCTTCTCCCGCGGGGAGTTCCCGGAGAGGAAGCGTGGTTACCTGAAACATTTCCCCCGCTCCTTCACAGTCGCTGGTGGTAATAATCGGCGTGTGGACGTACACAAACCCGTTCTCCTGAAAAAACCGGTGTACCGCCATACTCAAAACGTTCCGTACCCGGGCAATCGCCCCGAAGGTGTTGGTCCTCGGCCGCAGGTGGGCAATTTCACGCAAAAATTCGAAGGAATGCCGCTTTTTCTGCAGCGGGTAGCTTTCCGCGGGGGCCGTACCGATAACGGTGATCGAGCCGATCAGCAGTTCCACCGACTGGTTTTTCCCCGGCGATTCCTGCAGGGTCCCGGAAACACTCACACTTGTTCCGGTTGTCATTTCTTCGAGTATACTGTCGCTGATCCGTCCGGTCTCCTTATCGTATATCATCTGCAGGTTTTTCAGACAGGATCCGTCGTTTATCTCGAGAAAACAGACGTTTTTTGAGTCCCGCTTCGTCCTAATCCAGCCGTTTACCGTAATTTCCATTCCGTTTGCGGATTCTGCAAGTATTTCACGTATCTGTTTCATAGCATACTGTAGTATCATAGTTATTGATGGAAGTCAAACCGATGTGCTATTCTTCAGACATGGCAGTATGGGTGGATTCCGAAATCGGCAAATTGAAAAAAGTTATCGTGCATTCACCGGGCAGCGAAATCGAAGTGATGACGCCGGAGGCGGCGGAACAGGTGCTGTACAACGACATCATCCCACTGCAGGTTGTAGCAAGAGAACACCGTGAACTGACCGGCTTCCTGAAAACCGTGTGTGACGTGTATCAGATCCGGGACCTTCTCCGAGACATTATGCAGGACCCCGCGGTACGCCGGGAAATAGAAAATTCCCTCCTTACCGAATACGGCGCGGAACAGCGGCGTGAGGAAGTGACATCCGCCTCCTCGGAAGAGTTGTCCGAAATATGCATTCACGGACTGAAAAAACGCTCCCGCGATTTAACAGGCTACCTCTCCCCCCGGGAGTTCGACATTCTGCCGCTGCCGAACCTTTTTTTTACCCGGGACTCCGCAATGGTCTACCGGGATTCGATTATCATCGCCTCCATGGCGTCGTCGGTACGGAACATGGAGTCGGTCATTATGTATCATATCTGTAAACACCACCCCCTTTTCCGGTCCGATTCCATGCTTTACGAGGGGAACCTCCGGGACGGAAAAACGGAAAAAATTGAAGGCGGCGACTGCATCGTTCTGTCCTCCTCGGTGCTGTGTATCGGCATATCCGAGCGGACCGGCGCCGCGGCAGTCGATGTGCTGCTGCGCAGCATGGTACGGAGGTTTCGGGAACCCCTTACCGTATTCGCGGTCCTTCTGCCGGAGGAGCGGGCCACGATCCATCTGGACATGGTCTTTACGCAAATCGATACGGACCAGGCGCTGATACACTATCCCCTTATCGCGGGGAGAGAACGGATACGGGTGGTGCGGATCGATGTGCGGCCCGACGGTTCCATGCAGTTTGCCGAAACGGACAGCCTCCTCGGCGGACTGGCCGAAGCCGGAATCGAAATGGATTTTGTACGCTGCGGCGGCGGGAGCCTCCTGGGACAGAAGCGGGAGCAGTGGATGTCGGGTGCCAATATGTTTGCCTTTGCTCCGGGGAAGGTTATCGGGTATGGAGCGAACGAGGCAACTTTTAACGAGCTCGCGGCGGCGGGCTACACGGTAAAGGATGCCGGAGACTTTATCGAAGGCAGGGAGGATGTTGCTTCCTACACCAAGCTGGCGGTCAAAATAAACGGTATTGAACTTGCCAGAGGAGGAGGCGGTATCCGGTGCATGACAATGCCCGTCGAAAGGGCTTGAAATCAACTGCCGGTAAAAATTACAATAGGGCCGCATGAAACAGACAAACGACCTCAACATACGCACCTTTACGCCGATTATACCCCCGGAGAAGCTCAAATCCATCTTTCCGATGACCGAGGAGAGCAACCGTACCGTAATTGAGAGCAGAGAAATAATAACTAAAATTTTGGCGAAACAAGACCCGAGGATAATAGCGATAATCGGACCCTGTTCCATCCACGACCCATCCGCGGCCCTGGAATATGGAGAAAAACTCCGCCGGTTAGCTGAAAAGGTAGAAGACGTATTCTATGTGATAATGCGGGTCTATTTCGAAAAACCCCGGACCACCGTAGGGTGGCGGGGGCTGATAATCGACCCCGACTTGGACGGCTCCTACGACATAGAAAAGGGGCTGAAAATTGCCAGAAAATTGATGCTTGATATTTCCGCCCTGGGGCTTCCCGTGGGGAGTGAAGTTTTGGACCCGATAATCCCGCAGTACATTTCCGATCTCATATCCTGGGCTTCCATCGGCGCGAGGACGACGGAAAGCCAGACCCATCGGGAGATGACCAGCGGCCTCTCCATGCCCGTCGGGTTTAAGAACGGAACAAGCGGTAATCTGCAGCTTGCTTTCGATGCTCTGAAATCTTCAAAGCACCCCCACAGCTTTATCGGAATAGATCAAAACGGGCAGACCTGTGTTGTCCACACGAAAGGGAACGGAGCGGTCCATATCATTCTCCGGGGCGGAAGGTCCGGACCGAATTACTACGAGGAAACCGTAGAATCCGCGGCGAAAAGTATGGAATTAGAAGGACTCGAGCCGTCTATTGTTGTTGACTGCAGCCACTCGAACTCGGGAAAAGATTTCCGAAAGCAGGAACGGGTCTTCCGTTCCGTCATCGATCAGAAGCTGAGGGGGAATTCCTCCCTTGTCGGGTTTATGCTGGAGAGTTATCTTGTCGAAGGAAGACAGAAACTGGCGGAAAAGGACAATTTAGTCTACGGGTGTTCGGTAACGGACGAATGTATCGGCTGGGAGGAGACTGAAGCAATGGTCCTTTCCGGCTATGAAAAATTGAGGAGGACGATATGAAGAAAATCGCCGTATTGTTGGCGGATGGTTTCGAGGAAGTTGAAGCGGTTACGCCGGTGGACTTTCTGCGTCGGGCGGACATCGAAGTAGTTACGGCGGGTGTAACCGGTGAAAACGTGAAAGGCGCCCATGACGTAACCTTTGCCGCGGACAAGGCCATGAAGGATGTGCTTGCCGCCGCGGAGGAATACGACGGCGTGGTGGTTCCGGGGGGTATGCCCGGGGCGGAACATGTAGCGGCTTCACGGGAGGCCGGTGAGTTTATCAAAACCATTGCGGCATCGGGGAAACTGATCGCGGCGATCTGCGCCGCCCCGGCGGTGGTGCTGCAGCCCTTAGGCGTGCTCGAAGGGAAGCAGGCAACCTGTTATCCGGGATTCGAGGAAAAACTGCAGGGGGCGAAATACAAGGCCAAGCGCGTTGTCGTTGACGGGAACTGCATTACCAGCATGGGTCCCGGGACGGCCGGTGAGTTTGCCCTTGCGATTATCGAGTATCTCCGGGGAAAAGAAGCCGCGAAATCGGTCCGCGGCGCGGTGCTTCTGAAATAAAAACCGGCCGGCAGGGCCTATTCAGGTCCCGCGAGAATATCTTTTATTTCCGGCCGCTTTACCAGATCTTTTTCCAGTGCTTCTTCCCGTTCTTTGTTTCGGTAGTCTTTATGCTGGAAGCTGTAGGTAAAATTGGTATGGACATCGTAGGTACCCTCGATAAGGGCGTAGGTGTCTTCCGTCATTACCAGTTCTTCGTTTGTCGGAATAACAAACACCTTTACCGGCGAATCGTCGGCGGAAATTTCCGTTTCTCCGTTCCTGGTCATAGAAGCCCAGTTCTTGTTTTTGTCCACTTTGATGCCGAAGGCTTCCAGGCCGTCGGTCGCGAGTTCCCGGGTAATCGGTCCGCGCTCTCCAACGCCGGCGGTAAATACGAGGGCGTCGAGTCTGCCTAAAACGGCGGAGTAGGATCCGATATATTTTTTCAGCCGGTACGATTCAATCTCGATGGCCAGGCGGGCCCGTTCGCTGCCTTCCTCGGCCGCAATTTCAATGTCCCTGCGGTCCACCCACTTTCCGGTTATACCGAGAACGCCGCTTTTCTTGTTAAGCGCGGCTTCAGCTTCGTCGGGAGACATTCCCGTCTGCCGCATCATATAAAACGATATGGCCGGATCATGGTCCCCGCATCGTGTTCCCATTACCAGGCCTTCCAGGGGGGTAAGCCCCATGGAGGTGTCTACGGAAACTCCGTTCCGTACCGCGTTGATACTCGAGCCGTTTCCGATATGGGCAATAATGACATTTGTCGCGAACGGGTCTTTCCCGAGCAGGACAGACGCGCGTTTCGCCGTATATAAAAACGAAGTGCCGTGGAACCCGTAGCGCCGGACGCCGTATTTTTCGTACCATTCGTAGGGAAGGGCGTAGAGAAAAGCTTTTTCCGGCATAGTCTGATGCCAGGCGGTGTCCATTACCGCGCAATGGGGGACAGACGGCAGGACGTCTTCCGCGGCCTTCATTCCCAACAGATTGGCCGGATTGTGAAGGGGGGCCAAATCGTTCAGCGATTCGAATGTTGTAATAAATTCGTCGTCGATAATGACGGATTTCGCGAATTTTTCACCGCCGTGGACGGCCCGATGCCCGACAGCCTTGATCTCTTCAATGGTTTCAATCGCGCCGATTTCAGGATTGACGATGGTCGTGATAATCAGCTCAATTGCCTCTTTATGGCTGGGGCAGGGGCTTTCAACCTTGTGTTCCTCTTTCCCCTTTGCCTGGTGTTTGATAAAGGAGCCGTCCAGCCCGACCCGTTCAACTATCCCGCTTGCCAAATTAGTCTGACTGTCCCAGTCGTAAATTTGATATTTTACGGAAGAACTACCGCAATTTAACGTAAGAATCTTCATGTATTCTTCCTCCATGAGTGTCGTTTTCCCGTTAATGTGTCATGAAACCGATTTTATTGCAAGAGAGGATTTTTTTTCAGTTTTTTGCCGTTTTTTTGAAGCGTCAGCCGAGTTTTCCCCCTTCTAGCGTATAGGGGGCATCCATTGTTTACAGTAAGGACCGGCGGCGGGGCCGCTCAAATCGTGCTGCTGATAGCGGCGCTGTCGGCAGCCGCGCCGGCGGCGCTTTCCGGAGAGACGAAGGTTGAAATCGATTCACGGCTTGACACGGAGGGAGACGTCAGGCACCGGGTGCAGTTTCTAAACGCCAGTATAGGTGTTTTTACCTACTTTGAAGAGCAGCCGGGAAAAAAGCCGGAATACCGCTTCGGATTCGCGGCCCCCGCCGTTGTATGCGGTCCTGTGAAATATTTCGGCGGAATACGGGAGCTGGGCAACCCAGGAGGATATGCAGCGGGTTCCGGCGTATACTCCGAAGCCGCCGCGTTGCGGCTTTGCCGGGACATGTCGGCGGGGAACCGTACCGGGGTTTCCCTTCGGACACGGGGAAAAGAATTCGGGCTCGGAGGGACGTATGACGGAAAAACCGGGCGGGTGGACGGAGGCGTGTGGGGGAATTTTTCCCCCGGTTCCATTGTTTCGGGAAATGCCGTGCTGTTCGGGACCTACAATCAAAAAAAATCCCTCGCGGAGGAGACATGGATCTCCGACAGCCCTCCGGCGCTTCCGCAAACGGTGCTCCATCTCTACGGAAACCTGCGGCTGCAAACGGAATGGCTGTATGTGTCCGCCGCCGGCGGAATGTCCGGTTCGAAAATTACCGGTCCGGGGCCGTTTCTCAGGGGGCACGCTTCGCTGTCTCTGCCCTTTATTCAGGCAGACGCCGCCGCCGCTTTTGTCTGGCCTAAGTATCTTACCCCGGAGGGCACCCGCCCGGGGAAGGCTTTTACCGCCTCCGGGGAGGCGCTTTTGCTGCCGCGCTTTCCTTTCCGTCTCCGGGGAGGGTATGGAAAGCGTATCGACGCGCCCCCCGTATTTCCGGAGATGTATATACCCGGTGACGACAAATGGTACTGCGCAGCCGAGGTAAAAACCGGGGTCATCGACGGAGAGCTGCGGTGGGACTGTAAACAGTACTGGGACAGCCTCGGGATATTGTCGGGGGAGGAACGGTTTTCCGCGGAGCTGTCGATGTTTCCCGAAGGACCGGTCCGCGTCACCGCCGGCTGTTCCTATTCCTACGATGAGACCGGTGCGGAAGAAATTGCCGGCCCGGTTTCCATAACCGTGGCTGTCTCCGATGTGAGAATATCGGTACGGACAAAGATGTATCGGCGGGAGAGCTTTACAGCGGAAAACCGGCTCCGCATTGAGCTGAACGGCCGCCGGGCATCGGCTTTTTTTCTCGCCGAGGCGGACATAACCGGCGGAGAGGGGGCATCAGGGTCCGCGGAAATGGGGAAATTGTACCTGCAGTTCGGCTGGTCGATAACAGGTTTCCTCAGTCCCATTCGCCCGCGTACCGGACTTCTTCCTCGAGACTGAAGCCGTATGCGCGAAAAACCTTCGTTTTAACCGTTTCGATTAGCTCCCGCACCTCCGCCGCGGAGGCGCCCCCGGTATTGATAACGATATTCGCGTGCTTCGGTGAAATTTGCGCGCCGCCTACGGAGAAGCCGCGCAGCCCGAGGGAATCGATTATTGCCCCGGTAGGCCGGCCGAAATCGCGGTTGTTTTTAAAGACGGAGCCCGCCGAGGGGTGGGTAAAGTGGCCTTTTTCCTCCCTGTCCCGCCGGTATTCTTCCATTTTTTCACCGATCCGACGGCCGTCCCCCGGCCGCAGCTTAAGCTCCGCTTCGAGAAT
>CAZSGZ010000040.1:0-19400 GCA_964606455.1 uncultured Spirochaetales bacterium
ATGATGCGGGAGCTGACGGAGGAGGAGAAAATTTACCTCGACTTCCTCCCCATGGCAGCCCCGTATGAGATCCTGGAAAATCCTTCGGTGTTTATTTCCCACTTAGGCGGCGGGTTTAGCGCTTTTTCAGCTCTGCACCACAATGCGGAGGAGATCGTTGTTGTGGAGCCGAATACCGCCCTCATTTCGATGATGAAAGAGAATCCGGTAATTCGGGAGTTCCAGGGGGACCTGTTGAACGATCCGAAAATCGATATCCTGGAACAGGAACCCAGGGCCCATGCCAGCCGCAGCCGGGGGAAGTACGATTTGGTTGAAATAAGTCTAATCGATTCGTTAGGACTTTCCCAGTCCGTGGGAAACCCGCTGCATGAAAACTATACCTACACCACGGAGGCGATTGAAGACTATATCTCCTGTTTGAATCCGGAGGGCATGCTGTCAATTACCACCTGGAACCATCTTGCTCCGCCGCGGAACGTGCCGAAGCTGCTGACAACGGTCATCGAATCGATGCGGCGGCAGGGGATAGAGGACCCGGGCAGGCACCTCTACGTATTTCAGCTTATCTATTCCACCGCTACGGTTTTGGTCAAGAAGACTCCTTTTACGCCCGAGGAAATTGAAAAGCTGAATCAATTCACCTACAAAATGTCTTTCGAAACAATTTACCACTACGGCATCGAACCGCGGACGGATAATGTGCGGGAGCAGCTCGAAGCATACACGGCAAAGTACGATACGAATCCGGAAAATGACGTTATGGGGGATGAAGTTTCCCGGCCCATGGGCGACCTCTACTACCACATTATCGATTACATGCTCGAGGGAAGGGAGGCGGAGATATACGACTCGTATCTTTTCGATATAACTCCGGCTAGCGACAACCGGCCCTACTTTACCTCCTATTTAAAGCCGGACAATATTAGGATGTTCTTAGACAAACTCGACGCGGTGTCGGAGGAGTGGAGTTATCTGCTGCTGGTGGGGACCCTCCTGCAGTCCGTCTTTTTCGGCATCATTATTATCATCATTCCGGCCATTGGCAGGAACAAGTCCCAATTAAAGGGCAGCGGAAGCAAGCTGGGGGTCATTCTGTACTATTCCCTCTTAGGTATCGCCTATATGCTGGTAGAGATCTTTTTCATCCAGAAACTCGTTTTCTATTTAGGCAACCCGGTATTCTCGACCAGTATTGTTATAACCTCCATGCTGATTATTTCCGGCGTGGGAAGTGTAAGCGGCAGCAGGATGATGAAGGAACCGAAGCGCTTCATTCTAATCGCCGCGGGCATTGTCGTTGTAATGATGGTCCTCTACATGACACTTTTGCCGGCCATTCTAGAGGGGAGCCTGGGCGCCCCCCGCATCGTAAAGATGCTCGGTGCTATCGTCATTATCGCCCCGGCTGCCTTTTTCATGGGAATGTTCTTTCCCACGGGTCTCAACGTGCTTGCGAAGAACCGGAGCGAAATGCTCCCCTGGGCATGGGGAATGAACGGCGCCTTTTCCGTTACCGGCAGCCTCTTAGCGAGATATCTCGCCGTGCAGTTCGGGTTCCGCGTGCTGTTACTGGCCGCTCTGGTTGTATACGCGGCGGCGGGATTGCTCTTTCCGGTGAACCTGAAGAAACGGGAGAAAACAGCGGCATAGCTAAAGGGGATGTGTGAAAGATATGCAAGTTAGTACAGTATAGTAGTATTTGTTGTAGGTTACCCTAGTCCGAGCACTCTTCTATCAGGCGGTGTGCCTCCGAAACCATATACAGGGGTAAACTCAACAAACTGTACGTGTGTTTTTCCATACCGGGAATTTCGGCTTTAACCGTTGAAATTGACGGCAAAGCTGTATTGAAACGAAGGGCCGTCCCGGTGTTTTTTAACGAAGCAAAAACATGAAGAGATTTCAAGCTTCCCGTTGTCCCGGACTTAATTTCCGCAGGTACAATGCGGCCGTGCGCTTCAACTAGGTAATCAACCTCCGAGCTAGTACCGGTTTTCTCCCTGTTCCAGTAATACAGCTCCGGCGGAATATAGCTTTCTTTACCGTACAGCCATTGCTGCCCGATAAACTGCTCGGCAAGCGCGCCTTTATTTGCCATAATGACGTTTTCATCTATCAATGATAACAGGTTAAGACCTAATGAGTGCATCATCAGACCGATATCTAAAAACAGCAGTTTGAAATCCCGTTCCTTCCGTTCCGCACGCAATGGTACTGTATTACCGGAACTGTGATACACTCGATAAATAAGCCGCGCGAGTTCAAGAAAATAAAGGGACTCCTTAAGATTTGCCGATTTTTCATCTCTGCTGATTTCAGTATACTTTACCTTTTTCCCTACCAGCCCTGGTGTTTTATCGAGAACAAGCTGCAACCTGAACGGATCGGCTTTTTTTCCGTATTTGGCAAAGTCGTCGCGTAATGTGTTTAGTATAGAGCTTAATTCCATTTCACACTTTCGGAGGGAGTCTGATTCATGGTATTCCCTGACCGCGGATGGCATTCCGCCGATTCCCATGTAAGTTCTCGTTAGTTCCAGCAGCTTTGCGTGAATTGCAGAGGGGACAGGGTCCTTTACCCTGAACTGCCGTAAGAATTCGAAGAGCGAATTGTTCTCGGAAGCGGTTAAAAATTCCATAAAATCCATGGGCCCCATATAGAGATACTCGATTCTTCCTACAGGCATTGAAAAGGTGTGTTCCGCTAATACGAAATCAAGCAAAGAGCCGGCCGCGATAATATGGATGTCCTTCCGTTTTTCAAAGAAATAGCGGAGTTTTGCGAATATTTCAGGCGCCCGCTGTATTTCGTCGAGAAAAATCAATGTCTTTCCTGGTGTAACCGGGATACCCGCATCGAGGGATACGTACCGGAGGATAACTTCTATATCGTTATACTGAAAGAGTTCCCTTTTTTGGGGGGTCTCGTCGAAGTTGATCTCTAGAAAATGCTCGAATTGTTCCCGGCCGAACTGGCGTACCAGGTATGTTTTCCCGACTTGCCGGGCACCTCGTATTACGAGGGGCTTTCTGTTCCCGCGGTCTTTCCAGTCTAGCAAATCTTTATAGTATTTTCTGTACATTTTTCTATCTACCTATATAATATCACGGAAAAAGAAAAAAACAATAGGTAGTTTTAGCTAAAATATGAAAAAACAATAGGTAGATGCCGGAGGGCCGCCTAGTCCGCTATTTTTTTTCGAAGCCGTAGTTCCATCCGGTGGACGGCGACGGAAAAGGCGAGGGTTATAATAAAATACATTGCCGTAATGGTCAGCCAGATTTCGAAGGTATAGTGGGTCGCCGACATCAGCTCCATTCCTTCGAAGGTGAGCTCCTGGATGGAAATGACCGACACAATAGCCGAGTCCTTAATGGTCGAAATGAATTGCCCCGCTAACGGGGGGAGGATTTTCCGCGCCGCCTGGGGAAGGATAACGTGGCGCATCTTCCGGTAGGGGGAGAGGCCTAAGGTGTAGGCGGCTTCCCACTGACCTTTTTCCACCGATTCGATTCCCGCCCGGATAATCTCGGTAATATATGCTCCTTCATAAATCCCTAAGGTAAAGACCGCCGCTATAAAGGCGGAAAAGCGGGATGGAGGAACAAACAGTATGGTAAGCACTCGTGCCGCCCCGGGTGAAATCCGGCGTATCGCGTCGTCGAGGCCGACGGCGGTAAGAATTTGACTGGAAAAGAAGAAGTAAAAGATAAAGACCAGCACCAGCGGCGGCAGGTTCCGTACCAGCTCCACGTAGGACCGGCTGAACACCCGGGAAAAAATCCCTTTTCCCGTCCGAAGTATTCCCATTACCGTTCCCAGCACAACGGCGAGAACGGATGCCCAGAGGCTCAGTTTGATCGTGGTCAGAAAGCCGTCTACCAGCAGGTTCGGGACCACGCGCCCTTTCGCTTCGTCCCACCGGAACAGATACTGCGGGATAACGCCCCAGTGCCAGCTGTAACTCAGGCGGATCCGCACCCGGTAGACAAAATAGGCCGCCGCCCCGATAAGGGCGGCTGTCAGAAGAATGTCGAGCGCGGTAATTCGTTGTTGTTTATGCCGCCTGCTTAAAAGCAGGTGCTTTTCCACAGGCGGTTCAGCTTTTATTTGATTTTGCTTTCCCAATCCCGCGTCTCGAACCAGTAGTGTTTTCTGTCCGCCAGCCAGCCTTCCGCGTCGACGACGGTTATCCAATTATTGAAATAGTTCAACGTGTCGTGGTCACCCTTCCGTACGGCGAACCCGATGGGCTCTTTCGTGAAAGTCCCTTGGAAGGGGAGAAAAAGGGTGTCCGGGTTTTCTATCGCTTGAAAAGCCGGCAGAGGCGCGGATGCAACCACAGCATGGGCTCGGCCCGTTTTTAGTTCCTGCAGTGCCTGGGACTCGTCATCGAAGAGGCGCAGCTCCGCTTCGGGCATGTATTTTTGTGCCGCGTCGGCGGCCGTCGTGCCGATCCGCGCGGCGATGACAACCTCGGGTTTATTGAAATCTTCCAAACTTGAAAAACCGCCGGCATTTACCTTATGGGCAACCATAGACATTCCGGAGTAGTCGTAGGGGATAGAGAAGTTGACCTTCAGATTCCTGTCGGGAAGGATCCCCATACCGCCGATTATAACGTCGAATTTTCCCGTTAGAAGGGCGGGAATAATACCGGACCACTTCGTGGGGACAAACTCGATGTCCACGTCCATGTCGGAGGCCAGCCGGCGGGCGACATCAATTTCAAAACCTATCAGCTCCCCGGTTTTATCTTTCATTGCCCAGGGAACAAATGTCGACATACCCACGCGGAGAACCCCCCGCTTTTGAACGGTATCGATTAAACTTTCCCGTTCGTCCGCCTGGCGTACAGTTTCGGCTGAACTGTCCGCGGCGGCCGGTTCCCCGCCGGAGCCGTTACATCCTGTAAGTGCAAACACAAAAGCCGCTGCAACAAGCAGGGCCGCAATAATTGTTACCGGTTTTTTCATTTTCCTCTCCTTCTCATGTTCATAATATTTTACTTAAAAAATCCTTTGTTCGTTCTTCCTTCGGGTTTTCAAAAAACTCTTCGCCTGTCGATTCCTCGATTATTTTCCCTTCGTCCATAAAAATAATCCTGTCGCCGGCTTCCCGGGCAAAACCCATTTCGTGGGTCACAACCAGCATGGTCATACCCTCGTCGGCGAGGCTTTTCATTACGTCTAAAACTTCCCCTACCATTTCGGGGTCCAGCGCGGAAGTGGCTTCGTCAAACATCATAATTTTCGGCTTCATGGCCAGGGCCCGTGCAATGGCAACCCGCTGCTGCTGGCCGCCGCTGAGCTGGCTCGGATACGCGTCAATCTTTTCACCGATGTCTACTTTCCGCAAAAGCTCTTCCGTGGTTTCGTTTGCCTCGTCCCTTGATTTTTTTCGTACATATATTTGCGCGAGGTTGATATTTTCACGCACCGTCATGTGAGGAAACAGATTAAAGGACTGGAACACCATTCCTACTTCTTCCCGTATCATCTGACGGTTTTCCCGTACATCATCCAGGGGGACGCCGTCGATGATAATTTTCCCCGAATCGGTGGATTCGAGTCCGTTCAGGCAGCGGAGAAATGTCGACTTTCCCGATCCCGATGGACCGATAATCACAACCACCTCCTGTTTGCAGATATTCGTGGTAAATCCGTCCAGGGCAATAATATTGCCCGGAAATATTTTCTTTACATTTTTAACGCGGATTATCGGTTCATCGCAGAGTTTAAGGTCTTTTTCCATTTGCATTTCCATATTTCTACCCTGTAGTTCCCATTCGTTTATCTAAAATATGTACGGCAGCGGATAAAAGCAAGGTCAAAATGAGATATATACCCGCTACGGTAAACCAGATTTCAAAGGTCAGGAAGGTTTCGGAGATGACCGCCTGTCCCTGCATGGTCAAATCGTAAATTGCGATGGTGCTTACAAGGGCGGAATCCTTCACGAGGGATATCGCCTGACTCGTCAGCGGCGGCAGCACCTGCTTAATTGCCTGCGGCAGTATCACTTTTCGATAGGCAACCGGCGCCCCCAGTCCCAGACTGTAGGCGGACTCCCACTGGCTGCGGGGAATTCCCAAAATACCTGCACGGAATATTTCCGACGTATAGGCGCCTTCGAAGAGGCTCAAGGCAATAACGGCCGACAAAAACGGCCCGAAGTTGAATATCGGGGCAACCACAAAGTATATTAAAAACAGCTGAATCAGCAGGGGAGTGTTCCGGATAATTTCGAGATAGGCCCGAGCTATTCCACGCGCTACTCTCGAGTGGGAGAGCCGGAAAAGGGCGGTAACGAGGCCGATTGCGAAGGTAAGGACCAGGCTGATGCCGGAAATTTTCAAGGTAACACCAAGACCTTGCAGCAATCTTCCGGCCCTTGTTCCGCTTTCAGTTTCCCGGAACAGATATTTCGGCACCCGGTACCACTGCCAATTGTAATCAACCGTACCGGAAATGGCGCCGACTATTACAACCAGAATCCCCGCCAACACGGCAAATTTGATGAATTCGAAGAGGAGCCGCTTCGTCGTTTTTTTTATGACAATTTTCATAAATAATTGTATTGTAACACCTGTTTCATTTTTTGTCGTGCGTAAAAAAAGGCGATAACCGCCGCGCTCCATGTAATGATGCAGACGCCCCACCAAATCCCCTTCGCTCCCATTCCGGCTGTAACCGACAGGAGGTAAAATACCGCTATCGGCGCGATAATTTGACGGTATACACCGATCAGCAGGGCAAACAGGGGCTTTTTCATGCCCTGCAGCGCGGCGACGTGGACGAACAACACAACGTAGGCATAGAGAACAAGAGCGTCAATCCGGAGATAGAGTTTTCCCGAGGCGATTACGCGGGGATCGTCCGTGAAAAGGGCCATGAGAAACGGCGCGAGGAAAAAAACGAGGACACCCCCCGCCGCCATCAATACCGCTCCGTATTTCAAAGCAGTATTGATTGTTTCCCGCACCCGTTCGAATTTTTTCGCCCCGCTGTTCTGTGCCGAAAGGGTAAGGGCCGCGACATTCAATCCGATGGTTGGAAGGAGAACGATTTGTTCCACGCGGACTGCCGCACCGTAGGCCGCAACGGCGGTCTGTCCGAAGCGGCCGGCGTAATAGGTAATAACGAAGATTCCGGCCGCTACGGTAAGCATGTTAATGCTTGCCGGGAACCCTTGAGCGGCAATGTCGATAAATTCTTTTCGTTTCGGCAGGAAATCCCTAAAACGGGCGCCCGACAGGAGGCCGGTCCGCTTTACCCGGAAAGCAAGATAGATAACACCCCCGGCTTGCACTGCCACGGTGGCGAGGGCGATCCCCCGGATACCCATGGCCGGGACCCCGAGGCCGCCGTAAATAAACCAGGGGTCAAGGCCGATATTGACAAGACAGCTGCCGATGAGAAAATTTCGATACGATTTGGTGTCCCCCACTGCCTGCAGGACCGCGTTCAGCATGTTGTTGATGAGAAAAAAGAGCGTGCCGTAAAAGATTGTCCGCATATAAAGAAGGGCGTCCGCCAGATACTGGTCTTGTGCCCCTAAAATCCTGAACAGGATTGGTGAGAGGAAATAGCCGAGCAGTGTAATGATAACGGACAAAACAATGCCGAAACTGACGGCCTGGATTCCGTACATTCGAGCCTGGTCCTCGTTTTTTTCGCCCAACGCCGATCCGATTAAGGCCGTCGAACCGGTGGAGATACCGCTTCCGAAGGCGATAATGAGGAAAAATACCGGAAATGACAAGGAGAGAGCGGCCAATGCCTGGGTCGAAATACGTCCGCCGAAAAATGTATCGACGATATTGTACATGGTGTTGAAAAAGAAGCCGATACTGGCGGGTATTCCAATCCGCCGTATCAGTTTTGGTATCGGAGCGGTTGTGAGATCTTGTGTCTGCCCTTCCCTTATAGTTTTCATGCCGCACTATAAAATCGTTAATATTACAGTTTGAGTCAAGAAAATTCACCCTCCTTTCGCGGCGGTGTTATGAAGGTGTAACAACAGGGTTTTGCAGGTCGCTGATGCAGAGAAACCACTTGTACATGGACAGCCGCTTGTTTTTACTGTCAATTCGGTAGAGGGTGTCGTCATGGTAAAATTCGAGTTTCTCGTCTTCATGGACGTTAGCACCCTCGATTTCACGTACGGGAAAAACGAAGTTTTGGTCGTTGGCTTCCGATTCAAATTCCAGCCTGTCGCTGAACAGGCTCAGACGTCCGGAACCTTCGAACTCGAGGGGATTGGTTTTATACCCGGTATGTACGTCAATTTCATCGTCCTGCAGAATGAAATCCTTTTTATTTTCCCGTCCCCGCCGGGACAAATAGCCGGAGAGGTACTCGATTTGCCACAGGTTCCAGTCCCGGACGGTTTCATGGTACAGTACACCGTTTTTCCTCTCAAAAAAGCAGTATTCGTTGTAATAAACGGAGTAGCCGCAGGCTTCACAGGAGAAATTATCACCCTTCGATTCCATAACGCCGATTTTTCTGCACTCGGGACAGACAAAGAGGGCTATTTCCAGATATTCGGCCCTGTCTTTTCCGGTGAACCTGACCATGTCCCGTTTTTGCAGTTCATATTCATCGTGGTCGAAAAATTTCGTCATTTTTTTATAAATATCGTCGACGGATGAGGTTTTCAGCTCTTCCTTCGTAAATCCGAGTTCAAAGCTGATGACCACTTCGCCTTTTCGTTTGCTCTTTGCCCATCGCGGCATGGAAAAATATGCGCCTTGTTTATGGGCTATAACGACGGGAATTTTTAAGAACCGTACGAGTTTTGCCGTTGCGTACACAAGCGGCAGGGAATGGCCGTCCCAGGGGCTCTGTCCTTCGGGAAAGATGCCGACAACACCCCCTTTTTCCCGTATTGCCATGATGTTTTTAATGGTGCCCAAATCGGAAATTGCCTTGGTTTTCGGTATCGATCCCACCAGCCCGAGGGCCCAGCCCATCAGTTTTTTCCGGAAAGCGGCATCGGAGACAACATATGAAATCGGTTCCGGAACAAAGTCGGCAATCATAAAGGGGTCGAATACACAATTGTGATTAGCCATGACCAGATAGGGCGGCTCGAGTTTGTCAAACATGTCGAGATTTTCCGCGTGCATGTTGAAATTTTTTTCCAGCCAGTTTCCGATGCTGAACTGAAGGAATTTGTTAAAACCCTTTGAGGTTTTTATATTCCTGTGTACGATACGGTCCGTTTTCCGGTCCTGTTTTTTTACTATCCGTTTCGTTTTCTTTGCTTTCATGGAAAAACCATTATATATCAAAAGAATAAATTCCTTCCAGTGCAAATCCGCGTTTTTTTTACCTGACACATTTGCTTCTTCCAAGTATACTATAACCTGCACGGACAGCAGGAGGGGCCATGGATAATCAGAAGCCGGTTATACTCGTTGTGGACGATGTGGCGGAAAACCGGAAAATACTCGCGACTATAATAAAGAAGAATACCGACTACGGTGTAATGCTTGCAAGCGACGGTCACTCGGTCCTGCAGGCCATCGAAGACAACATACCGGATGTAATTTTACTCGACATTATGATGCCCGGGATGGACGGGTACGAAGTTGCGGGCATACTCAAGTCGAAGGAAAGTACCCGGGACATTCCGATCCTGTTTATTACCGCGGTAACGGAAGTGGAAAGTATTGTAAAGGCCTTCGATTCCGGCGGCGTGGACTATATTACAAAACCCTTTAACAAACGGGAACTTCTTTCACGGGTGCACACCCACATGCAGATAAAACTGATGCAGGACGAGCTTCGGGAGAAAAACGCTTTGTTAGAGGACAGGGAACTTCATCTTGTGGGGTTAGTGGAAGAGAAAACACGGAAACTCGAACACACCACTTCCGCCTTGGTAACTGCGTTGGAGAACGCGAATTTTTACAACGACACCGATACGGGAAACCATATCAAGCGGGTGGGAGAATATTCGGCCATTCTTGCACGTCATCTGGGACAGGACAACGATTTTGTTAAGCGGATACGGCTGTTTGCTTCCCTCCACGATGTGGGAAAAGTCGGTTTGGCGGACGCGCTGTTAAAAAAACCGGGAAAATATACCCCGGAGGAGTTTGAAAAGATGAAGGAGCATGTCCGCATCGGGGCCCGTATGCTCGATGATCCCGAACTTGATCCGATGGCGGCAGCTATTGCCCGGTACCACCACGAGAAGTGGGACGGTTCCGGTTACGTAGAGGGTTTATCCGGCGCTTCCATCCCCGTTGAAGCTCGAATTGTTTCTTTAGCTGATGTATACGACGCGTTAGGCCAAAAGCGCGTCTATAAAGAGGCGTTTCCTGAAAATGAAATTGACAACATCATACGGGAAAACAGTGGAAAACAGTTCGATCCCGAACTTGTAGATATATACTTTTCCCGTAAACAGGATTTCCTCGAAATAAAGAACCTATTTTCCGATTAAACGACCTCCTTCAAACCCGCCGGTCAATAGAGTGCCGTAACGGGATTTTCCAGCATGCCTTTCAGGTCTTTCATAAAAAGCGCGCCGACGGCACCGTCTATTACCCGGTGGTCACAGGAAAGGGTCATCGAGAGCATTTGCCGCAGCCTTGCGTTATCTTCGCTGTCGAACAGCTGCTCTTTTTGGATGGCCCCCACCGCAAGTATTGCCGACCCCGGGGGGTTGATAATTGCGGTAAACTCTTCGATGCCGTAGGAGCCCAAATTACTGATGGTGAAAACCGCGCCCTGATACTCATCGGGGCTGAGTTTGTTCGTCCGTGCTTTGTCCACTAAGTCCTTCAGTTCCCTGTCTATTTGCAGAATTCCTTTACCGCCGCAGTTTTTAATTACCGGGGTTATCAGTCCGTCGGGCTGTGCCACGGCAATGCCGATGTCGATACTGCCGTGGGTAAGGATGGAATCCCCCTGCCATGTGGAGCGGACCTCTGGATGCCGCTTCAACGCCTCCGCGGCAAGTTTTATCAGGAAGGAATTAAAAGAAACCTTTCCCTCGCGGCGGTCCGCATTCAGCTGTTTCCGGGCTTCGAGAAGCAGGTCTACGGCGGCGCGCAGTTTGAGATAGTAGTGAGGAGCGCCAAATTTCGATTCGGACAGCCTGTCGGCTATAACGCGCCGTTTTCTCGACACCGGCCTCACTTCATCCTGCCCGGCATACATCGCTTCCCCTGCACCGCGGGGACCGCCGGCTTCAGCCGCCTGTACCGTCTGCGCCGCCCGTCCTCCGCTCTGCCGCCGGACGGCCTTTTCGATGTCCCGCTTTACAACACGGCCTTCGGGGCCGCTGCCGTTTACGGAGGCAATGTCGATGCCGTGTTTATCGGCTAAGGCCCTGGCTAAGGGAGAGGACTTTACATGCCCGGCGGACGGGACCTGTCCGCCGCCAGCGGCCTTTTCCGGCGGGCCCTGCTGTGCTCCTCCCTCGGCCGTGCTGTCCCCGGATTCCAGCTCCTTTTGCGCTTCCCGGACGAGATCGTCGATATTTTCACCAGCTTCGCCGATAATACCAATTGGCTGGCCCACCGCGGCCGCGCCTCCTTCCTCGACTAGGATACGGAGGAGGGTGCCTTCCTGCACCGCCTCGTAGTCCATCGTCGCTTTGTCGGTTTCCACCTCGCAGATAACGTCGCCGCTAACTATTTCATCACCCTCCTGTTTCTGCCAGGTGCCGATTGTCCCGGTTTCCATGGTCGGGGAGAGTGCTATCATCAAGAGTTTTTCAGCCATTCCATACTCCTCTATTCTATATATAATGCCTGTTTTGCCGCCGCGGCAATTTTATCCGCCGACGGCTGCGCCGCGAGCTCCAGGCCGTGGTTATAGGGCATCGGTACATCCTCCGCGTGGACCAGTTCAACCGGAGCATCGAGCATATCAAAACAGTTTTTCGATACCAGCCAGCCGATATGCGACCCGACGCTGGCAAAGGGCCACGCCTCGTCCACGACAACGCAGCGGTTTGTCTTTTTTACCGATTTATAGATGGTCCCTTCATCCAAGGGCCGGATACTGCGGATATCGATAACCTCTGCGTCTATTCCCTCCTCCTCCAGGAGCCGCGCGGCTTCGAGGAGGATTTTTACAGGCTTGGAAAATCCGACCAAAGTAATATCGCTTCCCTGCCGTTTTACGTCCGCCTTCCCGATTGGGACGAGGTATTCCTCCTCCGGGACTTCTCCTTTCCAGGCGTACATCAATTCCGCCTCCATGAAAATGACGGGGTTGTCGTCGCGTATTGCCGATTTCAGGAGGCCCTTTGCATCGTAAGGCGTGGAAGGGGCAACGACTTTCAATCCCGGAATGTGGGCAAAAATCGACTGCAGCGCCTGGGAGTGCTGTGCCCCTAAATACTCCGCCGGTCCGTTCGGCCCCCTGAAGACAATGGGCATGGTAAACTGGCCCCCGGACATATACCGGTTTTTCGCTGCGTTGCTGACAACCTGATCGTAGGCCATCAGGGCGAAGTTGTAGGTCATCCATTCCACGATAGGCCGCAAACCGACTAAGGCCGCGCCGATACCGACGCCGGTGAACCCCTCTTCCGAAATGGGAGTGTCGATTACCCGTTCTTCTCCGAAGGTGTCCAAAAGTCCCTGGCTTACCTTGTAGGCGCCGTTGTACCGGGCAACTTCTTCTCCGAGAAGGACCACATTGTCGTCCCTCCGCATTTCCTCTTCCATGGCCTGCCGAAGGGCTTCACGAAATGTAATTGTAGGCATCCGCTTCCTCCTTGTTACGCGTACACATCGCTGTAAAGGGCTTCCGCCTCCGGCTCTTCGCTGTTTTCAGCAAAATCCGCCGCGTCGGAGCTTTTCTGTTTCGCCGCGTCGTCAATTTTTTTTATCTCGTTTTCCGTCATTATTTTTTCTTCAATCAGCAGTTTCTGCAGGATAACGATCGGGTCCTGGTCTTTGTACTCCTGCAGCTCCTCTTTTGTCCGGTATTTTGCCGGGTCACTCATGGAATGCCCCTTGTAGCGGTAGGTTTTTATCTCGAAAAACTTCGGGGTGCCGGAATCCCGGACCTCGGCGGCCGCACCCTGCATCTCATCATACACATGAAGGACATCCATTCCGTTCAGCTGTTTCCCTTCGATGCCGTAGGAGTTTCCCATAATGGAAAAGTCCTCTACCGAAGAAACCCGCCGGAAATCGGTCCCCATCCCGTATTGGTTGTTCTCGCAAATGAATATAACCGGCAGGTCCCATATCTTTGCCAGGTTCATGCTTTCATGAAATGCCCCCTGGTGGATCGCGCCGTCGCCGAAGTAGCAGAGGACGACACCGTCCTCCTTCTTGTATTTTATTTTCATTGCCACCCCCGCTGCCACCGGGATCTGGCTTCCGACAATCCCGTTTCCCCCGAGCATGTGTTTTTCCGCGTCGTACAGGTGCATGGAACCGCCTTTTCCCTTGGAGCAGCCGGTTTTTTTGCCGTACAGTTCCGCCATAATTACATTCGGGTCCATTCCGCAGGCCAAAGCATAGCCGTGGTCCCGGTAGGCGCCGACAACATAGTCCTTCCCCAGGTCTAAGGCGCCGATCGTTCCGACGGCCACGGCTTCTTGACCGATATACAGATGACAGAACCCGCCGATTTTTTTCAGACCGTACATCTGGGCCGCCTTTTCTTCAAACCGTCTGATAAGGAGCATATCTTCCAGAAGCTTCCGTACGGCCGCTTCCCCGTGTTTCTTCAATAGTTGGACTTTAGTGTTTTCCGTACTCATTACTCCTCCTAGGAAAAATGTACTTTGCTTTTTACGCCGCGCATGGGTTTAAAAAACATCCCTTCTTCGATAATAGTTTCGAGGACCAGTAAATTTTCCTGCCGTTCATTCAGTTTCCAGAACGCCGTCAGCTTTTTTCCAATGCTTTCGAGCACTTCGGTTTTTAAAGAGGGGTTGTCGATGAGGTTGATTCTCCCCCGCAGATTGATAACGGTATCCAGCGCCGGTGTCTGGATCATCCATTCCGCTTCCGCGTTTTTATCGAGATGTTTTGCCTTTTCGAAGCCGGAGGAGGTAATTGAATACAGCACATTCGGCCTGTCTTTTAAAACAGCCGGGGTCATCCACCGCATGTGGGGCCTGCCGCTGTCGTCGACGGTTGCCAGGACGGCGGTTTTCGATTCTTCCAATGCAATTTCAACTTCGGCCATGATATCGCTTTTTGTCATATCATCCTCTCCCTTGAACTAAATAGTAAGCTTCTTGTACAAGAGCCTCCTGTATAGTGTATATAGAGAACGGGGATAAGGCCAGGAAAAAATTTTAGCTGAAGAATTAGCTGAACAAATGGCAGCGGACCTGATGGTTTTCCGCGGGTGAAGTAATAACCGGGTCCGTTTCGGAGCAGATATCCATCTTGAAGGGGCAGCGGAGATGAAAACTGCAGCCCGTGGGAACATTGACCGGAGAGGGGATTTCGCCGGTGGAGACGATCTTTTTCGGTTTCAGCGACTCCTCTTCGTCCGTTATGACCGGGATGGAGGAGAGGAGCATCTGGGTGTAGGGATGCCGGGGATTGCTGAAAAATTCGGCCGTCGGGGCTATTTCGCAAATTTTCCCCAAATACATAATGGCCACCCGGGAAGCCATGTTCCGCATCAGGCTTAAATCGTGGGTAATGAACATGTAGGTAAGGTTCAGCTCCCGCTGCAGTTCCTGCAGTTTCGTAATAATTTTTGCCTGTACCGAAACGTCCAGCGCGGATGTGGGTTCGTCGAGGACAATAAACGATGGGTCCGTCGCTAAGGCCCGTGCTATCGCGACCATCTGCCGTTCTCCTCCGCCGATGGCGGGGGGAGATTTGTACATATAATCGAGGGGCAGTTCCACCATTTCCAGGAGCTGCACCACCCGGTTGGTCCGTTCATTTTTCGGAACCGCATTGTGGACATGAAGAGGCAGTTCGAGAATCTGTTTAATTGTCCTTCTGGGGTTGAGGGAAGACCCCGGGTCCTGGAAAACGATCTGGATGTCCCGTTTCAGTGCCTTCGACCGTTTTTTTATGGAGTCGGTAATGTCCCTGCCTTTAAAAGTCAGTTCCCCGCCGGTGGCCGGGTAAATCCCCAGGACCGTATAGGCAACCGTACTTTTTCCCGAACCCGATTCACCCACGAGTCCGAGGGTCTCCTGTTCGTTTATGGTAAAGCTGACACCGTCGGCGGCCCTGACGGTGCCGGCCTTCGTGAAAAAGTATTTTTTTAAATTAACGGAATTTACAATGACGTTATCCATAATGCTTCTTTCCTCGGTTTTACTTTTTATACAGAAAGCAGGCCGTTTTGTGGTCTCCGCCGCAGTCGAAGTAGGCGGGGCTCTCCTGTTTACAGATCTCCATAACATGGGGACACCTCGGATGAAACCGGCAGCCCTCGGGCGGATTCAGATAGTCGGGAATACGGCCGGGGATCCCGCTCGCTATCCCTTCTCCCGTCAGTTTCGGTACCGCCGCCATCAGGCCCTTTGTATAGGGATGAAGAGGTTCCCGGAACAGATCTTTTGTATCCGCTGTTTCCACCATCGCTCCGGCATACATCACGTATACCCGTTCCGTCCATTCCCGGACCACGCCCAGGGAATGGGTAATGAGAATTGTCGAGGTGTCTTTTTCCTCCACCAGGGTCCCTAAGAGGCGCAGCACTTGGTCCTGTATGGTAACATCCAAGGAGGTGGTCGGCTCATCCGCGATTAGCAGGGTCGATCTCGTCGCCAGCGCCATGGCAATACATATCCGCTGCCGCATACCGCCGCTTAACTGTACCGGGAAGTTGCCGAGAATCCGCTTCGCGTCCGGCAGCCGCACTTCATTGAGGGCCTGGACGGCCCGGTCTTCTATTTCCTGCTTCGTCATGCCGGTGTGCAGATTGGAATATTTTATTGCCGTTTTCAGCTGGTCGCCGATGGTGAAAACCGGGTTCAGCGAGGCAGTCGGGTCCTGGAAAATCATCGAAATTTCATGGGCGTGAATTTCCCGCAGTTCCCCGTCCCTCATCTTTAGAATGTCCTTTCCTTTAAAGAGGATTTCTCCGCCTTTAATGAAAGCCGGCGGTTCGGGCAGGATTTTCAGCACCGATTTTGCAGTGGTTGTCTTTCCGCAGCCGGTTTCTCCTACCAGCCCGACTTTTTCCCCTTCCTTCATGGAAAAATTGATGCCGTTTAGCACGTTCAGCTTTCCGCCGTACACGCTAAAACCCACCGCTAAATCGCGGATGTCGAGGAGTTTCTGTGCCATTATGTTTTCTCCACTTCGAGCATGTCCCGGATGCCGTCGCCTAAAATATTGAAACCGAAGACAACGAACATAATGGCAATGGCCGGGAACACGGCAATCCACCACTGGTCGGGCATGTACTTCCCGCCGTCGGCAACCATTGTCCCCAGGTCCGGTGTCGGCGGCTGCGCGCCTAAGCCGACAAAACTCAAGGCGGAACCGAGAAGGATGACCCACCCCATGTCCAGGCTGATTTTGGTAAAAACCGGTCCGTAACAGTTGGGGAGCATTTCCCGGAACAGGATGTGAAAGGTGCTTGCCCCGGTAACTTCGGCGGACTGTATGTAAAATTCATTTTTCAGAGAACTGGCAATGCCGTAGACGATCCTGCAGTACCAGGGCCACCACATAAGGGAAACCGCCATCATTGCGTTAAAAATACTCGGAGTCAGGATGGAACAGATGGAAAGGGCAAGTATCAGCGGCGGGACGGCGACAAACACATCGGTAATCCGCATAATGAGGGCTTCCACCCAGGTGTTTTTTTTGTATCCTGCAATAAGCCCTAAGGTTATGCCTACCGGCGCGGTCAGGGCAATGACCACGATCCCCATAATAAGGGAGAGTCTGAAACCGAAAAACACCCTGCTTAAAATGTCTCTTCCAAAAACGTCGGTACCGAAGAGGTGCTCACTGCTCGGCGCCTGACTGGCGTTGCCGAAATCGACGAAATTACCGGCATGTTCCGGATAGGGAGACAAGAAGGGGGCAAAGACCGCGAGAAAAATAACAGTGACAACGATAACCGCCCCCGCGACCGAAAGGGGGTTTTTGGAAAACTTGTACGCGCCCTTTTTTACTTTCTCCCAAATTCTTGCGCCCAGGCTTTTTTCTACAACTGCCGCGGTGTCCATTATTTACTCCTTTCCGAACCTAAGCGGATCCTCGGGTCTAAGATGGAAACAATGATGTCCACCACGACATTGACGACGAGGAACATCACTCCGATAACCATAATGACCGCGGTGATCCCGTTTAAATCTTTGTTGAGAATGACTTGAATGCCGTACCTGGAAAGCCCCGGCCAGTTGAATATCAGTTCCACCAGAAACGCCCAGCCGAGCTGGGACGCGAAATCGAGGCCTAAAACGGATACGGTGGGGATAATCGAGATCCGCAACAGGTATTTCGACATTATTTTCCGTTCCGGAATGGCCTGTGTCCGCTCTAAGGCGATGAAATCCCGCTGCAGATTGTCGACCATGCTGGACCGGGTAATGCGGGCCTCCTGGGCCATCGGTCCTAACGCCAGGGCCAGACTGGGCATAATGAGATGTTTTAAAGCGTCCCCGAATGCGGCAAAATTACCGGCAAGCAAGCTGTCCACCGTCATTAAACCGGTAATCGTCGGCGGATGGTCGATCCAGGGGCTCAGACGGCCGATGGTGGGGAGAATCTGCAGAAAATAGCCGAAAATAAGGAGAAACAGGATGGCGAAAACATACGCCGGGGTGCATACACCCAAATATGAAAAGACGCGTACAATATTATCGAGCCATTTATTGGCATGACGTGCGGACAGAATACCCAAGAGGATCCCGAAAACCGCCATGATTATTCCCGTCAGGAGCATCAATTCAAGTGTCGCCGGAAAGAATTCTTTAATGTCGGTGGTAACGCTCCGTTTTGTAAAAATTGAATATCCGAAATCCCCCCGCACCGCGCCTTTCAGCCAGTGGTAGTACTGGACATAAATCGGGTCGTTGAGATGCAGGTCCTCCCGGAATTTTTCCACCACATGTTCCGGCGCCCGCGGGCCTAAGGCCATCCGGGCAGGATCACCCGGCACAACCCGGGCTATTACAAAAATGAGAATTGATAATCCTAACAGGACCAATATTGAATGTGCTAACCGCCTAAGAACATATTTTACGAATCTCATCTGAGTTGTTATTTTCTCCCAAGGAAACAGGAAGGGAAGATGTCCTTCCCTTCCTGCCGTACATGTACATTATTTCCGTTCAGGGTATACCTGAATGAAGTTAGCTGCAAAGTCGTATCCCATAACCGGGATTTTATCTCCCGTTGTCGACGGCCAATCGACGTACGATGCCTGATAGGGATGTTTCTGTGCCTGCTCAAACAGGTGCAGTGACGGCTGCAATTCGTCGATTTTTTTCTGGATTTCGGCATATTTTCCGTACCGTTCATCCATATCGATCGTTGAAATAGCGTCGTCAATCATATCGTCGATTTCGTCATTCAGCAGCCACTCGTTCTGCTCCCATGTGGGGGCGGAATCGGAATGATACCGGGATGACAGCATGGAGCCGGCTTCCGGGTAATGGGGAGAAACGAAAACCGAAACAATATTCGGGCTCTCGTCGATATTTCCCATCTCTTCGACGACCGACATCCAGGGGACTTTTACGACTTCAGTTTTAATTCCCAATTCGGCGAAGTTCGACAGAGCGAGTAATGATACTTTTTCCTCGTCCGGAACTTCCGCGATCCAGTGGATTTCCAAAGGATATTTGTCCAGCTGATTGTAATATTTGGATTTTTTAAGTTCCGCCATTGCTTTGTCGAGGTTCTTTTCCGATTCGGGGAATCCGGACCAGTGTCCCGGGAATCCCGGAGCGACAGGTCCCCTGGCGACAATAGAGCCCGGAAAAATCTGTTTTACAACTGTTTGATAATCCAGCGCGTATGCCAGGGCCCGCCGGAAATGAATATCGTCCGTCGGCGGTTTTTTCGTATGCAGCATGAAAGAAAACATTGTTCCGTAGGACATTGTTGCAATATCGACACCGGGAAGTTCGTCGAGGGACTTCAGGGCTTCCAGGGACTGCCACTGGTCCGCGATTTCCAGTTCCTTACGGGACATCATTGTCCGTACCGTTACGGCCTCGGTGGTGCCGATAAACTTGACTTCCTGCGGTGCGTTCGGTGCAAAGTAGCCCCAGTAGTCGTCAAATTTTTCCATTTGGACATACTCTTCCATTTTTACGTCCTTCACCTTGTAGGGTCCGGAACCCGCGTCGTTGGTCAGAAGCCACTCTTTTCCGTAATCGCCCATCTCGCCGTAGGGGCCGTCGGCCTTCATGTTTGCCCGTACAACGTCCTCGTTCAGGATGTAGAGACGCACCAGAGTAACGAGAAA
>CAZSGZ010000041.1:0-19343 GCA_964606455.1 uncultured Spirochaetales bacterium
TATTTTCAAAAGCCCTGCGATGAAGTCGGTGTACCGAAACGGCAGTTCGTTACGGATGTCCTGAAATCCCTGAATATATTTTCCATGGAGGACAGGGTGGACTCGCCGTTTAACGCCAGAAACGTATCACTCTCAGTGGTGCACCACCTCCGCGATTGGGACCTGAATATTGATTATTCCGGCAGTCCTGTTCTTGAAACCGGTGATGAAGGAATTCAGTCCTACAAGTGGGACTGGTCTCTTTCCTTCTACGTGCAGTGGAATCCGATACCCGAATTGAAGCGGAAAATACAGGGAAACGACGAGGAGATAATCTATTAATTCGCCTTGACGAAGGCTGATTGAGGGCTATACACTTACAAGCGATGACAATTGTGTTGGAAGATAAGAGCGTTTTAACCGACTTGTGCGGCGTTAACGATGAGAATTTAAAGACAATCGAAACATTGCTCCAGGAGCGGGTGTTTTCAAAGGGAAATGAACTGTTCTTTCTGTCTGAAGACACAGAAAAACAGAGGGTGTTCCGTAACATGATTGAACAGCTGGAGGACCACGCGCAGACGGGGCATCATCCGGGCCCGGACCTCATCAGGTCAATTTTCCGGGCATTGTACAGTCCGGAGGAAGAGGACCCGGGACAGCTCATTGAATCGATGATCAATATCCCCGGTTACGCGAAGGTTTTTCCGAAAAGCCTGCACCAGGCGCAGTATGTCGCGGCGCTGAAGCAGTTCGATATTGTGTTCGGGATCGGGCCTGCCGGCACCGGGAAGACCTATCTCGCAATTGCCTCGGCCTTAGCGGATATTATCGGCAAGCAGAAGACGAAATTGGTTCTTACCCGCCCGGTTGTGGAGGCGGGTGAAAATCTTGGCTTCCTTCCCGGAGACTTGACCCAGAAAATCAGTCCCTACCTCAGGCCGCTGTACGATGCCATCGACTCGTTTATCCCCTACGAGCTGGAGCAGAAAATGGAGGATTCCCGTATTATTGAAATCGCGCCTCTTGCGTATATGCGGGGAAGGAGCCTCCAGGACAGTATTATCATTCTCGATGAAGCACAAAATTCGACGAAAGCCCAGATGAAGATGTTTCTGACCCGCATCGGGAAGAATTCAAGGGCAATTATCACCGGTGACGTTACTCAAATCGACCTGCCGAAAAAAAACCGGTCCGGTCTCGTGCATGCAGAAAAAATATTGAGAGGGATCCCCGGTATTAATTTCACCTTTTTTGACGGACAGGATGTTATCCGGAACCCCCTCATAAAAAAAATAATAGAAGCGTATGAAAAAGAAGAAAAGCAGTAACTCATCTTCACCCTCCGGCATTTTACATATTCGTTCCAGCTCGAGCAGGGACAAGGTCCGGGCCCTTATTATTGCCGCTGCTTTTCTAACAGCCTACGGACTGCTGCTGACGTTTACCCCCTTTTCCTTCCGGTACACCAGCGTAAAAGGGGGCCGATATGTCCCGGGAGAGACGGCGGAACGAGACATTGTCGTTGTAAACGATATTATTTATACCGACGAAGAGGCGACGGCAGTCAAAATATCGGCGGAGCAGCGCTTAGTCCCTCCGGTTTTTAAAGTAAGCGAAACCGTAACGGAATCGGCCCTTGAAAACTACAGTGACATCCGCGAGATTTTTACCCGGAACAGGTTTACTGAAAAGGATGCTCAATTGGTTTTTACGGAAATTCAGGCAACACTTCCCGATGAATTCCGGTTCGAAGAGATACAACTGTTGGCATCGTTTCCCGGCGTACACGAAATATTTCCCGCGGGGAAGGACATTCTGGAAACAATATTGACGAGGGGAGTAATCAATCCCGCTGTTGTAGAGGAGGTGTTCATACCGGGGGCTGTCGAAGTGTGGAGGTGGAAGGAAGAACGGTATGAGAAAACGATACTCCCGGAAGACGAGGTAATAACCCTCGAGACCGTCGGGGCCGCAGTACGGCGGGAAGCGGCGGAACGGGGTGTGCCCGGGGAATATTCCAGCTATATTGAACTTCTCGTAACACAATTAGCGGAAACAAACGCCTTCTATGACGAAGAAGAGACACTGGCAAAGAAAGAAAAAATCAGCAAAGAGACCTCGCCTGTGCAGAAAAAACTCTCCGCAGGCGAATTGATCGTCCGGGAGGGCGAGACCGTTACGGAAAAAATTATCGCTAAGCTCAACGTGCTGACGCGACATTCGAAACGGGTAAATGTATACAGTTTGGCCGGGACGGGGCTTTTTCTGCTGCTTTTAGTCATTATTTCCGTTTTTCTGTTTCGCCCGCCCCTGACGGCGATTCGGCTGAACAATATACAGCTGATCATCCTCCTTTCCCTCTTTCTCCTTTTCATTCTTTCGGCATTTATTTTGGACCGGACGGTTCAGCTGGATGACTGGGTCCCCTTCGCGGTGCTTCTCCCGGCCGCGTTTTTCGCGATGCTCATTTCCGTTATTATCAATACCAGAATTTCACTCTACTTTGTGGTGGGTGTTTCAGTTACCGCCCTCTTTATTACCCGACTCGATCCGGTGTCCTTCATGTTTGTTTTCTCTTCCGGAATTATCGCCAATATCCTTGTAAAAAATGCCGAAAAGAGAATCGAACTGGTCCGGAGTGTTTTTATCCTGTCGGCCGTAAGCGGTATTATTATGCTGATGCTGGGGACCCTTGAAAGGATCGATCCGCGGCATCTGCTGCCGCTATTCGGATGGGGTGTCGCGCACGGTTTTGCCTCGGGAATGATCAATTTGGGCGTTTTGCCCCTTTTCGAGCACTGGCTGAATATCCCGACCCGTTTCCGTCTGCTCGAATTGTCCGATCCAAACACCCCGCTTTTAAAGAAGATGCTTTCCCTCGCGCCGGGGACGTACAGCCATTCTCTCAACGTTGCCAATCTCGCGGAGACGGCCTGCAAGGAGATCGGGGCGAACCCCCTGCTGGCCAGGGTCGGTGCCTATTATCACGATATCGGGAAAATAGAGCAGGCCGAATATTTTATTGAAAACCAGAAAGAGGCAAACAAGCTCATCGACCTGAATCCGAGTCTTTCCGTTTCGGTTATTAAATCGCATGTAAAAATCGGCATCGAAAAGGCAAAGGAACTCAAACTGCCGAAGGCAGTTATCGATATTATTTCACAGCACCACGGCAGCGGGCTTATTAACTACTTTTACGCTGAAGCGTTGAAAAATGAAAAAAACAGTAAAATTAATAAAGAGGATTATTCCTATTCCGAGCCGGTGCCGACAAGCAGGGAGGCGGCGGTAGTGATGCTTGCCGATACCGTGGAAGCAGCTGTAAGAACACTGAAGAAACCGACAATATCGAAGATAAGTAAGTATGTGTGGGACCTGTTCCTCTATAAAATTACGGAGCAGCAGCTCAACAACAGCGAACTGACTCTAAAAGACCTGGAAACGATTAAAAATGCCTTTGTACATATCTTAGCGGGATATTTCCACGCCCGGATTGAATATCCACAGACAAACGGAAACGGGAATTGAATTCGACTGATGTAATTTCACATGTCCATGTCTCCGATTCGACGGCCGAAAGGACCGCACTGTTTTGCAACAGGGTTCTGGAACTGCTGGGGAAGAAGGATTGGGAGGTATCCGTTCTCTTCTGTAATGACCGGGAGATCCGGGAACTGAATAAAAGTTACCGAAACATTGACGCCGCTACGGACGTCCTGTCATTTCCCCAGGATGATCGTTTCCCTGACCATAAACGGGTTTTTGCCGGGGATGTCGTGGTGTCCCTGGAAACGGCGGAACGGGAGATAAGCGGCGAGGAGACGGCCCTGGAGGATATGGTAAAACGGCTTTTAATTCACGGTATACTTCATCTCGACGGGTTTGACCACGGCAGCGATGAGGAGTATAACGAAATGAACAGACATGAAGAACATATTTTGTCCGAACTAAAGGGAGTAAGGATATTTTGAAACAGGAAAATTTTTTAAAAAAGCTGATAAGCCGGAAAAAAAACGGAAGGCAGGAGGATTTCGACAAGCTCGGCACGATCGAGCGGGACATGATTCGGGGAGTGGTGGAACTGTCGAATACGGCAGTCAAGGAAATAATGGTCCCGAGAATCGATGTCGTTTTTCTTGCCCTTGAAATGCCGTTAGAGGAGCTGATGTCCAAAATTATCGAATCCGGACATTCACGGTTTCCCGTTTACGACACCACGATAGATAATGTGGTCGGGGTCCTGTATGTGAAAGACCTGCTGAATTACTTCTTTAAAAACGAGAAAATTGAAATTGGGAAAATAATACGGAAGGTGTACTTTATTCCCGAAAGCAAGAAATGCGACAGCCTTCTCCTTGAATTCAAGCGGAAACATGTTCATATTGCCGTTGTCGTGGATGAATACGGCGGAGTTTCCGGGGTCGCCTGTTTGGAAGATGTTCTGGAGGAAATTGTCGGAGAAATTCAGGATGAGTTTGACAATGAAGTGGAGGACATTATCGAAATAAGTCCCGGGACCTATCTCTGCGACGCCCGGGTGGATATAGAGGATTTACGGGAACATACGGGAATAAGCATTCCCGATGAAGATTTCGACACCCTCGGCGGGTTTGTCTTCGATCTGTTCGGAAAAATCCCCGTTAAGTTTGAAAAAGTGACTAACAAGGGGAATGATTTTATTATACAGGACATGGAAGGTCATAAAATTAAGACAGTTAAAATTATTATGCACCCGGGGTACGAGGATGAAGAATAATACCGCCGCGTTTTTATTCTTTTTCATGCTTTTTCCCGCAGCGGGAATCTTTGCGCAGGCCGATGCGGCGGCTGTCACGAAGCTGTACGAAGACGGTTTTCAAGAATACGAGCAGGAAAACTATTACCGGGCAATTGAACTGTATAAAGAGGCCCTGCATCATTCTCCCGCGTATCTGGATCCCCTGCGGGGGCTGGCGAAAGCCTACTTTATGCTCGAGGAATACGGAGAGGCGCTGCATTGGTGTGAAGAGGCCCTCCGATACGATAAAAACAATCTGGTGCTCAAAACGCTGAAGGCCAGGATTTATATCGGTCTGGGAGAATACGGACCGGCGGAAAACCTCTTTCGGGATGTTCTCGCGGTGGAGCCCTACAATTTTGAAGCCCAGTTCGGTATGGCGGAACTGGATATTGTCCGCGGAAGAACGCTGCAGGCCCGGTTGTGGTATGAAAAGGCCATGGACCTGCAGCCGGGAAACCGGAGGGCAATTCTCTCCCTCGCCCTGGTATACGAAGCTGCCGGGAATCTGGAAAAAGCGGAAGAGTTGGTAAAGCTCGCGCTTCACCACTATCCCGCCAACTATATGGTCCAGTATCTGGCGGCTAAACACTATATGAGCGGGGGGCAGATTCCGAAAGCGGAAATGCACGCGAAAAAGGCGCTGGCATTGAAGCAGAATTTCCCAGAAGCTACGCTGCTTCTCAGCACCATTTATTTGCGGCAGGGTAATTTCGAAAATGTCGTGGAGACGGTAGATGAACTGATGAAAACCCACGGGGACAATCACCTTCTCTGGTATACCCTAGGCGTTGCGCATGAACATACAGGCAGCATTGATAAGAGCCGGAACGCCTACTCGAAAGTGCTGCGGATCCGCCCTGACGATGAAATAGCGCGAATTGCAATTGAAGACCTGGTTATGCGGGAGTATGGGCCCGAAGCGCCGGAGCGGACGCTCTTAGGGGAATATCATTTTCAAAAAGGCAGGACGCTGCAGAGCAGAAATTATTACCGGCAGGCCCTGGAGGAATACCGGCGTGGACTTCTTCTGGCGCCGTTTTCAAAAGAGGGCCTCACGCTGCAGGCTGATGTTTTCAAGGCCTTCGGGTACTACGAAAAATATCTTTCCAAACTGCTGCTCCTTGAAGCCGAAGGACTTGCGGATACCCGGATACGGGATGAAATTGAAATTTATACCAGCCTTCTCGACGATGAAGTGTCGGACAGATGGGGGATCCGCCAATACCCGGCCCCCCTCGGGGAAAACGGCGGCGGGGAGGATAAACGGATCCTCATCGACCGGAGTACCAACCGATTTTCGGTACTCCTTTTCTTTGACGGAGACGCTACACAAACGGAACATCCCCTGTCGGAAGAAAAAATCGCGGATTACTTTTTCAGTTTCTTGCGGGAAAAGGATAAAATCGACCTGTCACTGGAGGAGGGGAGGCCATATCGCTATACCGAATTTGCAGGGGCATTTCGGCTGGCGAGAGAGTCGAACAGCGATTTTTTTCTCGTTTTTTCATACCGTGAGAACGGACGGGCCTTTTCAGCGGAATGCGAGCTCTACAACAGCGCTACGGGAAGCAGCATCCGTTCGTACCGGGTTTTCAGAACGGGAAACGACAAGGTGAAAAACGCGGTTGGTAAATTGTCCGAATATATCGATGCATCCCTGCCGCTGCGGGGACTGCTTATTGATAAGGAATTCGATACTGCCGTCGTTAATCTCGGCAGGACCGACGGTATCGAACCGGAGATGCAGTTCCGCATCGTAGAAACGGAAGCGGTCCGGATCAATCCTGAAAATTTGGAGTTTACCTATCCCGATGAAAGCATCCTCGGTACCTTTACCGTAACGGAAACGGACGAACTCCTTGCGGAAGGTACCCTGGAATCGGCCATTTTTTTCGATTTGATCAATCCCGGCGATACCATTTTGCCGGTCCCGGAGCAGGATGAAGCCGTTTCGGACGAGCAGACCGAAGAGGAGGTCAGAAGAACGAAAAACATCGATTTATACCGGGAAATCCTCAAAATCCAATAATTGACATTGCTCCTCAATTTGTCTATATTGCACTCAACAGGAGGAGTATCAATGAAACTAGCTATTAACGGATTTGGACGAATTGGAAGGAATGTTTTCAAGATCGCCTTGGAAAAAAATGTCGACGTTGTCGCGATTAACGATCTTACCGATACAAAAACATTGGCGCATCTTTTAAAATACGATTCCACACAGGGAAAGTTTAACGGAACGGTCGAGTATGATGCTGAAAATATTATCGTAAACGGAAAACCGTACAAAGTATGTTCGGAACGGAACCCGAAGGAAATCCCCTGGGGACAGGCCCCGGATGTTGTCGTTGAATCTACCGGAGTATTTAGAAACCGGGAGTCCGCAAAGGGCGGTTACGGTGATCATATAACGAATTCACAGTTTCCGGCGAAGAAAGTTATTTTAACGGTCCCCGCGAAGGACAAAATTGACAATATGATCGTTCTCGGTGTCAACGACGATTCGATTAGGGAAAGCGACGAGTGTGTTTCGAACGCGTCCTGCACCACAAACTGTCTGGCCCCCGTGGTAAAAGTCTTGAATGATTCCTTCGGTGTCGAGTCTGGGTTTATGACAACCATCCACTCCTACACCAACGACCAGATCATCCTCGACGGTCCGCACAGCGACCTTCGCCGCGCCCGGTCATGCGCTGTTTCGCAAATTCCGACGACAACAGGTGCAGCGAAGGCGGTTGGAAAGGTACTTCCGGAACTCAACGGAAAACTCGACGGCTGCGCGATCCGTGTCCCTACGCCGACGGGCTCGCTGGTGGACCTTGTCGCTAACCTAAAGAGGGAAGTGAGCAAGGAAGAAGTCAACGAAGCGATGAAAAAGGCCGCTGAAGGTCCGATGAAGGGCATTCTCGCCTATGTAGAAGATCCTATTGTCAGTGTTGACGTCATTCACGACCCCCACAGTTCTCTGTTTGATTCCGAGAGCACGATGGTTATGGGGAAGACAGTCAAGGTATTCTCCTGGTACGATAACGAGTGGGGATATTCGAATCGGGTTGTAGATTTGGCCCTGAAACTTGTTTAGGAGCATCGGTATATGTCGGTAAAAACAGTCAAAGACATCGATTTGAAGAACAAACGGGTAATTATGCGCGCGGACTTCAATGTTCCCCTCAAAGAGGGGAACATTACCGACGACACCCGTATCCGCGCGGCACTGCCGACAATCAACTATATTGTAGAGCAGGAAGGTGCTTCCCTCACGCTGATGAGCCACCTCGGAAGGCCGAAGGGGAAGAAAGATCCGGCTTTCAGTCTGGCACCGGTTGCAGGCAGATTGTCCGAACTGCTTGGAAAGCCGGTAAAAATGGCCCCCGACTGTATCGGTCCGGAAGTCGAGGAAATGGCAAAACTGAAGGCCGGAGAAATAATCCTTTTGGAAAATGTCCGGTTTTATAACGAAGAAACCGACAACGACGAAGGCTTCGCGAAAAAACTCGCCGCTCTCGGGGATGTATATGTAAACGACGCCTTCGGGACAGCACACCGGGCACACGCATCGACGGAGGGGATTGCGCGGTTTCTGCCCGCGGTTGCAGGGTTTCTTATCGAAAAGGAAGTTGCATTTTTCAGTCCTCTCCTCGCGGATCCGAAGCAGCCCTTTGTCGCGGTTATCGGCGGGGCGAAAGTTTCGAGCAAAATCGGCGTTCTCGAGACGCTGCTGCCGAAATGTTCAACCCTCGTCATCGGCGGCGGGATGGCATACACTTTTCTGCGCGTGCAGAATCACAGCGTAGGGAAATCCTTGGTCGAGGAGGAATACCTCGATACGGCGAAAAAACTGCTGGATGATGTGGAAAGAATGGGAAAAGAGATCATTCTCCCGGTGGACCACATGGTGGGAGATGAGTTCTCGGAAAATGCAAAGGCGGAATACGTGGATTCCGTCGATATTCCTGACGGCAAAATTGCCATGGATATCGGCCCGAAAACATTGGAACTGATACAAAAGCGGATCGCGGAAGCCGCGTCCCTGGTATGGAACGGTCCGATGGGCGTTTTTGAATTTGATGCCTTCGCTAAGGGAACGATGGAAACGGCAAAGTTCGTTGCGGATTGCAGCGGAACAACCGTTATCGGCGGCGGAGACAGCGTCGCGGCGGTAAATAAATTCGATCTTGCCGATAACATCGACCATGTTTCTACCGGAGGCGGTGCTTCACTCGAGTTCCTGGAAGGAAAAACACTGCCCGGGATAGCGGCGCTGCAGACGAAATAAAAGGATGGAACAATGAGACCATATTATATTGCCGGAAACTGGAAAATGAACAAAACGGCGGCCGAAGCTGCTGCCTTGGCACGAGAACTTGTCGAGAAGCTGAAGTCCTGCCCCCACAGGCTGCTTGTAGCCCCCTCCTTTACTTCAATTCCCGCGGTTGCGGAAGCGGTAAAGGGAACGAATATCCGTTTAGGGGCCCAGAACATGGCTTCCGCCGAGAACGGTGCCCATACCGGGGAAGTTTCCGTGCTCATGCTGAAAGACCTCGGGGTTGATACGGTAATCCTCGGGCATTCGGAACGGAGACATATATACGGTGAAAAAGACGAACTCATCAACGAAAAAGTCATCCTCGCGCTGCGGCATGGATTTGAAGTCATTCTCTGTGTCGGAGAAACCCTCGATCAGCGGGAAGCGGGTGAGGTTGAAAACGTCGTTGTCCGGCAGATACGGGAAGGACTGAAGAATGTCGGCGCGGAGGACATTGCAAAGGTGGTAATTGCCTACGAACCGGTATGGGCAATCGGTACCGGTAAAACGGCGACACCCGAGGACGCGGAAGCTGTCCATTCGGTGGTGCGGAAAACTATCCGTGGCCTGTATTCCGATTCCGCCGCCGATTCGATGATTATTCAGTACGGCGGGAGCGTAAAACCGGAAAATGTTTCCGGTCTTATGGCGAAAGAAAATATTGACGGTGCCCTTGTGGGAGGCGCTTCATTGACATCGGATATGTTTGTTCCGATTGCAGAATTCCAAAAGTAAAAAGGTGTTGATAAATGGGTATTCTAGGAATTGTATTATTGGTTATATTTTTACTCAGCGCGGTGCTGCTCATCGTGCTCGTACTGATGCAGGATGAGCAGGGAGAAGGCCTGGGCGGACTTTTCGGCGGCGGGAGCGCCACCACATTCGGTTCGAGATCGGGAAACATCCTAACGAAATTTACGGGCATTTTAGGGGCGATATTTCTTACCTGCAGTTTCGGACTAGCCTGGGTAAACCGGACACAGGAAGAAGGAGACGTTATCGGCGCGGCGCGGAAGCGTCAGGCGGAAGAAACGAAAATCGAAGCCTGGTGGATTCCGGAGGACGGAAGCGGCGGTCCGGAGGAAACGGGCTCCGAGTAACGGAACGTAATGCGGACAGCGGTAGTATTTTTCAGCGTAAACAAGCGGGACAAACTTCGTGCTATCGCCGGGGAACTGGCGAAGGGAATTGAAGAGCAGGGTTTCTATGTCGACGTAATCGATGCCAACCGCGATGTAAACTCAAAACTCACGATTTACAACTATATCGCCTTAGGGACGGAACCGCTTTCTGCATTCGGCGGAAAAATAAGCGAGTCAATTCAAACATATCTTGCAAACAGCGGAATTGTCGTGGGGAAAAGGTCCTTTGCCTTTATCATCGGCGGCGGAGTGCGTACGTCCAAAACGCTGACCGCGCTCATGAAAACCATGGAACATGAAGGGATGTATTTAAAATATTCCGAAGTGATCAACTCGCCGGAGGACGCACGCGAAATCGGCAGGCAGCTGCATATAACTCCATGAAAGGTCCGCAGAAAGATTATTACAAAATTCTCGGAGTTCCGAAAAACGCCGGCCTTGCGGAAATAAAAAAGGCCTTTAGGCGGAAGGCAAAAGAAATTCATCCCGACACCGGAATTCATGATAAGCGGTCGGAACCGGCGGTGCGGGAACTCATCACGGCATATCAAATCCTTGGAAACAGCAAATCGAGGAAAGAATACGACCTCGCGTATGTCGGGCGTGAAGAAACTGAATTCAATTACCGCGATTTCCTTCTCAATAGAAAAGAGGACCCCGGCTGCAGGGGGAAACTCATTTTTTTCGATCTTCTCCATAAAAAAGAGGATTTAGCCCTTTCTTATTACAAAGAATTGATGGAAACAGGGTTCTTTTCCTTGGAAGAAGAGTTAGGACGGGAAGATTTTATGGACTGCGCCTTCCTTCTGTCGGAAGAATTTGAAAAAAAACGTGATTTTAAACGGGCTTTTCATCTCCTGTACCGGATATCGGAACTCGAATATGTGGAACACTATTTTAAGCATTTTATGGAGGACGTGCAGATTAAAATGAGAAATGTCGTCTGTAAAAAGATGAGCGGTAAAATATCGAAGGAATTCCAAATATTCTGCATTCACCAGGTCCTGTCGCTTCCTGCCTACGAAAAGGAGTATCCAGTATATTTGAAAAAGCTTGCCGAAGTGTATTCCGAGATGGGAAAAGTCGAAAAAGCGAGATATTATTTAAAACAATGTTTGGACTTGAAACCGGGACAGTCCGGAATCGAGAACTTACGAAAAAAATTAGCTTATTCTTGACACCGCCTACGAGCGTTGGTAGGTTGAAAGGAGCTAGAGAAAAGGATTGAACAGATGAAACGGTTATGGATATGCATTATAGTCGCTCTGTACGCCGGTTCCGCGGCATCCGCGCAGATACTCGACCAGCCGGCGGCGACCATCAATTATACGGAATCGGAAATGATAACGGCAAAGCAGCTCGATTCGGCAGTTTCTCAGCTGAAACAGCAGTACAGCATGCTCGGCCAGCCGGTGCCGTCCCGGGGTGAAATCCTGGAAGAGCTGGTTATTTCGAAACTCATTCTGCAGGCCGCGAAGAAAGAAAACATAGCGGTCTCCGATTCGGAGATAAAGTCCGCAATCCGGGCACAGCTTGGACCGGAAGGTGTAAATATTACGGATGAACAGCTGCAGATGCTTGTTCGGCAGCAGACGGGACTCAGCTGGTCCGATTATCTCAAACAGGGAAAGGAACAGCTGATGGTGCAGAATTACATCAAATTAAAAAAACAGTCCCTGTTTAACAATATCGATCCCCCTTCGGATGAGGAAATTCGGGACATCTACGAGGAAAATCAGCATCTGTTTATCAATCCGGAGATGGTTCGGTTCAGCCAGATATTCCGGGACACAAGGAACCTGAACCGGGAGGAGAAGCAGAAGGCGAGGGAGTTAATGGAGGAAATATACCGGGACCTGCGGAACGGCAGGGCCTCGTTTGACGACCTGGTCCTGAAATATTCCGATGACACCCAGTCGCGGTATAAGGGCGGAGATGTCGGATATCTTGCCAGAAACGACGCAAACTCCAAGCAGCTGCTGGGAACTACGTTTTTTCAGACCGTCTTCGATACCCCGGAAGGGCAGACTTCATCGATTGTTGAATCGAATATCGGGTATCATATTATCAAAGTTACCGAAAAATTACCCGCCCGGCTCCTCGGGCTGCGGGACAAGGTTACCCCGGCATCGAAAGAAACGGTACGGGACAGAATCATTTCGCTGAAAACAATGGAAAAACAACAGAAGCTGTTCCAGCAGGCAGTGGGGGAAATTGTCCGGGACCTGAAACGGTATGCTGAAATAAGGATTTACGTCTCCAATGCAGGTATCGATGCTTCGGAACTGACCTATTTTCGCGACAGCGTCCGGTAGCCGCGGCTGCTATGGGGATGCGCCGACGGGCACGGATACTTGCGTTTCAAGCCTTGTTCAGCTGGGAAATAAGCAGGTCCGATACGGCCGAACTTCTCCGCTTCCCGTGGCTTGACGGCGCTACCGAGCCGGAATATTCGGAGGATATCCTCGCATTCGCACGGCTCTTAGTCCAAGGCTGCCTGGAGAATATCGAAGCAGTGGATAGCCAAATTAAAGAACATCTCGAACACTGGGACATTACCCGGCTGGTCAAGGTCGATCTTGCTCTCCTCCGGCTGGGGTGTTATTCTTTACTCTATCAGCGTCAGATACCGGCTACCGTAACAATCGACGAGGCCGTTGACATTGCAAAAATGTTCGGCTGTGACGATTCGTACCGGTTTATCAACGGCGTTTTAGACGGGATACGGAAAAGCATTGAAACAGCGTAGGAGCGGAAAACGGATAGGACTCATCCTTAGTATCGCGGTCATCCTCCTCGGAGGAGGCGGTACCTTTGCCTATCTGAAATGGTTCAGGCCGGGGGCCGATGTCTCGGATCTGCCGGCAATACTCCTGGAAGCCGATTACGCCCTGGAAAACGGATTTTATTCCGAAGCCGCGGATATTCTCGAAAAAACAAGGTCCTACACCGGGAGCAGCCAGGAATGGATGCGTATTCTCAGGCGTGCCGAAGCTGTAAGCAGGGGAACCGGGGATTTCCGCTTTCTCCGCGGCTTCGGTAAGGCGGCTGTCGGCGATTTGCCGGGCAATGAGGAGCTCAACGCGGTTTACACCTATGCCCTCATCCGGACGGGGATGTATGAAGACGCCTACGAACATGCCGCACGGCATCTCGAGTCTGAATTGTACCATTCACTTATCGCGGAAGCCGCCCTCAATCTCGGTCCGGAAGCGTATGATCCGAAAGAACTTGCGGATAACGAGTTCTCCGTGTTTCTCGGCGATGACCCGGCCGGAGACCCCGGCTTTTTTGAGGAACTGGCGGAGGAATTTCAGGATGACCGTCTTTTTGCCGCCTCGGCCGTTGCCTGGATGATGGAGGGAAATGTCGAACGGGCAGTAGAGAATGCGGTGAAAATCAGTTCCGGAGACTTTACCCTCCTTAAATATTACATCTACTACGATTACGGAATATACGACACCGCCGCGGAG
This sequence comes from uncultured Spirochaetales bacterium, assembly GCA_964606455.1. Classification (GTDB taxonomy): domain Bacteria; phylum Spirochaetota; class Spirochaetia; order SPDA01; family CAZSGZ01; genus CAZSGZ01. The sequence goes on from CAZSGZ010000041.1 coordinate 13,684, forward strand.
CTGCTGGAGGAACTCCGATACGCGTCCGAGTTGGATACTGCCGAAGGTCTGCTTCTGCGGGCGGACCTTGAAATGGCCATGGGCAGTTTCGAAAAAGCCGGGGACACGTACGGGACCATAATGGAGGAGTCTCCGGAGGCGAGCTGGATCCCCTACCTGAATACAGCGTGGATTTATATCCGGAAGGGTGATTATGAGCAAGCCGCCGATGCTTTGATCAGAGGTTACGAGCTGTTTCCCGAAAAAGAGGAAGTGGCAACGGCCTTTTCAATTTTTCTGCTGCAGATAACCCGGGTAGATATCGACAATGCCGTCCTGCTGCAACTCGAGGAAGGACTGAAAGAACACGAAGAAATGCTTGGCGTGTACCGGCAGGCCGTGCAGGCTTCCAAAACACCGGAACGGTATCGGGCAATTCTCTGGGAACTGTTCAACCTGCATCCGGAAAATGTGAAAATTGCCCAGTATTTTGCATGGTATCTGCTGGGCATAAAAGATATCATCGACCTTCAACTCGTTCTCGAGAAATCGGAAAACCGCTTCGGGGAAATGGAATGGATCCGGTTCTTTCACGGTTGTATTTATGCCGTCAGAGGACAAATGGAAACCGCGGAAGAATATTTTTTACAGGCGCTGGAAAAAACTGACAGGTGGGAAACGGCGTATAATATGGCACTGCTGGCCATGCGCTACGGCAATACGGACAAGGCCTACGAGTATTTCCGCAGGGCGGAATTACAATTGACGGCAAAAAAGGAAAATTACAGTGCAATTATTGCGCAAATTAGAGTGAAAATGGCATGGATACTCTATGTAAACGATCAGTACGAGGCCGCGAAGCGCCAGGTGGATTACGCCCTGGAAATGGACGGCGGGAACCTGGAGGGGCAATTACTGAGGAAGAAGCTTGAAGCTGAAACAAAAAGGTGATACCCTTTCATTCAGGGTTTGTTGTAAGGAGTTAGTATGGCAAAAGTTAGCGAATCTGCAAATTGTCTTATCGGAGAAGGGTCGGTTTTCGAGGGGAGATTTTTTGTAGAAGGATCGATACGCATCGAAGGCAAATTCGAAGGTGAAATAAAAACGGAAGACCAGCTCATTATCGCTCCCAGCGGGAAAGTGAAGACCGATATCGTGGCGAAACGGGTTGTAGTAGCGGGGACACTCATCGGCAACATCAAGGCTTCGGAAGAGGTCAATTTGCTCGAGACGGGCAAGGTCTTAGGAAATATCGAAACTCCGAAATTAATTGTAGAGCCGGGAATCGTTTCACAGGGGAAAGTCTCGATTACTTCAAATGTCTCCGGGGACGTTCAGTCTGTTATCAATACCGCCTTCGGGGAAGACGCAAAAACACTGTTTTCCAATCTTGGTAATGAAAAAAAACCTAAGCAAAAACAGGAATAACGGCGGCCCGAGTTCCGTACGGGAAATGATACGCCTGAAAAACAAAGATGAAATCAAGCGGATTAAGGATTCGGGACGTATTTTAGCGGGAATGTACGGCGAAATACGATCGATGATAGTACCGGGAATAAGTACGTACGAACTTGACAAGTTTGCACGGGACTTTGTGGAAAAACGGGGGGCGAAACCGGCCTTTTTAGGGTATATGGATTATCCCGCTTCCCTCTGTACTTCCGTGAATGAAGAAGTAATTCACGGGATTCCGGGCAAACGGAAACTGCGGGAGGGGGACATAGTCAGCCTCGATTTCGGGGTGGACCTCAAAGGATATATCAGCGATTCCGCTTTTACCATGGCCGTGGGAAACATCTCCCTGGAGGCTGAAAATTTGATGAATCTTACCAGAGAAGCACTGTACGCGGCGATTGAACAAGCCCGTGCGGGCAACAGAATACAGGACATATCCGCTGCGGTGTACGGAAAGGCTGAAGAAAAGGGATACGGAGTGGTAAGAGAATTTTGCGGACACGGCGTGGGCTTCGAAGTCCACGAGCCGCCGCAGATACCGAATTATGTCGCTAGGGGGAGAAATCCGCGGCTCAGACCCGGGATGGTACTTGCAATCGAACCGATGATCAATGCCGGGACCGGCGATATACTGATTTTAGACGACGAATGGACGGTAATTACCGCGGACAGAAAGCTGTCCGCCCATTTCGAACATACCGTTGCCGTTCATGAAGACTGTACGGAAATATTGACCGGCGGCGGGGACTGATGAAAAAAAACGCATCGGTGCCGGTCTGTATTTCCGCCTGTCTCCTTTCGCTGCTGCTGTTCACCGGCTGCGCCACCCGTACCGGGGAAAGCAGCCTGGAGACCGCTCTAAAGCTGCAGGAGGCCTTTCGGAAGATAGCCGGGGATCTCCTGCCGGTTGTGGTAAAGCTGGAAGTTGCCGAAATTACAACACAAATCGCGCCGGAAGGAGATGATTTCCCATTTTCTCCCTGGCATTTCGGCCCTTTCGACCCTGAAAATGATTTGGAAATGGAGCGGGAGTTTATCAATCAGGGAATCGGCTCCGGTGTAATTGTCGAAAAGGTCGAAGATACATATTACGTTTTAACGAACGAACACGTAGCCGGATCGGCGGACACGATTCACGTACATTTGTACGATAAGCGGATGTTTATCGGGAACGTTGTCGGCACCGACAGCAGAAAGGACCTTGCACTGATTTCCTTTACCGCCCCCTCCGAAGACGTTCCTATCGCCGTACTCGGCGATTCGGATGAGACAAAAGTCGGCGACTGGGTGCTGGCTGTCGGCAACCCCTTCGGATATGAATCGACTATAACCACGGGAGTTGTCAGCGCAATCGGCCGGAGAGGACCGACGGGCAGCATAAGCGATTTTATTCAGACCGACGCGGCCATCAATCAGGGGAATTCGGGCGGGGCACTGGTAAATTTGTACGGCGAGGTGATTGGAATTAATACCTGGATTTCCACGCCGACGGGCGGAAATATCGGCATTAGTTTTGCCATTCCCGTCAACAATGTTAAAAAAGCCCTCCGCGATTTTATCGATGTCGGCAGTATCCGGTACGGCTGGCTGGGTATCAGCATATCCGAGCTCATGACGGCGGCGGCGGAAGACCTCGATGTCTCCGGTATTGACGGTGCCTTTGTCTACCATGTGTTCCGCGGTTCACCCGCCGCCGAAGGGGGGATTGTTCCGGGAGATTTCATCACCAAGCTGAACGATACGGCCATCGAGGATTCGAACCACCTTATTTTTCTTGTGGGGAACCTCGAGCCGGAAGAAATTATTGAAATCTCACTCATCCGAAACGGTGAAACGATGACGCGCCGGGTTGAAATCGGGCTGCGTTCCGATGCTGAAATGATTTCCAACCAAAGTGAAGATTTGTGGCCCGGGATCGGGGTAATACCGTTGACGGCCGGTGTTCGGCAGGAATTCAGCGTCGATGAAAGCCTGAAGGGCGTTATTGTAAGCGAAGTAGAGCCGAAAACACCCTTTCAGGAGCTTGGGGTAAGATTCGGCGACATTTTGACCGAAATAAATGGTAACGGCATTCATTCAATGCATGACTTTTATGACGCCTTGACCAGCGCGGACCCGGAAGAGTTAAACGTTACGGTTTTTCGAAACGGTGTAAAAAATAGGCTGCCGGAGGACAACAGCTGATGAATAAAGAATTTCTTTCCTACACTACCGTTCGCAACAATGCGTTGAAACTGGCGTACGCAATTTACAAAGACGACTTTGTCCCGGATGTTATCTATGTTTCCCTCAGGGGAGGGGCCTACCTCGGGAATATACTGAGCGAATACTTCAAGTTTGTCCGGAAGGACAAACATCCTATTTTTTATGCCGCGGTGGTCGCACGGTCCTATACCGGGATCGCGCGGCAGGAGGGGATAAAAATTGACGGCTGGACCTACGACCCCGAATATCTCCGTGCCGGAGACAAAGTGCTGCTGGTAGACGATATTTTCGACAGCGGTAAAACGATCAACAAACTGGTGGAAGTAATTCTTCAAAAAGGGATTCCCCGTGAGGATGTCCGGGTGGCGGTACACGATTACAAGGTAATTCAGTATTTGGACAGGAAGATGCCCGTCCAGCCCTATTATTACTGCAGAAAACATATTATACCGACGAAGGAGGATGAAATCTGGATTCACTACTCCAGCCATGAACTGGTCGGCCTGTCCGAAGAGGAGCTGGAGGAGTATTATTTCAGCGCGGACCCGGAACTTCGGGAGGCACTTAGTATTTTTAAAGAATCATGAAGCGATTTTTTCTGCTTTTCTTGCTGATATTCATTCCCCTCATCTCCGCCGCGGAAGAACGGGGCGGAACCGCCTTGTTTTCCCACGCCCCCGGCAGATATCCACGGGATATATATCTCGAGCTTACGGGGGAAGGACAGGGCGGCACAGGCCTGTATTACTACTTTGAAGAGAGTCTCGATCAAACCCCCGTGGAATATTCCGTACCGCTTCACCTCTCCGCTCTGCAGGGAGAAAGCCGGACCTATTCCCTGGTGGTTTTTGAAAAAGAGAACGGGGAGGAGCGTGAACGGGCGGTGTTCATTATTGATCGAAAAAAGCCGCTGCCTCCGAAAGTTTCGGTGGACCCGGGTGTTTTTTCAGATGAAATTGCCCTTACCTTCCGTTCCGGCAGCGGAGAGGACGTTTATTATTCAATAAAAACGGAAGATTACGCGGAGTACAATAAATGGGACGGTACACCGGTCCTGCTGCAGGGGAAAGACGGGTACATGATGACATACACGGTGGGTATCTACGCCGTCGATGAGGCTGGAAACCGAGGCCCAACCGCCTCCTACACCTACGTTATCAATAAAAATACGCGGTTTTCCGGACATTACCTTGATATGTTAAGCCCCGCAGCGGGTGCGTTTCGAAATATACAGCTCCTTGCCTGTGTTCACCAAGGTTTCTCCTGGATTAGGTATACCGTTAACGGAGACAACCCGGTTACCGAAGGAATCGAATACACGAAGCCGGTCATGATCCGGGAGCGGGGGAAAGTCGTTCTGCGGATTGCGGGATATGTTCCGGACACCAAGGAAATTGTCGAAAAAAAAATTGAATACACCGTATCAGGAGAGCCCCGGCGGCTGCTTTCCGAAGAAAGCGGTGTAATAACGGAAACAACCCGGATAGATTTTTTAGGCGGTCCGGGTTTCCGCTATACCATGAACGATACACCGCCGGGCGTATATGACGAAGCGGCGTTTTCATCACTCACCCTCGAACCGCCGCGGAATATGCAGCGTCCCGTTGTTATCCGTTTCGCGGATCCCGCCGCGGAGGAGGGTGATTACAGGTATACCTACGTTCTCGACGGCTGGAAACCGGCCCCGCCCCGATGTTTCACTTTTCTTAGGGAGAACGGAAAGGAATACCGGGTGGCCCTTGCCGCCGAACGGGGAACGGCCGTTTACTACACCCGTAACGGTGAAGAGCCGGACACCGGTTCAATTCGGTACACCGGACCGTTTACGGTGGAAGCCCCCGGGGCAGCGGGAAATACAACCGCGGTCATTAAAGCCGTCGCCGTCTCGCATAACGGCGGCAGGTCCGAAATCTCACGGACACGTCTCGAATTCTCCGGTCCCCCCCCTCCCGCACCCTCCGGAAAAACTGAAAACAACGAAAGGGTCATTATCGAAAAAACAGCGCCCGGGGCCGTTATTT
>CAZSGZ010000042.1:0-13072 GCA_964606455.1 uncultured Spirochaetales bacterium
CGGTCGTTTTCCGTACCCGTCCGAACGGCAATGCGAAAATATTTGTCGGAAAGCCCGCGGAAGGTGCCGCAGTTCCTAAGGGCAATACCCTCCCCCTCCAAATATTCTCCGATAACCGTAACTCCAGCGTCGGTATCCTCCAGACGTCCGAAGAGAAAATTCGCCTCGCCGGAAAAGACATGAATCGACGGAATGGTCTCCAGGCTGTGCCGCAGCCTGTTCCGCTCCGTTTTCAGTAAATCCAGTGTCCGCGCCCGGTATCCGTCGTCGAGAACCGCCCTTGCGCCGACCATTTGGGCAATAGAGTTGACCGACCACGTCGGCAGAACGTCCCGTATTTTCGCGGCCAATTCCCTGCCCGTATACAGCCACCCCAAACGCAGCCCGGGAATAGCGTAAAATTTTGTAAGCGAACGGATAACAATGAGGTTTTCCATCTCCTCCCCTAAACAGGAGATTTCATCCTCGATAAAATCGGCAAAAGCTTCATCGATGCAGAAAATATGCTGGGGAAACCGCTGTATGCAGCTGATCAGCCGGTCCCTGTCAAGGGAGGAGCCGGTCGGATTGTTCGGCTGTCCGATAAAAACCAGTACCGGCTTCGATTCCCCGGCAAGCTTCTTCTCTAAACCGCCGAGGTTGAGCTGGAATTTTTCCTCTTCCCGCATATTCAGGAGCTTCACCGGCAGACCGGCCATCCGCGCGGCGTCTTCATAGTCGCCGTAGGAAGGCACGGGAATAAGCGCCTTTTTTACATCGATACACCGGGGGAGCGCGTACATCAGTTCCGTCGATCCGTTGCCTGCCACGATAGTTTCCATGCCGATTCCAAACCGTTCGGAAAGGGCCTCCCTGAATCGGGTTGACAGTCTGTCGGGGTAATGCACCAGCTGGGTCATTCCGCGTAACAGTACCTCCTTCAGCCAAGAAGGAGGCCCGAGAGGATTGATATTGGCGCTGAAATCGGTACACGCGTCTACCGGCACTCCGGATTTGAGTGATAGTTCATAAATGTTGCCGCCGTGTTCGGGTTTTTTGTAATCTTCCATAGTTTATCCAAGTCCAAATGTTAATAATAAATAAAATATAAATATGTGCAGAATTTCACCTGTTTCTATTGCAAATCCAAAGGCATCGCCGGTATAGCCGCCGGCTTTTCTGTTATAAGCGGCGGCGGTAACGAGAAAGGAAAGGAACGCGCCTCCGCAGGCAAGGAAGAAAAGAAGCGAAACCGAGGAAAAAAGGAGATATGCCGCTATATACAGCGCGGCCCCGGGGATGTGAGAAACAATCAGTCCGAATAGAGCGGTAAACGGCGGCGCCTCCCCCATGGCCGCGCCGAGACCTTCATTTTTTGCCGGTTTCGAAAGGAGTGGGATAAGGGCAGCCGCCGTCCTGCCCGACATGGGATAGGAAAAAAAGAGAAAAATCAATGCCCACCGGCTCAGCGGATCAGTCCCTAAAATATAAAAATATACCCCGGCTTTTGTCAGCAGGTAGAGTTTCGTCCCGACATAAACGGTGCCGAAAAAAAGCGCGAAAGCTCCGACGGAGCTGTCTTGTAAAATTGACAGGCGCTTTTCGCGTTTGGCGAAACAAAAAAAGGCGTCCGCCGTGTCGAGATACCCGTCGAAATGGAACAGATTGAACAGGAGGTACTGGACCACCAGTACGGCTAAGACCACGATAAACGGGTCGGGGACAATTACCGATAATCCGGCAAATATTCCAAAAAGTATTCCGGAAACGATCAGCCCGATAACGGGAATATAGAACAGGCTCCCGGAAAACCGTGCTTTTCCCGCGTAAGCGGAGGGAATCCGGCTCATCAGTCCGAAGGTTGTCAAGAAACTGCTTCCTTTGCTGCTCATACCGCCGTCTTGTCCTTATAAATCCGTCCCGATAGAGACGTCATCAAAACTCTGAATTACCTTGTCCGCTTTTTTAAACCGGTCAGGTTCTCCAAATCCAAAGGCCTTCATCCCGGCGGCCTTCGCGGCTTCGATCCCGGAATCCGCGTCTTCAAACACAGCGCACAGCCGGGGAGATACGCCAAGCCGTTCCGCCGCAAACAGAAATATCTGCGGGTCCGGTTTTGTCCTTATTATGTCCCAGCCGGTAACGAAGGTGTCGAAAAGTCTGCTTATTTTCAGCTTGTCCGTTACGTACTGGGCGTTTTTGCTCGAGGAGCAGAGGGCGGTCCGAAGCCCCCGGTCCCTGCACTGCTTAACAAACTTGACACTGCCGGGAACCAGGTCCCGTTTCCCGATTCCCTTAAGCGAGGCAACGTAATAACTATTTTTCAATTCCGCCAGCTCCTGCAATCCCATACCCTCCGGTGATATGCCGTTGTGCCCGAGAATGATCCTCAGAGACTCGAGACGGGAAACTCCCCGCAGCTGATGGTTCAGTGTTTCGTCGAAATCCCAGCCTTTTTCATCCGCCAGCTGTTTCCATGCTTTGAAGTGATATGAATCGGTATAGACAATTACACCGTCCAAATCAAACAGAACTGCCTGTATCCGCGACTGCATCCTTCCTCCATTTGCTGCAGTATAACGGTAAACGTACTCAGTTTCCAGACTGTAGATTTACATCAGAGATAAACCGCGTAAAACCGCAAGCACCTCCATTACTTCGCTTTCTTTGAACAGCTCTATATTGCAGACCCCCCGGAACCCCCGGAGGAATGGAAGCATGGCCTGAAACCACTCATCATCGCCTTGAAATCGGTTATGGTCCCACCCGTCTGCCAGTCCGTGGAGATGGATTTCCCCGATCCGGTCTCCGTACCGCCCGGCAAAAACCGCCGGTTCTTCGCCCCGGACCAGCAAATGCCCCGTATCCATGCAGACACCGAAGCGCGGTTCCCTTTCCAGGAGCAGTTCGAATTCCCGCCCGATAAGGTTTTCCAGCAGAAAAACCGGCCCGTATTCATCGATCCAGCTCCCGAGCACCGAAAGAAACAGGTCCGGGTCCTCCGTCGGGGGATGAATAATATACTGTTTGGCCAGTCCCTTTGTCCGCTCGATAATAATGCGGTGCTCCGGTTTTACCTCATCCGGCATATGCAGGGTAAAGCCGAGACGCCCCGCATATTCTTGAATCGACGGCAGTTCCGTTTTCATCAGCAGGTCCGTTTCCGCATCATACATAAAAAAGAGCAACTCCACCGACTGTATCTCGGGAATTTTCGCAATGCGTTGGACATTTTCAAGATATGTTCCCGGAATGATGTAGGAAGGGGTCGAAATAATCATCCGCGAAACTCCGGTTTTATCCGCACCGGTATGCCGGACACCATCAGGACCGCCTCGTCGGAACGTTCGGCTACATACGCGTTCGCCTCGCCTAACAATCGGTTGTAGTTCCTCGTCATGGCATCCATGGGAATGTTCCCCCACCCGGTTTCATTTGATATGACAATTATTCCCGTATCATTTCCATCGAAAAATCCTTCCAAGATGTCCCGCCACCGGCCTTCCAGACCCCTGTGCAGAAGGTTGCCCATCCAGACGGTAATATCGTCGAGGATAATATTATCGGCCCGTATTGCATGCAGGTCCACAGGCTCTTCAATGGTGGTGTAGCTGCCGTCCCGCTCCTCCCGGTGCTTCCTGACCCGCTCTCTCATTTCATCGTCTTCCACGACGGCGGTTGCAACGTATGTCTTCCGTGCAAACCGGCTTTCAGCAAGCCGGAGCGCGAAAGCGCTTTTTCCGGATTTCACGCCCCCGGTTATAAAAGTAATCATGCCGGATATTCTCCAATAGCTCCACGTCCGATGTCAAGTGCCGGCATATTCTCTTTGACTGTCCCGAAGGAAACCGTTATCCTTGTAGTGTGGATAACAGGGCAAAAATCATTAAGCGGGCTTCGTGGATAGGCATTATCGGCAACGGTGTGCTGGCCGTGCTGAAAGTGAGCATCGGACTGTACGCCGGAAGCCTCGCCGTTATCGGCGACGGAATTGACAGTACCTCCGACATCGTGATGTCCGTTATATCCCTCTTTACGGCAATTATTATCGCAAAACCCCCCGACACAAAGCACCCCTACGGGCACTTCCGGGCGGAAACAATAGCTACGACAATTTTAGCGTTCATTATGATGTTTGTAGGATTCGAACTGATAAAAACCTCAATTACCGGCATCACTTCACGGGAAGTGAGAGATGTCCCCTCCCCCGTCGCGATTTTCGCCATTGTTATTTCAATAATTGGGAAAGTGTTTCTCGCCCTCTCTTTGAAGCGTGCCGGTAAAAAAATAGGCAGCAGTATTCTGATAGCGAACGGGAAAAATATGCAGAACGATATCATCATTTCCAGCGGGGTCCTGACCGGATTGGTCTTTGTGTTTATTTTCAAGCTCCCCCTTATCGACTTGATTCTCGGTATCGGCATCAGCCTGTGGATTATCTTTACCGCTTTCAGGATATTTTTAGAAACAAACACCGAACTGATGGACGGGGTCGATGACAAGTCGGTGTACGAAACGATCTTTGCGGCTGTCGACGCAACCCCCGGCGCAATCAACCCCCACCGAACGCGGGTGCGAAAAATGGCCAATCTCTATGTAATTGATATTGATATTGAAGTTGACGGTAGCATATCCGTAACCGAGGCGCATACCGTTTCCATGGCTGTGGAGCAAGAAATTAAAAAGAAACTCGATAATGTTTATGATATTATGGTACATATAGAACCGCGGGGAAACGTGGAATCGAAAGAAAAATTCGGGGTGTCGGGTAGTCCGAACATATAAAAAGTATATCTTTTTCTGCAAAATCTTTATTTTTTTCACGGCCTAATCAGGATATACTATGCGTAATCCGGCATATTGGAGGAAAGCATGGTTGGTGAACAGGACAGAAACAGAATACGCGAGCTTGCAAAACGGTGGATGGAAATCGCAAACGCCCCGGTCATGGCTGAGAGGAAACGGCAGTGGACGGCACTTCACGATTTGCGTCAGGAAAGGCCTATGATACTGATCGAAACTTCCTGTATCGAAGGGTTCCTCGAGGACCGAGAGCTCACCTGCGAAGACACCTACCTGCGCGGGGTGGAGCGGCAAATGATTCGGACGATCCGGCAATTCGAGGACGTGGGAGACGATATCGTTATCGAACCCTACTACCGGATCGGCTGGGAAATTGAAGAACCGGATTTCGGCATAGACGTTGAAATGCGGCCGGGACTGACGGCGGAGGGGCAGGCTTCCTTAGGGTATGCCTTCAATCATCCCCTGCACGCCCCCGAAGAGATCGGGAAACTTCGGAAACGGACCACCGCGGTAAACCGCGAAAAGACCCTGAAAAACAAACAATTGCTGGAAGATGTATTCGGGGACATTATGCCGGTAAAACTCGGCAATTATGACCCCTTATGCCCGATAGAGGGGGACGATGAATGGGTTGGGATGTTCTTTTTTGCTCTTACCTGGCAGGTGTTCCGCTTTATCGGAAACGACAACCTTCTGCTGTGGGTCTATGACCATCCCGATACCATCCACAAACTGATGGAGTATATGGTGGAAGACAGGCTCCGGACCTTCCGTTTCGTCGAGAAGGAAAAGCTCATTGTCCCGAACACCGACAACCAGATGGCGGGACCGAGGTTTTACGGCTATGTTTCCGATCTGCCTGGTCCCGACTACACCGGTGACGTGACCCTGAAACACTGCTGGGGGTGGCCGGAATCGCAGGAGAGTATGATCATTTCCCCGGACATGTACAAGGAATTCGTGCTCCCATACCTTGCACGGCTTTCCCGGGAATTCGGTTATGTATACTACGGCTGCTGCGAGCCGGTGGACGACCGGATCGACATGCTGATGGATGCGGTACCGAATCTCCGTGCCGTTTCCATATCCGGCTGGGCGGATTTCGACTTTATGGCGGAAAAACTGGGAGAAAGGATCGTGTATTCCCGGAAACCGACACCGGCGTATATGAGCGGGGCGAACCCGGACTGGGACCTGATGCGTGAAGACATGCGGAAAACCTGGGAGGCAACGAAGCGGAACAACTGCAACACCGAACTGCTGATACGGGACCTCTACACCGTGGGCAGGGAGCAAAAACGGCTGCGGCAGTGGACCGACATGGTAAAATCGACCTTCGGGATCTGAAATATACCCTCTTGTGCCGAAATTCTGTATAATGGAGACGTGCTGACATACACGGAACCCTCGGCATTGTGCAAATATTTCACGGTAAGCAAGGAAGATATCGAATGGCAGATTTACTGCACCTGCTTCGGGTCCTCCGTCTATACCCCGGGCACGACGGAGTATCCACTGCGGCCGAAGGAACATCCCGATTCCTATGTCAGCAATTGGCAAGAGCCGGGAAAAGGGAGGGTGCTCGAAGAGTTTCAGCTCCTGTACATTACCAGAGGCCGGGGCGCTTTTTTTTCCGGAGGCGAATTGTTTCGAATTACCGAAGGGACCGCCTTTTTTCTGCTTCCCGGTGTTCCCCACTGGTACTGTCCCGATATCGACTCGGGTTGGAACGAATACTGGGTAGGGTTTTCAGGTGCATATCCGGAGCATCTGGTAAAACGGGGATTCATAACGAAAAATCAGCCCGTATACAAAACCGGGGTTCGGAACGAGCTGGTCGAAGGTTTTCATGAAATACGTGACCTCGCCGATAACCAGCCGCCCGCTTTTCAGCACCGCTGCGGCTCCGTGGTTATCAACCTGATTGCAAAAATACTCAGTTTTTCTACGTCACAAGAACAGGGATCGGAAACGGACAAACTCATCAGCAGCGCCCGCATCCTGTTTGAAGAAAACCTCTACACCTCCCTCGGCATGGATGAAATTGTAAAATCGCTGAAGGTCGATTACGGATGGTTCCGGGGGATATTTAAAAGCTATACAGGGCTTTCTCCGTATCAGTATTTCCTGCAGATGAAAATCAATAAGGCAAAGCAGATTCTGCAGACGGGAGAATTGACCGTAAAAGAAACAGCCTACAAGCTGGGCTTTGAGAACCAGTACTATTTTTCACGGATTTTTAAAAACAAGACAGGCATCTCCCCGAAGGGGTGGCAGGAGAGAAACAGACTGTCTTGAAACACACTTCACCAAGGGCGGTTCCCCGGGTATACTTTATTCCTTATGCAGAACAACGAAGAAATAAAAACAGAGAAGCGGGACAAAGTCGGAATTATTACCCTGAACAGGCCGGAAGCGAAAAACACCTTTACGGTACCCTTTGCCGGGGCTTTGAACGACGCACTTCGCCGCTTCGACGAAGATCCGGCCGTGCGGGCGGTAATCATCAGGGCCGAGGGCGAACATTTTTCCTTCGGCATCGACCTGAGTCAATTCGACGAAAAAACACCGGAGGAATATCTTGCATTTATCCGGAACATGGACGAACACAATCACACAATTGCCAGAATGAAAAAACCGGTCATTGCATCCGTTGCAGGATACGCGGTTGCAAACGGGGCCGGACTTGCATTTGCATGTGATTTCACCATTGCCGCCGACGGGGCGCGCTTCGGTACGACGGCAGTCAATGTGGGCCTGATCTGTCTCGGTCCGGCAGGTGCAATTATTCCGAGCGTGGGACGGAAAAAGGCCCTTGAAATGGTACTGACCGGCGAAATCATGGAAGCGGAAGAGGTATGCGGCCTCGGACTGATTAACCGGGTGGTCCCGGACAGCGACTTGGAACAGGCAACGTTTAAATTCGCCGAAGAACTGACGCACAAGAGCCCCCTGGCGGTCCAGACGGGAAAGCGGGGGATTTACGCTTTTTTCGGAGAGCAATACCACAAAGCCCTGGACGGAATGAGTGAACTCTTTGCGGAATTATGCCTTCATCCCGATGCCCGGGAAGGCGTGTCGGCGTTTTTGGAAAAGCGGAGTCCCTCCTGGACCTGGAGCTGATACGGGCTGCCGGGACTCATCCCCCGGCGATAATTTTGTTCAGCTTTGTCCGGTAATACTTGAAATCTTCCCAGTGAATTTCGGGGGGAATGAGGTGATCGCCGAAGGGGATATAGCCGCCTCCCTTGAAGGCCTCCTCCACCGGTTCGAGGATTTCGTCGATCCGGTCCCGGCCGTGGCGGATTTCCATCTTCGGCACCCCGCCCATCATCTTCAAGTCGGGGAACTCTTTCCGCACACGAACCACATCCATCCCGCAGGTGGCTTCGATAGGATACATACCGGTAATTCCCGCCTCCATGTAAACGGGGATAAGGTCGTGGCAGTAGCCGTCGGTATCGATAAAAATAATGTCGATGCCCTTCCCTTTGAGAAAATCCGTCAGCCGCTTATAGTAGGGAGACATAAACTCTTGTATCATGTAGGGCGGGACCATCGACCCGGTCCCGGAAGACATGTCCTCCCAGATAACGCACATATCGGCGCTTGTCTGTGCGAGAACCTCTTCATATACCGCTATCCACAAATCGCAGAAGGTGGAATTGATGTCGTGCACCAGCTCGGGCGTATCCGTGTAGGCGTAAAACAGTTTTTCATATCCCATCAGGTGTGCCTGGGTACCGAAAAATCCATGGGGATAACCGCCTAAGACCAGCGGAAAGTCCCTATTCCGGTATTCTTCCAGCAGGGAATTCCAGTTTGCGGGAAACCTGCCGCTGACATCTTTCAGGTTGATTCTCTCGTCCTTCAGTTTTTCCCAGCTTTTTTTGTCCTTGATGATGTTCTCCCACCCCACGGGAATAACGCCGGTGTGCTTCTCGAAACGGCGGACAACACCGTCCAAGTCCCGGTATACGAGAAACTGATCGTCCTCTTCGAATATTTCCAGATCAAACATCGGATCAAACAAAAGGTTTACATCCACAAGCCGCTGGCCGTAGTCCATATTCAGCTCTTTCCGGACGTCGTAATCCTGAAGGAATGCCTGGGTGGGATAGTAGAGCCCTCCGCCCAAAACGGCTATCCCGGCAGGCAGCTTTCCGGTTTTAATCGACTGCCAGCAGGGCGCGTAGAGAGACGCCGTAGGTGTCGTAATTTCATCGGTAATTTTAGGATATGTGTGTTTCGGCAGCCCTTCTTCGTACCAATTGTCCACCGTCATGCCCCAGTATCCGAATTCCCACTTCGGCGCGGGAACGTCCTTTTCAAAGTTCATGGTCCTCGTAAACCGTTCAAGTTCCGTCATTCCACCCTCCATTATACGATATCGGTATTCTACCCCTCCAGCCCTGCGCCCGCCATAGACAAAATGACAAAGTGCATATCCATTCCGAAATGCCGAACTTTACAAAACAGCGGTTCTCCGCTACAGTCAAAAGTTGAAACGGCATATGAAAAATGGCGGAGACGGATACTTTCTAAAATACCTGCCGCACAACGATACCGACACCCTGTGGCAGCTGTACTGCACCACCTTAGGGATGCGGAAGATACCGCCCGGTACGGTCTATCCGCCGGGCAAAAAACAGCATCCGCCGGAATATCGCTCCGTGGGCACATCCGGCAGGATTTTGAACGAATTTCAATTCGTCTATATTACCGAAGGACAGGGAGAACTTCGGATGAAGCAGGGGGATTATAACATAACACCGGGCACCGGTTTCTTTGTCTTTCCCGGCGTATGGCATCGGTATGCCTCGGACCTCGATACCGGCTGGGACGAATACTGGGTGGGTTTTCGGGGTGAATACGGGGAGGCCCTCCTGTCTAACGGGGTCCTGTCCACCGGCCGGCCGGCGGTAGACATTGGAATTAATTCCACCATGGTCCACCTGTTTCAGGAGATGTTTGAAACTGCAAAACGGGAACCCCCGGGTTTTCAGCCGAAGCTGGCGGGTTCGGTCATACGGCTTCTGGCGTACAGCTTGAGTTTCAGCCACCAGCGTAACCAGGGAAGCGAAACGGAACAGCTGGTGCAGAAGGCACGTTTGATGATGGAGGACCACCTCTTCGGGAACCTGGATATGGAGGAAATATCCCGTCATTTGGGAATCAGCTACACTCACTTCCGCTCAATTTTTAAAAATTACTCGGGCCAGTCCCCGTATCAGTACTACCTCAATCTGAAGATCAACAAGGCAAAGGAGCTTTTGGAAACAGGAGCATACGCCGTGAAAGAAATCGCCCATGATTTGGCTTTCGAGAACCAGTACTATTTTTCCAGGCTTTTCAAGAAAAAGACCGGCATCAGTCCTTCCTGCTGGCATGAGTCGTGTATGTAAAAGAGGCCGCGGGACCCGTTTATTTTTCCTGCATGGAACTCCGGTACTTTTCCACTTCCCAGTTGACGATAAAATCGATTTTGTCCTTCGGCATAAAAAGCGGCCCGCCGAAGGAGCGGCTGTAAACCGAAATTTTTACCGCATCCTGTACTAAATCGAGCATCAGCTCCACCCGCTTAGCCGAATCTCCGGCGGCAAACATGCCGAGCCCTTCCACGGCGACTATCCTCGGCGGATTGTCGGGATACTCTTTCCGGTATTCCGCTAAGGCGGCCGTGATCCGCTCCTCGGCAGTGCCGCCCTTCCCCGCTTCAATGAACAGCGGCTTGTGGCCGTAATACACGATGTGGTCCGGCGTGTAGGAAGAAGAAATAGGCGTAAAAGCTTCTTTCGATTCCGCCAGCCGGCGGATTTCGCGGTTTACCAGGAATCGGCATTCGCTCTTTTCCAACACTGATTTCACTGCATCCTTCCAGCGGACTATTTCCTCCCGGTCAATTTCCCCGGCGGGAACTTCCGACAGATCGGGTGTATCCGTTACATATCCGCCTAATGCCGTCATAATGTCTTCGTAGATACCCCGGATCCCTTCTGCCGTATCGGCGGCCGCGAAAACACCGTGGTTCTGCAGAAATACGATTTCAGGGAAATCGTTCCCCGAAGCGGTATATTCATCGATAATATCTTTCACCGTTTTTGCCAAAATATACCCCGGATTGACCACCGGCACCCAGACACTTCTGTCTCCGAACAGCTTTCCCGCCGCCTGCCGGCCTTCCCGCCCGCAGGTCATGCCGTTTACGAGCGCCGGGTGCAGGTGGACCACATACGCCTGGGGGAACAGAGCGTGCAAAAGTGCCTCGACGCTTGGCCGCATGGGCGAGCCGGGCAGGCGCGCATCCATGAGGTCCGCTAACGCTTCCTCTTCCCGCGTGTCCGCGTCTTCGGGATAGGTTTTTTGCCAAATCGCAGATAGTTTCTCCCGGCTCATCTGTACGAACCCGGATTCGCCGATATCTCCGAGGGAAACTCCCGATGCTTTCACGTACATGACGTCATCATTTTTCCAGGATGTATTTCCGCCGTTTGCAAGAACATACTGGGGGTCCTTGCCGTACTCTCTTGATATTTCTATCAGTTCTTTCAGGGACATAACTATTGTTCCCGCTCTTTCAGCACTGTCTTTTCATAATCGAGGACCACCGGAATAATCTCTTTCTCCAAGGGAACGTTCATGGTAGAACAGTAGTAATCCCATACCGCACCGAAGGGCATGGTTTTCATCTCCTCCATAAGTGCAAGCCGGGCGAAGTAATTCCCGGCCTTTTCGTACGTGACCAGCTGTTTCCGCGGTTCCAGCATCGCCTGCAGCAGTGCTTTCAGGGAAGCCCGGGCGCCGATTGCATAAGCGCCGATTCTGTTCAGTGTTCCGTCAAAAAAATCGAGTCCGATGTACACATCCTTCAGACGCTTGCTCCGCACCAGTTCCTGAAACAGGTTTTTTACGTCGTCGTTCAAGATAACGATGTGGTCGCTGTCCCAGCGGATGGGCCTGGAAACATGAAGCAGAAGCTCCTTCGAAAAAAGCAGGATTGATGAAATTTTATCGGCCACCGATTCTGTAGGATGAAAATGCCCCATGTCGAGACAGAGCATCTTCTTCCGGGTAAGCGCGTATGCAAGATAAAATTCGTGGGACCCCACGACAAAGGCTTCGCTGCCGATGCCGAAGAGTTTCGATTCCACCGCGTCTTTCATCTCCTTTTCAAGATATTTTTTTCTGAAAATATCATCGAGGGTATCCATCAGCAGTTTCCTGTAGCCCATCCGGTCGGCAGGGAGGTCTTTCATGCCGTCGTGCAGCCAGATATTGTGAATGCATGAGCTCTTTTGCTTCCGCCCGAGATGGGCGCTGATTTCCCGGGCCCGCTTCACGTGCTCTATCCAGAAACCGCGCTGCTTCGTGTTTTTACTGCTTAAAGAAAAACCGTCGTCGGAAAGGGGATGGGAAAAAACCGTACAATTAAAGTCGAGCTTCACCTTGTTCTTCCGTGCCCAGGTAATCCAGGAATCGAAATGCTTCGGTTCAATTTCGTCCCGGTCCACCGGTTTCCCGCCGAAATCGCCGTAGTGGGTATGAAGATTCAGGCGGTGGGTCCCGGGGATAATGGAGTAGACCTTCTCCAAATCGCTTCTCATTTCATCGAGGGTCCGCGGCTTCCCCGGATAGTTGCCGGTTACCGCGATCCCGCCGCCGTCGAGCTCCGCCCCTGCATGCTCGAAACCGCCCACATCATCCGCCTGCCAGCAGTGCAGGGACAGCGGTACCTTTTGCAGCTCCTTCAGGGCCTTGTCCGTATCAACACCCTTTTCGGCGTATTGTTCCTTCGCGTATTTGTAATTCTGCTCGATATTCATAGTTCCTTTCCTTTGTGTATTATTTCAGTATCTCTATCCGGGTCCGATGACCATCGGAAATGTCAATATGTTCCGAATTCCCGGGCGGCGTCAATCATGGTTCTAACAGTTTCCGGGCTCACGTCCGCCTGGATGATGTGTGCGGGAGCAAGCAGGTAGCCCCCGTCACGACCCAGGATCCGTTCCCGGAATTCAATTTCTTCTTTAATAGCCGACGGATCTCCCTTTGGAAGAAGTTCCTGCTGGTCTATTCCGCCGAAGAAACAAATCTTGTCGCCGTATTTTGATTTAAGCTCTTCGGGATCGGAACCGGGAACATTCGGCTGTACCGGGTTGTACACGTCGATTCCCATTTCAACCCAGTCTTCGATAAGCGGAGCAACGGCACCGTCGGAATGCATCATGATGATAATGTCCGGATTGATTTTCCGGACTTCTTCGATCATCCGCAGCCAGCGCGGCTT
>CAZSGZ010000042.1:13082-19143 GCA_964606455.1 uncultured Spirochaetales bacterium
CACATGTCGGGTGAAATAAGGGTCGACGTCTGGCTGCCTAAGTCCTCACCGAACCATATGGCGTCCACACCGAGGGCTGTAAGCTGTTTTGCCAGCTCGGTGCTCCAGTACTCGGCCCAATCGTCAAGCTTAACAAGCCAGGGCTCCTCCATGGCCATTGCCAGCAGATACTTTTCCATTCCGGTCATGTGCCATGCAAGTTCAAACAGCGACAGCTCCGCCTCGCCGATGATGAAATAGTCCTTTCCGAAACGGTCGATGTCCCGCTTCGCGTGTTCAAACCTTCCCGGTGCATTCGGGTCGGGGAAGGAAAAATTTTCGATATCTTCAACGGAGGACGCATTTTCCAGCGGGGCCTTGACGACTTCGACGTAGAGGTCCGTCGGTTTCATGTGCATGCCGAACTCATTCGTTGTAATGTCGTCCTTTATGCATTCCGGCTTAAAGCCTTCGGCTATGGTACCTCCGACGACAACACAGTCGCTGCCCATCTTCGTACGGATCTCATTGGCTGAAATCCGGTACGTCAAATCCTCATAATACGACGGAGCGTAATCCGGCTCGATTCCCAATTCTTTCCCGAAGCGGTCGGTCAGCTGACGGCAGAGATCGAACTCGATCGGCACCATGTCCGGCAGCCCGTCCCGTTTTTTAAAAGCGTGGTAAACGCGTTCTTTCGGCGTCATAACGTTTTTCGTTAGTCCATGTGAAAAACTTCCCGCAGCGGTACGGATACGGGAGAATTATCGGGATTGACATCCATAATATCCGCCATGTAATCCCACCATTTCCGGACAATAGGCAGTTCCGCTAAAGAATCGGCGGTGTCCCCTTCGGTGGTTTTATGAAACGCGAAGAGGGTCAGGGTTTCCTCGTCCAGATAAATGCTGTAGTCGTAAATTCCGGCGTCCGAGATGGCTTTCGACAGTTCAGGCCATATCTCGTCGTGCCGTTTTTTATATTCTTCTTCGTACCCTTTTTTCAGTTTCATTTTGAAAGCAGCTCTTGTCATCGTCAACCTCCCCGGTAATATTATTGTTTCTTCAAAGCACCGCTTCGGATAATGTCTATCATTACGGCAAGTAAGAGTACGGAACCGCTTACGACCATCTGGAAATACGCATTGACACTCAAGAGAGTCAACCCGTTATTGATTGTCTGCAGTATTAAAATACCGAGGATAATGCCGGCCATTTTCCCTTTTCCGCCGGACAGACTGATGCCTCCGAGTATTACCGCCGAGATCGTAGTCATTTCCGTCCCCGAGCCCGACTGAGGCAGAGCTGCCCCGACCTGCGCCGCAAGGAGAAAACCGGCGATGCCGGCGGTAATCCCGCTTATAACGAAGGCGGTAAACTTGATTCTTTTTACGTTTATCCCCGAAAGATAACTTGCATGCTCGTTGCCGCCGACCATATACACCTTCCTGCCAAAGGAGGTGAATTTCAACAGATAGTAGGTAATTGCGAGAATTGCAATGGCAATAATGGTAACATAGGGGACAACGCCGAAGAGTCTGCCCCTGCCGAGCATGAGAATTATGGGATCTTTGACCATTACCGTAGCGTCCTTAATCAGCCATGCAACTCCCCGGAATATCTGCATTGTACCTAATGTCGCGATAATCGAAGCAATTTTCAAGACGGCGTGCAGTGTTGCATTTATAACTCCCATCAACAATCCCAGACCGATTACCAGTATAATGACAAGCCAGAAAGGTGCCCCCGCGATACTTATCAGCGCGCACAAAAGGGCGGTAACCGCCCCGATTGCGTTTTGCGAAATATCGAGTCCCCCCGTTATCATCGCAACGGTCAAGCCCGATGCTCGAATCGCCAATATAGACGCAAACATGAGAACGTTCATGATATTTTTGAGCGTGAAAAAATAGGGAGATAACGCGGCCCAGACAGCCGACAGCAGCACCAGCGCTATCGCCAAACTTAAAATATTTCCCAAATCCCAAACTCTTTTCCCGAATTTACGTATTGAACTTCCCGTATCTGTATTTTCGTTCGTCGTCATCTTATTTCACCGCCAAATGCAATATTTTATTTTGATCATATTCGCTTCGTTTAAATTCACCGGCTATTGTTCCGTCAGTGAAAACTAACATTCTGTCCGTAATTCCCATGACCTCCGGTAATTCCGCGGACACCATGATGATGGAAATCCCCTCTTTGCAAAGCTCCTCCATTACCGTGTAAATCTCAACCTTTGCGCCGACATCGATTCCTCTCGTCGGGTCATTCATGATGAGGACCTTCGGATTGGTCAACAGCCATTTCGCGATAACTACTTTCTGCTGATTACCTCCGCTTAACGATTCGATAATTGTCTGCCGCGAAGGTGTCTTGATGTTAAGCTTTTCTATCCATGTATCACAGTACTCTTTCTCTTTTTTTGAATCGATACCGATGCCTCTTCCAAGTTCATCGATCTGCGTTACCGTTAGGTTATCTTTTACCGAATGGATCAGGATAAGTCCGTCCTGCTTTCTGTCGCTTGGAATGTATGCTATTCCGTGTTTTTTCGCCTCAAGGGGGCTCTCAATTGTTACCTCTTTTCCTTCGATACTGAATTTTCCGGAACGGACCGCCCGCAAACCCAGCAGACCTTCAACGACTTCGACCCGGCCGGAGCCGACAAGTCCGAAAAAACCGAGTATTTCCCCTTTTCGTATATCGAATGAGACATTTTTTGCAAAGCTGCAGGTAAGGTTTTCCACGCGAAGCATTTCATCGCCGATCTGTGCTTCCTCTTTCGGATACATATCCACGATCGCGCGGCCGACCATCAGTTCCACTAACTCGGATGTCGATGTTGTATTCAAATCCAGTACTCCGACCCGTTTTCCGTCCCGCATTACCTGAACACGGTCGGCAATGGTGAATACTTCATCGAGCTTATGGGAAATATAGATAATGGAAACTCCTTTTTTCTTTAAATCTTCGATAAATTCGAACAGGCGTCTTGTTTCCACCTCATTTAACGAAGATGTAGGTTCATCCATTATCAGGACTTTCACGTCTTTCGAAACCGCCCGTAAAATTTCTAATATTTGTTTTTCAGCTACCGTAAGTTCATTGACAATTGTAAAGGGGTCGTAATCCAAATTAAACGAGCGGATAAGCTCTTCCGATTCCTTTTTCATTCGCTGATAATCAACCCGCTTCATTCTCCCTTTTACAGGGACCGCGCCGATAAACAGGTTTTCCGCGATGGTCATCTCATTTAAGTAATTCAATTCCTGATAGATGGTCGCGATGCCGAAATCCATCCTTTCTTTCGGTATCGCGTCCGGAGGAACTACTTTCCCGTCTAGAATAATTTCTCCGGAATCCATATGAACGGCCCCGGAGAGGACCTTTATCAGCGTCGATTTCCCCGCGCCATTCTCCCCGATAACCGCCAGCACCTCGCCTTTCTTGATTTCCAGGTCCACCTCATCCAGCGCAAGAACACCGGGATATTGTTTCACGATTTTTTTCATTTCCAGAATGAATTCAGTATTCCCGCTTTCTTCCATTATCACCATGCACTCCAAAAATATAGTAGGAATATCGACGCGGGCCGCCCCGCGACCCGCATCGATGAAATTTGTTTAGCTGTTTTCCTCGATTACTTTGTCAATATCTTCCCTGGTCAGGAACTCATGTTCCATGGTCTGCATCTTGTCGGGATTTTTTCCCGCTAAGATATCGAGGGCCAAGGGAATGATATAGTCGCCGTACTGAGTCGGATAGTAGGCGGTACCGCCGAGCCAGCAGTTTTCTCCCTGCTCCCAAGCGGCCAATGTCTGCATTCCGTTGTTGTTCGTTGCAAGCAGAACGTCCGAATCGCGGCCCGCTGCCTGAACTGCTGAAAATACGCCCTGGCCGGTTTCGGTGTTTACCGTTCCAACCACAATCTTGCGCAGGTCGGGGTGGGCCGTCAGCCAGTCGGTCATCTTCTGGTTCGCAACGAGGGTAGTGTCGGAACCGCCGCCGCCCATCTCAATCCATTCGACCTTGCTTTCCGGAACATCGATCCCGTTAGCCCGCATACCGTCGATCATTCCCGACATTCTCAGGCGCACGACGGGGCCGTTTTCGCTGTTGAAGAAGAACAGCGCCTGTTCAATTTCTCCGTCCCATTGTTCTTTAACCGCTTTCGCAAGGCCCGCGCCCGCTACTTCACCGGCCTGCTGATTGTTCGCGCCGAAAAACCAGCCTTCCTCTCCGTCTACTCCCACGTACTTAACGTCGATCCCGATGACGGGAACACCCTGCTGACCGCAGTAATCGACTAAGCTTCCGCCGATTTCCGCGTTAACGTTAAAGTCGACGATGAGGTCCGCGCCCTGCAGCAGCATGTTGTCGACATTCGGCAGAATTTTTTCGGGATCGAAGTTCGATTCCGCCACGAGCAGTTTTACTCCATGCTCTTTGGCGGCACGTTCCATGCTCTCCCCGACCTGACGCAGGAAATCTACCGTCGTTGATCCGTTGTTGAAACCAATAATGATTTCATCATCCTCTTTTGTTTCTGCTGCCGCTGCTTCTTCTTTTGTTTCTTCTGTCGTCTCTTCCTGCTTACCGCCGGCAAATACAACAAAACCGCACATCAACAGCACGAGTACCAATACAAGTACTTTTCTCATACAAATCCTCCTTGTGGATTAATAAATATATTATTCTACACTCTCATTATTTTTGCAGAGTGTTAGAATCAAATTTTAAAAACGCCTGCAAAATTTTACCACCAGTCGTTCCGGTTTTCCATACACATTTTGTTTCACCGCATATACATTTTAATTGTATACACCATTAATTGTATACCCCGAGTTCCAGCCCGGTTTCCACCATTGCCCGGTAATTCTCCGGGGGAATATCGTCCATAATACTGTGATTCGTCGATAAAATATACCGCCCGCCGGGCTTTAGCCTCTCCATTTTCATTCGGACCTCCTCGGCAGCTTCTTCCGGTGTCCCGAAAGCCAGCGGACCCGCGATATCTATGTTTCCGCTAATCGTCAGCTTCTCACCGTACTTCTTTTTGATGTCGAAAATGTCCATGGAATAGGGTTCGATGGGATTTAAAACATCGATTCCCATTTCCATAATAATGCTGTCCATAATGTCGGTAACGTTGCCGCAGCTGTGAAACATAATCGGAATTCCGGCCTGTTTCGCCGGTTCTAAAAGCCGTTTCGCCCGCGGCAGCCAGAGTTCCTTGAAAAAATTCGGCTCCATGAAAGTCCCCGTTTTAAACGCAATATCGTCGGCAAAGAAGAGAAAGTCGATGCCCTCCTCTATACCCATTTCCGCAAGCTCGATGTAGTAATCGATACAGATGTCCATCAGTGTTTCGACAAACTCCCGGTCTTCGTAGGCCTTCAGTAAAAAAGTATTGAATTCACACAAAAAGAAATAGCAGCACTGAAAAAACGCGCCGAAGCACAAATCTACTCCAATCCCGGTCCCCCGCGCGGCCTTCACGTAATTACGGATAATTTCCCGCCGCGGTTTGAGATCGGTTTCGTAATCCGGCTTGATCGCTTTTTCAAGACTTTCCCAGTCCTTTATCCTGCCGTCGGTAACAACATGGAGATCGCCCTTCTCATCCCTGTACTTCAGCGGTGTCCACAACGCTTCCAGGGTCATGGCATCCATACTGACGGTATTGCAGATCTGCATGAAATCTTTCGGGTCCATCGGAGGCGCGACTCCGACGGTATCGGTCGAGCCTCTCGAAGCCGCCATCGTACTTCCCACATCTTTCCCTAAAACGGCCTGTACGTTTTTCGGTTCAATTAATATCTCGAAAATCGGTACTCTGTCGGGTATTTCTCCCTTCATTACCGCCAATAATCTGTTTACGTCGGGTTTACGTAATTTTTCCGGTACCATTCCTTCCTCCGTTTCTTTTATTGTGCTTCGGCTTTCATTATCCCCAGCCGAGGCGTTTCGTTAAATAATCCAAGTATTCGCAAAAGGTCGGCCAGTCGATATCGGGGTGGACACTGTGGTCCAATTCCGGAATAGATCCCCCTTTCTCGACCGCGGGCATGATCCTGTCT
>CAZSGZ010000043.1:0-13014 GCA_964606455.1 uncultured Spirochaetales bacterium
GGTTTCCTTGCCGGCGTCGTAAATGGCCTCGGCTTCTTGGCGTGTCATCATGTGCGCCTTATCCTGGAGGCCGCGGAGGAATTGGTCGGCCAGTGCCCCTGTTCCCGGGGCTGCCCCTCCTGTATCGGCCCCGAGGGGACGGGGTCCGAAATCGATCCGAAAGAGGGAGTTGTACGGTTTCTTCATGAATGCCAATAAACTGTCAAAACGGCTTTCCTATATCCGAAACAGCTCCGCGGCTCCGGCACATAAACCGTCAGCGGGGAAGAAACCCGTCTTCAGCGGAGTGCCTCCGGAGTGGAACCGGGCGGGGGACTATGTTTTTATTCGGGAATACCGGGTCCCGTTTTCAATGCCCGAAAAATGCCGAACGGCCCCGCTGTTAGGTGAGGATATCATTCCCGAGGACTGTATTTTTTTCGATACCGAAACCACAGGACTTTCCGGAGGTGCCGGAACAATCGCCTTTCTTATCGGGACCGGCCGGTACAGCGGCGGCTGTCTCCGGGTCCGGCAGTATTTTCTCGCCGACTTTCCCGGGGAACGGGAGATGCTCAAGATATTCGCGGAAGAGTTCGATAATAACGCCGTTTACGTTTCCTACAACGGAAAAACCTTCGACAGCAGCCTTCTCCGTTCGCGGTTTATCTGTAACGGCATGGAGGCGGAGTTTTCCTCCCAGGCGGACCTGTTATACCCGGTACGGCGGCTGTGGAAAAGCCGGCTCCCATCCTGTTCCCTCTCCGTTGTTGAGCGGGAGGTCCTCGGTATAGAACGGACAGGGGACATCCCCGGGCGGGAGGTCCCGGAATATTATTTCACGTTTTTGCGGACCCGTTCGTTTCCCGTGCTCGAAGGTGTTTTCAGACATAATAAGCAGGACATTGTTTCGCTCGCGGTCCTGCTTCTCCATTTTCATACTCTCTGTTCAGATCCCCTTGCGCCCTCATCGGCGGACCCGGCGGCCTTGGCACGGGTACTTCTCGAACACGGAGACAGCCGGGGACTGGAGCTGCTTGAGCGGGAATCAGCACGGGGAGCCGCCGCCGCGGGGACGGTTTTGGGGCTTTGGTATAAGCGCACCGGCAGCGTGGAGAAGGCCGTACCGGTTTGGAAGAAGATCTGGGAAGGACAGCCGCTTCCCCGGGCGGGTTTGGAACTGGCGAAATACTACGAACACCGGGTAAAAGATTACGCGAAGGCCCTCGTTTATGTTAACCGCCTTCGTGAGGTAGGCGGCTGCGCGCGTACAGGCGAAACTTCCGAAACAGCACTTCTGTACCGGCGAAATCGGCTGGTACGGAAGCTGCGGCAAGCGGAAAGTGCCGTTTAAGGATGCCGTGGGGGGGGCTACCATACCCGGGGGAATCTTCCGCTTTTCCGGTCTAAAGCCCACTGATAGATCTCACCGTATTGTGCCGCGCTCTTTTCCCAGGAAAATCTCTTTTCCATCGCCGCCTTCCGCATGCCCGCGATGTGATCGGGTTTATTATACCAGGTCCATACCGCCCAGCCGACGGTGTCGAAGATACTTTCAGGCGTTAAATTGTCAAAGATAAAACCCGTTCCTTTTCCGGTTTCCTGATTGTAATTGTCCACCGTATCGGCAAGCCCGCCGGTCCTCCGGACAATGGGGAGGGTGCCGTAGCGGAGTGAGTACATTTGGTTCAGCCCGCAGGGTTCGTACTTGCTGGGCATGAGAAAAAAATCGCTGCCGCCCTCGATGAGATGGGCCGTTTCGCTGCTGTAGCCGATATGGACCCGCAGGTTCGGCAGTTTTGATGCCAGATTCCGGAGCTCCTTTTCACACCAGGCTTCACCTGTTCCTAAGACAATAAACTGCAGAGCCAGTTCAAAGCATATTTTATACAGGCTGCCGTAAGACGGTCCGGCCAGGGCCCCGATCCCTTTCTGGTCCACCAGCCTGGTTATCATCGAAATGACCGGAACGCGGCCGTCTACGGGCAGGCCGAAGTGTTTCTGCAGTTCTTGTTTTACTTTGTGTTTGTTTCCGCTGTCCTGCGCGGAATAATGATATGGAAGATGCGGATCGGCAGTAGGGTCCCATATTGAATAGTCGATACCGTTGAGGACCCCGAAAAGGTCGCCTTTCCGGTGACGGAGGATACCGTCCATTTGAAATCCATTTTCCGGCTCCTGGATTTCCCCGGCGTAACCGGGGCTGACGGTAGTGAGGATGTCGGCATTTTTCAGTCCCGCCTGCAAAAAATTGAGTTTATCGTGAAATTCGAATCCGCTTTCATGGTAATGTTCCCAGCTAAGCTGGGAGTAATGGATATCCTGCTTGGGAAATATCCCCTGGTAGCCTAAATTATGAATGGTAAAAACTCCCGCGGTATCGGCGAATTCCCTTTTCCGTTCCCAGGTGTAGAGAAAAACCGGGACAAGGGCCGCCGGCCAGTCATGGGCATGCATAATTTCGGGTATCCACTGCAGCTTCCTGCACAGCTGAAAGGCCCCCCTGGAGAGGAGGGTAAACCGCTTCGAATTGTCGGGATATTCTTCGTCGGGAGACGGCCCGTATATCCCCTTCCGGCCGAAAAGACCTTCGTGGTCGAGAAAATAAACGGGGACCTCCGATCCCGGGAGGGTGGTTGTATATACACTCACCCACTCCTGTCCGAAGCCTACGGGTACCCCGAGGGGCCCCGAAAGGAGTTTTAGTTGCCCTTTGTCGATGTCGTAGTACCGGGGCAGTACAATCCGTACATCATGTCCGGCTTTGCGGAGTTCCTTCGAGAGGGCGGAAACCACATCCCCCAGCCCCCCGGATTTCGCGTAGGGGACTGCTTCGCTGGTAATCATCAATATTGAAAAATTGTTTTTCTTCATGCTGTGCTCATTACATCATGTTCACGGGCACTGGTCAATGAAACGCGGATCATGAAAAATAGGATATTTGGTACTCATCGACACTGGTAAACCCGAGACCTCTGTAAAGGGCCAGGGCGGCGGGGTTGTGCTGTTTTACATACAGGCACCCTTTTTTATTCAGCTTGTTTATTTCACTGCACACTTTCGCAACCAGGACCGTCGCTATTCCCCGCTTTCGCAGCTCAGGCGCGGTGTAGACACTGCCTAACTGACACCAGGAAAACCCTATCGCGTTTGTTCCCGCCGTGGCCGCCGGTGTTCCCTCGTAGAGGGCGAAAAAAATCATGTGCGCGGCTAAATTTTTCTCTAAAAGCAGCCGGTGAAATTTTTCGTTGAAATTTTCCGGTGTAATGAGAACTTCTTCTTTTTCATATCCCTCATGGAGCGGGAAAAGGAGGTCCGAGTGCTCGGGTCCCGCCCGCCGGACCTGAATGCTGCCGACGCCTCGCAGGGAAGAGGAAACCGGTCCGGACTGTACCATGAGGTAGTAGCGGACCATATGTTTGCGCTTCCCCGCGTAGTTTTCCAGTATCTCCACCACACGGCGGGTGCCGATGCAGGTATGAATTTTTTTGATCTGTTTCCGCAGGAACAGGGGAGGGGCCCCTGCCGCCGGATGCAGTTCCGCGGTTTCGGAGAACACCGGAAGTGCCAAGCCTCTTCGGGACAGGTACATCACCGCTTCTATTACGCCGTTGTGCCGCAGTACCGATATTACAGGTTTGTCTTTCGGCCAAACGGCGCCGCTTTCGGTGTAAAATTTCGATGTCAGGGCGGTGCAGAAATGTTCACGGGGAAGAAGGAAGCGGAGTATTTCATTCAGGTTTTTTTCGGCTGCAAGTTCCCACTTCATCAGTTGTTATAGAACCCGTCAAAATTGATCGGAAACGTTCCTTCGGGAGTAAAATCGCCCTTTAAGACGGCGAAACCGGCCTGAAATGATTCTTCTCCGAAGCCGTAGACGGCAAGGGAAGAATCGATCCAGGGAAATTCGTACAGATAGGCGGGGCTGAGGACGGAAAAGGCAATGCAGGTAATATCATGGGCTTCTATTGTTTCCCGCAGCCCCTGCAGCACCCCAGCGCTGTTCGGGTTTGCCAGGCAAAAGATCAGTACATCGTAACGGGGGAGAATTTTCTTCAAGCCTTCGATATGGTCCCTGTCGGCGGCGTAGAACGGATCGTAGGGAAAATAATATTGTGCGGCCCCGGGATACCGGTCGGTCCCCGCGCGTATAAAGCGATGGAACTGTCCGGCGAACAGTATTTTTTCAGGTGTATCGCTTTGGAACGGTATATTCCCGTTTTTTACGACCGATACGCTTCGGCAGGCCAGGTCGAAAAAAAATTGCCGCGCATCCTCTTTGGAAATATGCCGGTAGATGTTCTCCGCGTCGGGAACGAAGGGGACCGCCCCGTCCCCCCGGAGATATGTGCTTTTCGTGCTGATAACCCGTTTCGCCGCTTCCCGGACCCGTGCCTTGAAGGCGGGGTCGGACCTCATCTTTCCCAGCATATATTCCCAAACAGTGCGGTATATTTCCGAATTCCGGGAAATGAGAATGATATCATTCCCCGCCGCTATTGCCCGTGCCGCGATCTCCTCGATGGGCAGCCCCGTCTGTGTTACTCCCCGCATTAAAAGGTCGTCGGTAATTGCAATTCCCCTAAAACCGAGGCGTTCCCGAAGCAGTTCGGTTTGAAAAAACGGGGAAATGGTAGAGGGAAGCTCGTCGGAGGTAATTTTCGGAAACGAGAGATGCCCCCCCATAACGGCCGGTATTCCCTCATGTATTAGATGACGGAAGGGCAGAAGGTCTTTTTCCCACAACTCGGTAAAGCTTTTTTCAATGCGGGGTGTATCGGTATGGGAGTCAACCTGGGCGTCACCGTGGCCGGGAAAATGTTTTGCCGTTGCTACAATGCCGGAAGCCTGGAACCCTTTGAAATATGCCAATGCAAGCTCCGCCGTTTTTGCCGGATCGTCCGAAAATGCCCGGGGACCGATAACGTGGGCTTCCGGATTTGAATAGAGGTCGACGGTGGGAGCAAAGTTCATGTTAATCCCTAAGGCCTTCAGCTCCTGTCCGATATAATATCCGGTGTAGTACGCGTCGTACGGCAGCCCCGTCGCGCCTAACGCCATGTTTCCGATGCCGGCGGAAGTTCCCTCCTTTACATGACGTACCCAGCCCCCTTCCTGATCGGTGGCGATGAAAAGCGGTATTTTCCATTTCGAGCGGAGGGCCCTCTTCTGCATTTCCCCGATACCTCGGGCCAGTTCCGGAAGGGTCCCCACGTTCCAGCCGAATATTTTAATACCGCCGATATGGTTTTCCTCTATCCATCTGAAGACCTCTTCGGAGGGGCTGGTACCGGCAAACCCGATCATGATGGTTTGGCCGAGTATCTCTTCATTACTCATAGCGCGAAGAAGAAACTCGGCGTTTTTTTCGGGGCCGAGGTCCTGAAAAAAATCAGACTCCGCGTATAACGGGAGGGAGGAACATACCGCGAGCAGAACAACGAAGCTTCTAAACGTAGGCATTACCCCGAATCTCGTCAATGTACTGGGACGCGCAGTGCGCGGCTATCGCGCCGTCAGCGGCAGCTACAACCACCTGCCGGAAGGGTGTTGCCCTGAGGTCCCCCGCGGCGTACAGCCCCGGAACGGAGGTTTGCATTTCGTCGTTGACAATGACATACCCGGTCTCGTCTTTTTCGACTTCAGGAAGCAGCTGGTTCTGCGGGTCGGATCCGATGAAGACAAAAACCGCGTCTATCTCTTCCGTTACGGTTTCACCGGTATCGGTACGGGAAAGAAGGACCCGTTCGACGCGGTTTTCCCCCTGTATTTCGTTTAATACGGTATTGAACTGTACTTTAATGTTCGGATTGTTCAGGACACGCTCGGCGAGGGCCTTTTGCGCCCGGAAACGGTCCCGCCGGTGGATAATGGTAATTTTGTCGGACAGTTTGCTCAGAAACATCGCTTCATCGCAGGCCGCGTCGCCGCCTCCGACAACGAGGATCCTCCTTCCTTTGAAAAATGGTCCGTCGCAGGTTGCACAATAGGAAACACCCTTTCCGGACAGTTCTTTCTCTCCCGGAACGCCGAGATGCCGGTGTTTCGCGCCGGTTGCCACGATAACGGTATAGGCGGTAAACGTTCCCTTTCCGGTTTCCACGGAGAAAACAGTGTCCTCTTTTTTTACCGAATGGACGGAGGTAAGTGTTATTTCGGCCCCGAATTTTTTTGCCTGGGCCTCCATCGTTTCCGCGAATACGTAGCCTTT
The DNA here is from genome assembly GCA_964606455.1 of uncultured Spirochaetales bacterium. Classification (GTDB taxonomy): domain Bacteria; phylum Spirochaetota; class Spirochaetia; order SPDA01; family CAZSGZ01; genus CAZSGZ01. The sequence continues at coordinate 6,191 of CAZSGZ010000043.1, forward strand.
TACCGGTTCATTCAAACCGGGATAATTTTCCAAATCGTCGATAACGAGGGTTTGACCGCCGGCGGCCATTTCTTCGATCAGCAGGACGTTCAAATTTGCCCGAGCGGCGTATTGCGCGGCGCTTAAGCCCGCGGCGCCGCCGCCTATAATAATTACGTCTTTATATACTTCCATTGTAAACTCCTTGCGAAGGTGTATAGAAATTATGTAATATAGATAAGATACAGAAAAATGAGGAAAAATGAAACCATTTATTGAAATAAAACGTGCCGCGGCCGTCCTTTTTGTCTTGGTCGTTTTTACCCTCCCCGCCGGGGCGGAGGATTTCCCCCGCCTTACTCCGGAGGAGTATATTTTCCCAATACGTCAGAATTACCGGGATTTCGGCCCCCTCGACCTTGCCGAGGCGTCATTTCTCCTGTCCGGAGTGTCGGGGGACGCGGCGGTGCCCTACCTGCAAGAGACGGAAGAGCTGATAGCGGCGTTTCAAAGCTTTCTTAGGGAAAGCGGCGATCCCGAAAGCAGCTATGCCCGGGGTGAATTGATTTTGGAGTTTCTCCATGAACAAATTTTTACGGCTTACGATGAATTTCAGACCCGGACGGATATCGTTCTGGAACGGGGCACCTACAACTGCGTCTCATCGGCCGTGTTTTACGCGGTCCTTGCCGAGGCCGTCGGGCTTCCGGTGCAAACCGTTAATACCGACGACCATGTTTTCTGCTCCGTCAGGACCGAAAAAGGGGACATCGATGTGGAAACGACCTCCCCCTACGGGTTCCACCCGGGTATAAAACGGGAGTTTACCGACAATTTCGGCAAGACCGGTTTTACATACGTGCCCCCCGGTAATTATTCGAAACGGGACCGGGGTGATATCCTTACCCTGCTGTCATTTATCCTGCAGAACCGTATCGCGGAGCTGCAGAAGCGGAAACGGTACGTCGAGTCCGTAGGCCTATCCGTGGACAGATATGCCCTTGTAGGAGACGGCACGGTATTCGGCCTCATGGTTACGGAGTTTATCAATTATGCCGCCGCGCTCAATAGCCGGGGAGAGTATCTCGAGGGAATACAATTTCTCCGGTACGCAGAGGAGCGCTATAATGTCGGGGACGCTTTCGAAGACATCTATGCCACTCTGGCAAACAACGAAACGATCCGGGTAACGGATGAAGGCCGCTATGATGTTTCCGAATCCGCTATCGATGAATGGAGCGAATGGGGGATAATCGGCGGCGGGTATGCCCGCGAATTAAAGGGCCTGGTGTACGACAGGAAGGCCTACACGGCGGTCAACAGCCTGCCTCCCCGGGAAGCGGAGGAACTGCTCGATACCATGTTCGAACGGGACAACCTGGCGCGTGAACGGTACGAGGAGTTCCTGGTGTTTCTCTACGGGAAACAGGCGGAGGAGGCAGGTCGCCGGCGGGATTGGCTCGAAGCCGCTGAAATAATGGAGAAGGCAATTGAAAAAATCGGCAGGGCCCCACAGCTTGTCAGGGCCCTGGAGGGATACCGGGGCAATTACGCGGTGTCGGTCCATAATGTATTTGCCGATTTGTATAATTCCAAACAGTTCGAAAAGGCCTTAGCGGCCCTGGAAGAGGGGCTTGCGGCAGTTCCGGACAACCGGACCCTTCAGCAGGACCTGCGGGTGCTTCGGGAGACCATGGCTGCATCAGGCAAGTAGTTTTTCCGTCCACCGCCTGCTTCGAATATGAAGAAATACCGATTCCACCACGACGGCGCCGGTAAAGGCAATGGCGGCGGTAACGGCGCCGGGGAAGGGAAAGAGTTTCGCCCCGGCAAGCATTGTCAGTGCCAAAACGGTACTGTTTACCACAACCGCCTGAGTAATAACGGGGGTGGCTTTCCGGGTAACAAGAATGCCGCGGTACCAGGATATAAAACCCGCGGCCGGGGGCAGCAGAATCAGGATAAACGTCGGAATTGCGGTAAACGGGAGAAGGTCCGGTGTCAAGCCGGCAACGTAGGTGTACCAGAGGCGCCTGAGGGGCGTAACGTTGACGAGCACAAAAAGAATCCCCAGGCCTCCGGCGATGAACCGGGTAAACCGTTTCAGTTTCAAGAAGGTCCCCCCCGCCGGGAGGAGGGACACCGCGACTTCCTGGTACGACAGGGCAATCGATTGAAATACAAAGAGCAGACTGTTGATAACGGGCCAGGCGGCGAGAGATTCCAGCGGGTCCGGCGCCCGTCCCAGTCCGGCGGTAAGTATCGGCCGTGCCGCCAGGGTAATGAAGGAGGTAAGGGCCAATGGAAAATAAAAGCGCAGAATCCGTTTCCACCCTAGAATTTCCGCGGGCTTCGGGTCCGCCGGGATCTTCTTCCTAACAATCGGGCGGACGAATAGGTAGGAGATCAGTGCTCCGCTGATGACCCCTAACGAGAGGGCAAGTCCCGCAAGTTCCGCGCCTTCGAGGAAACCGGTGGTATAGCCGGTCCCCATAACTAAAACAATAACGGTAAGCCGGATAATCATGGTAATCGTAATGGCTTTCGTGTTTTTATATCGGATTAACACTCCCTGCCAGAGCCTCCGGTAACCGATAGCCGCCGTCCAGGGAATGAGAAAAATAAAGGAAAGCCTGCTTTTTTCTATCACCCCCGGGGGAATTCCCATTACCGTGGAGAGAAGGCCTCCGTAGAGGGGGGTAACGGCGAGAATGAGATGGATAAAGGTCAGTCCGATGCCCATAATGTGCATAAATGTCAGCAGTTTTCTGTAGTTGTTCATGTTGTCGGACAGGGCGGTGCCGGCGGAGAGGAGCTGAATAATCGGACCTTCGATAATGAGTGCAATGGCAAAGGTCACTCCGAAGGCCGCCAAATTTTCTTTTGGCCCGGGCATCCGTGCGATAACGGCATTGATAATCGGCTGTTCGATTCCCATAATGACCCACATTACCGCTAAGGGAAGCCACAATTTGAAAATTTGCAGGTAGGTAACAGGGAAATTGCTGTTTTTTACATCCATACGTATCGCACCACTATACCGAATAATGTGATAGAAGACTACCTCTGTTTTAGAGTAATTAGAGTTCTGCTGATTTCAATCATTCCACTCTACATTTCGAATTGCGAAACGCCGATACTTGAAGTGAGGAGTTAGTATGTTTTCGAAAAAGGACCCGGTCCGGGACCTCTGCCGGATAATGGATAGAGAAACTGAATTGCTGAATACCTATTTTGCGGAGGAAAAAGAGCTTTTTGCCGCGGTAACAAGCAGAGACTGGAATAATTTGGAAAACTCCATACGCAGGATGGAAGAAACAGGGGAGAGTATTGCAGCCTTAGAGGAAAAACGGGAAACCGCCCTTACTGTTCTGCGGGGTATACACAACGCCGACGACAGGGAACGTTTTTATTTCTTTTTGCAGAAACTTCCGGAAGAGACCCGTTCGGTCCTTGCCGAATCCTTTAGAAGCATGAAGGTGGCGGTTTTGCGGCTGCAGGCACTGGACAATCAAATTCAGGGATATCTCCGTTCGGCGGCAACTACGCTGAAGGAGATAGTGGAGGAAATTTTCCCCCATCGAAAAGGAACGATGTACTGTAAAAAAGGAAAAACATCGGAACCTGAAGCTAACCCTATGTTTATATCACGCCATTTGTAGGAGGCGAGTATGCAGTCAACCTTTACGGGAATTGAGATAGGAAAACGGAGCATTATAAGCCACACCCTCGGGTTATCGACGGTCGGCCACAACCTTTCAAACGCGTCTACCGACGGGTACAGCAGGCAGCGGGTACGGATGGTCCCGATGGACCCGATTTACATGCCCCAGCTGAACCGGGAAGAGGCCCCCGGCCAGGTAGGGCAGGGAGTTATTGCCGACCGGATAGAGCGGATAAAGGACGAAATACTGGAGGGGCGGATTGTTTCCCAGGCCAACGGAGAGGGGTATTGGCAAACGAGGGACAAATATATTCTCATGATGGAACAGGTCTTCAACGAACCAACCGATCTAGGTGTCCGATCTCTTATGGACAAATTTTGGGAAGGGTGGCAGGAACTTTCCATCCGGCCTTCCGAACCGGCGGCCCGGAAAGCGGTCCTGCAGCGGGGAGAAACATTGATTGACGGTATCCATCAGCGGTATAACTCGCTGCGGGAGATACGGGAGATGACCGAACTGGACATTCAGGGGACCGTTCGGCAGATAAATACCATGCTGGGCGACATTGCCGGGCTGAACGAGCAGATTATTAAAGTCGAGGCAATGGGGGACAATCCAAACGACCTCCTGGACAGGCGGGACCTGTTAGTGGAAAAACTATCTTCTCTTATCGATGTTACAACCGACGGACGGGACCCGGATGAATTTACCGTCCATACAGCGGGCCGCCATTTGGTGCAGGGGAAACAGTTTCACCCCTTCGGGCTGGAGTCGGTCCCTGAAAATGAGGGGTATTCCCGGGTGTATTGGGGCGAATCAGGGGAAACCGCGTATTTCAGGGGCGGAAAGCTGGCCGCCCTCTTGGAACTCCGGGACGGAGATGTCCGGGAGGAAATACAGAAACTCGATACCATGACCATCAATTTTATCGATATGGTAAACGATATTCACAGGAGGGGCTACGGGCTGAACGGGAGGACCGGGCAGGATTTCTTTGTCGAATATCCCTTTATAACGAATGTTGCCGGAAATTACGACAGCAACGGTGACGGGGCCTTCGATTCCACCTATATTTTCCGGGTAACCGGCGTTAACGCACTGAATCCGCAGGAACAGGTGGGTTTGGAAGGGACGCTGACCCTTTCGGGGCCGGAGGGGAACATCGATGTGGATTATAATCCGGTAGATACGGTGGGCGACATTATTCAGCGGATAAATACTTCCGGGGCTGAAGTCGCCGCCGGCCTCGACCGCGACGGCAGACTTTTTGTAAAGGCGACCCCCGCGGCGGCGCCGGAAAACCCCGATTTTGTTTTAGGGCATTTGGAGGACTCCGGACAGTTTCTGGCGGGGTACGCGGGAATTCTCGTCGAGTCGGGACCGGAGGGTGCTTTCGACCGGAACGAAGCCGACGGCGTTCTCAATTTACGGGGCGGAGAGCTTCGGTATTCGGTAGCACCGCTGTCGCATCCCTCCGGATGGATCGAGGTAAACCAGGACCTCCACCGGGACGTCCGCGCGCTGGCGGCGGGTTTCGGGGACAATTACGGAAAGGCACTGCCCGGGGACGGGTCCGCGGCCCTTGCCGTTGCAAATTTGCGCAACACCCCGGTCATGGTCGGGAAAATGACCAGTTTTGACGAATATTTTGCCGACGCCGTAGCGGAGATCGGCCTGAAGGGGGAGGAGGCGGAAACCGCCCTGCAAACCCAGGAGCTGATTATGAAGGAACTGAGGGACATGCGGGCGTCGATATCCGGGGTAAACATCGACGAGGAACTGTCGGAAATGATCAAGTTCCAGCACGGCTACAACGCGGCGGCGCGGTTTATCGCGACCTACGATGAGCTTTTAGACACCATCATTAACAGAATGGGAGTATAGGATAAATGCAGCGGATTAGTACAAATATGACCAACGACAATATGCAGTATCACACAAAACTGCGGCAGTGGAAGATGAACGAACTGCAGAATAAAATGGGGACTCAGCAGCGGATTAAAAACCTCAGGGACGATCCGATTGCGGCCGCGCACAGCGTCCGGTACTCTTCCCACATTACCCGGCTCGAGCAGTTCGGTAAAAATGTCGATACCGTAACGGATACCGGCCGGATAGCGGAAGGATATATGCAGGAGGCCGTTTCCATCCTGCAGCGGGTCCGGGAACTGGCAATTACCGGTGCAAACGGGACGTTTACCAAGGAGGAGACGCGCTACATGGCTGAGGAGGTTAATCAGCTGTTAGAGGAGCTGGTGGAAATTGGAAACGCCCAGTCCGGCGACGGTACGAACATTTTTGCAGGCGACAGGAATTTGAGCAAACCCTTCCGGGCCGTGTACGGTCACGCGGAGGGGAAAACGGAAAAAGTCATTACCGATGTGGAGTATGTCGGTACTATCGGCAGAAATATGGTGGAAGTATCGGAGAACAGTTTCGTGCAGTCGAATCATCCGGGGAACCGGGTTTTCTGGGCGGAACCGATGACGGTCCTTTCGGATGTCGACGCCGGAAATTATCAGGTACTGGAAGATGCCGTCATTAAAATAAACGGAGAACCGATACAACTCAGGACAGGCGACAATATCTACGCTATTATGGCAAAAATTAACGACTCCGGTACCGGAGTAAAGGCGCTGCTCGATCCTGTAAAGAATTCCCTTGTCCTGCAGACAACGACGCCGCATCAAATATGGATAGAAGATGCCGGCGGGGGGACCGTTATGAGGGACCTCGGTATATTGAAGGGCAGCAGCGATATGCCGCCTAGGAATTACGCCCCCGACGCCTTGGTTTCCGGAGGTTCGATGTACGATATGGTGCTGAATGTACGGGACCGCCTGCTTGAAGGCGACGGAGAGGCCTTAAGCGGCGGCGGCATACGCGGGATTGACGATGCCTTGAACAGTCTGCTGACCTCCATGGCTGAAGTAGGGGCCCGTGACGAACGGCTGCAGACCGCGGGGAAGCGGCTGACCTATGAAAAAACGGAGATGATCGGCAGGAATACGAAGGAAGTCGGCCTCGATTTGACCCAGGCAATTACGGACCTGAAGATGCTCGAGTATACCCACCAGGCGTCCCTGCAGACCGCGGGGAAGGATATCGATAACCTTACCGGTAAAGTCAGCCTTGATGTAGTATTTATTCCCCGGCTCACCCATATGTATTTTAACCGCT
>CAZSGZ010000043.1:13024-19081 GCA_964606455.1 uncultured Spirochaetales bacterium
GCGTCCCTGCAGACCGCGGGACGGATCCTTCGTCCGACGCTTCTCGATTTTCTGAGGTAGCCATGAAATTGAAAACAAAACCCTACGGGCTGATCGATGTCGATGAACGGCAGGCGGTTGAATTCCCCTTCGGGATATTCGGTTTTGAAAATTTACAACGGTACGTGCTCCTCGATGCGGAACAGCAGCCATTTTACTGGCTCCAGTCCGCGGATGTGCAGGACGTTGCCTTCATCCTGATCAACCCTTTTTTGTTTCGTCCGGATTACAACATCGATGTCCCGGATGAAGACCTCGAAGAAATCGGTATTACCGACCCGGGACAAGCCCTTGTGTTTGCCATCGTTACCATTCCGGATAACCAGGCAAAAATGACGGCAAATCTCCAGGGGCCGATCATCATCAATAAAGACAGCAGGAAGGGGCGGCAGTCCGTTTCCTCCAATGCAAAGTGGCAGGTGAAACATCTTATTTTAGAGGAACTGAAAAGTGTCGGGAGCACGGCATGCTGATACTCGCGAGAAAGTTAAACGAGAGCATCATGATCGGCGACAAGGTCGAAATATCAATTATCGATATTAAAGGCGATCAGGTAAAACTCGGCATACAGGCGCCGAAAAACGTAAAAGTCTACCGGCAGGAAGTGTATCAGGCCATACAGGCGGAAAACCGCGCCGCCGCCCAGTCCAATCCGGGAGAATTACCGAAAATCAACATTCCCTCGGCGGATGATCAATCATCGGCCAATTCAGAATAGATTTTTATAAACTCGTCTTCAGTGGAAAGAAACACGTCCACAAGCCTCGGATCAAAATGGGACCCCGAACCGTTAACGATAATTCCTCTGGCCTTTTCGTGCGAGAAGTGGTCCTTATAGCTCCGTTTCATCCGCAGGGCGTCGTATACGTCGGAAATCGAGACAATCCTCGCGGCAAGCGGAATAAGCTCTTTTGTAATTTTGTATGGGTACCCGCTGCCGTCCCACTTTTCGTGGTGAAACAGGGCAATGTCCTTGGCAATGGGGTTCGGGTAGGTGCTTAAAATGTACGCGCCGTTAATCGTATGCTCCTGCATAATTTTCCATTCCCTGTCATCTAACGGACCCTGTTTGTTCAGAATATCGTCGGGGGTGCCGATTTTACCTACATCGTGCATCGCGGCGAGAAAGCCGATATTTTCAATAAATTCCCGGTCGACTTCGGGAAAGCGAAGGTCGTGAAAAACGGCATCGGCGATGGTTTTCGAGTATTCGTTTACACGCTGGATATGCTGCCCCGTATCGTTGTCCTTTAATTTTGAGGCTTCCAGGAGGCTGGAGAACGTCCCCCGGACCAGGCTCTTCTGGTCTTCCGTAATATCGTCGAGGACGACACCGAACCCGAGAGGACCTCGGGAAGGATCGTTTCCGTCAAAAATCGGAAAAAAGAGGGTGTTTACGATGACCGTCAGATGCTCTCTGCTGCCTGTTTCCAGGCGTCCCTTCCACGAGTGTCCGTTTTCACGCCGGAAAATAGTCTTATACATCAAATCGATCTGCGGCTGGTTTTTTTCATGATAAAAAATTTTCGTAAAATAGTCGCCTGTAAGGTTTTCCCCTCTGCCGAGATGTTCGGTATACGCATCGTTTGTCCACAGGATCCGCAGTTTAGCGTCGAGAACGGTAAAGGGCACCGTGCTGTTTTCATAGGAGGCCTGCCAGACCTGAACACATGGCAGGGCGAGGAGGGTGAAATCGGCGGGACCCGAAAAGGCTTCGGGACGGTCATATCCATCGATTTCACCCTCCTCTTCAAGTTCTTCCAATTCTTCCAGTTCTTCGTAACTCATGCTTTTCTCTCTATTTCAAGTTCCGCGTCGCTTTTCCGAATATATAAAGGCGGCATCATTCTATCACAGGGTTCCCCGCTGTTGAACATACGTAAACCCGTTTCCACAAGGGAGGAAATAAGTGTAACCCCTCTGCTTACCGGACGCACGGCGGCGGAACCGGAAAATATGTCGCGGTGTATCTTCTCCGCGTCTTCGCCGGCAAGGAGGACATCTCCTTCCCCCGCCAGCTTTTTCAGTTCTTCCCCCGGAATGTCCGTTTCCGGATGTGTTTTTTCGCCTTTCTCATAAACCGCCGTGTAGAATTTTCCTTTCCTGCCGTCGATAACCGGCAGGACACGGCCGGGGAACCATGCAAACGTTCCGCCCACAATGTCAAAAGTCGGAACCGCGATAAACGCGGCGCCTGACCCCGCGGCAAGTCCCTTTGCCGCCGCCATAACAATTCTAATGGCGGTAAAAGAGCCCGGTCCCCGGGTGCAGAGAACAAGGCCGGTATTCTTCGCGGTATCTTCGGCATCCCGGAAAAGAGAATCAATTTGGCCGAGAAGGACGTGATTCAGTTTCAGTCCGACTTCTCTTCTATTCTCGTAACGGCCGGTGTCCGTATGCAGTCCTACTTCGAGTATGGTGCCGAATTCGGCAATGGCGATGATGTTCATATCTGCAGTCCTTGAATGGAAATTTCCCTGGTCTCCGGACCCGTAACGGTAATTGCTATGGTAACACTGCCGCCGGGCAGGAGTTGTTCAATCCGTTCGCTCCATTCTATAACCGAAACACCGCCGCCGTACAGCAGTTCTTCGGCGCCTAAATCTTCAAATTCCGTCTCGCCCGAAATACGGTACAGGTCTATGTGATGCAGCGGCAGTCTGCCTTCATATTCCGCTATAATGACGAATGTCGGGCTGGTAACGATCTCCGAGACACCTAAGCCCCGGGCAATACCCTGTACTATCGTTGTTTTTCCGGCGCCTAAGCCCCCCCGGAGGGCGATTACCGTCCCGGGAGTACAACGTTTCGCAATTTTTTCCCCCAGTAAAATTGTTTCTTCCCTGCTGCCGGTGATGATCATCAGTTACGGAAGCAGGCCTTTATTGTAAAGTTCGGTGATATGGGTTTTTAAGGTTTTAATGATAGGGACCAGGGGATAATCGACATCGCCTACGACCTTGACGGTAATTTCGGTCTTTCCCAGGGCGGACCGTTCGACGGAAAATTCTATGGGCTGGTGTGTTTCTTTTTTCTTCCGCCCCCGGACATCGGAAAACAGGGCTTGTGCCGAGAACTCATTCCGGTAATGCAGAGGGATGTCTTTTTTGCTGATGTTATCGACTTTTACCAATTTCATTTTTTCCGTCCTTTTTTTAGGTGTTCTCCCGGCCGCTCACATGGTTGTATATTATAGCATTTATTTCATTAATATTCTTTCTTGTCACCCGGGTAAACTGAATGTGCATTACCGTCCCGGAATATCGCTCTTTGTGGGTCGCGACGACCTTTCCGAAGGCGATTACCGGTTTTCCCCGTTCGAGCTCAAACTGCAGACGGATCAATTCCCCTTTTTTTAAGGGGAAGTTTGTCTTTAAGCTGCAGCCGCCGGAAGAAATATCGATTAAATTCCCTAAAATGTTCTTTCTACCCGCTACCACGGCCTGTTTTTTCTGTTTTTTACCCCGACCTGTCGTTACAACGGAAACAAGCCCGAAGTAGGCGGACCTGGAAAAGGCTTTCCGCCGAAACCTCCGCTGCTGGGAAACTTCGATGTCCTTCCCGTGCTGCAGCATTAGGACCGTTATCCCGCCGGCTGTCTTTACGCCGATAACCTTCGTCTGGAACGTGTACATTTCCCCTTCATTTTTCCAGAACTGAACACCTAACTTTGTCCATCGTTTGACAATAATCGTTTTCCCCCCCTTCGTTATCGGCGCCTGAACATGCAGAGAGTCCTTCAGGTTTTTCACGAGGGTTGAACGGTACCGTGTCCCCTCGATCATCAGTACGAGGTTCTGGCCGTGCCGAATGTTCCTTGTGTTAGACAGATTCTTTTTCCCCTTGGCGTTCCGTTCGATCAGCTGTTTTATCCGGTAAATAGTTAATTTTTGTCCTTCTTTTTCGTTTTCCGGCTTGTCCGATTCTTCGATTTTTAGCAGGGTGTCGTGAAGCAGGGCGTCAAGCTGACTGCTGTTACTTAAAAGACGGAAGGGATTTTGTACGTCATTTTCTTTGATAAGATGAAGAAGAAGATTGATTTGGGTGTCGGTACAGCCGATTTTCCGGGCTTCTTTTTTAAAAGGGCCCTTTTTAAACTTGCCCCCCTTTTCTTTCCCCCCGCCTTTCCGGGCCCGGGAAATGAGGGCTATTATGACGACAATGGCGGCTATTCCGCCTATAACAAAATAGGTAACCTTCGGGTCCATCGATCCCGCAGATCCGCCGCCGAAACCCTCGTATTGTATTTGAAGCAGTATCTTCCCCATATTCAGCGTATCCTCTAGTGCAGCAGTGTAATTAAATTTTCTATCCGCGGCGCAATTTCATATTCCAGCAAGTCTCCGATGAGCACGCTGTCCTTTGCGTTGAAAGCTTCCGTCAGCTCCTGCAGGATGGCGTTGAGGTCGCCGTAAAACTGCTCCAGCGTTTCTCCGGAAGAAAGTTTCCGCCGCATATCGAAATCGGAGGTGACTTTCAGTATCGGGTAAAGGCGGAGCATCTTCTGCGATGTCTCTACAAACTGAAGCACCGTCTGCATTGCTTCCCTGTCTTTTCCGGTCTGCAGCAGCACGGGAATATTGTTCATCGGGTCGATGAGGGCCGCGAGTGCATTGATACTTGCGAGGAGCTCATCTTTCGGGTTCGTTATCTCGTGCATCCGTTCATGCAGTATGGACAAGAACCCGCCGCAGATTTTTGCGGCGTTGAAGGCGGCGTCCTTCCGGGAAACGGTATTTTGGAAAAATCCCGTCTGTTCGAGCTGGTGTGTAAGAAGGATAATATCGCTGTTTTGAGCATCCCCGCCCCCGGTGTTGAGAATTCTGTTCAGTTCTTTTTCTATAATTGGATAATCTCCGGAAAGCTCTTTGAAAACTCCCGTATTCTCCTTTTCCAGGGCTTTTTTTAGCAGGAGAATGTACTGATAGACCGTCTGCAGGCTTTCAAAATTTAATTCGGCAACGGGACGGACCTTGAAGCGTACCACGTCGATGTCCCCGATTTTCGTATCATCCCATTCCTCCAGGCGCTCCGGTGTTATTTGCTGTTGGTCAATTTCGCAATGTTCGACTGTGTAATACTCCCCCGCAAGCCACTTCATCACTTCCCGGCGGACTTCGGAAAAATCAGTTTCTCCCTGAAGCGTGAAATTCAGGGGCTGTTCATTTATATAAATATCCATGCTGTCCTCACTGTTGGTTATTGCTGTTATTTAAATTTCTAATCGCCCGGGAAGTCTCTTCCATGCTGCCGAGGGCGCCTTCCATTCTTCCGTAATCCCGCTGCAGCCCTTCTTCTTTTCTGTCTAAGCGGTCGTTCAGGGTCTCGATATTATCCTCGGTCCGTGTAATTTGCCGGTCGATGGTGCTCATTTTCATGGAAATAATGCCGCCGCTCTGCGTATAGGACCGAATATAATTATCGGTAGCAACGGCAACGCCGGCATCGGCGGTCAAATCTCCGTCGGTGTCCCGTCCGAAGAGGTTCCGGATTTCCTCCGGTTTGGTTTCTATGGACCGGTCGAGGGCGCTCTCATCAATTTCCAGATATCCCCGAAGCCGGCCCGCGTCAACCCCGCCTCCCGCTCCGGACGCATTGGTGGAAATACCGATCTGGTGAAGGAGAACGACATCTCCGCTCTTCTCGCCGGGGTAGGGGTCCATCATAATCCGCTGAAGCCGGGACCGCAGCTGATTGAGGGTTATGTCGCCCTGGAAAAGGCCTAGTTTTTCTTCGTAAGCTTCAACTTCCTCTTCCGTAAGGTATTCCAGGTTTTCGATTATCGACGGATCTTCCCGTGTAAGAACATGAATGTCCGTTAACAGCTGGTTATAATAACCGACAAATTGGATAATCCCGTTCTTAATACTTTCCCTGTCCGGCTCTACGGTTATTTCGGCGGGTTCACTGCCGGTGCCGTGCAGATTGAGTGTTACCCCGGGAATAAGATCGTCAATGGTATTTTCACTCCGCTTTACGGTTATACCGTCAATGCGTATTTCGGCGTCACCGGCCTGA
>CAZSGZ010000044.1:0-18777 GCA_964606455.1 uncultured Spirochaetales bacterium
AGGGCTACGTTTATGTACGGGCGGAATATCCCCTGGCGGTACGGCACCTGCATAGCGCTCTCGAAGCGGCGGAGGAATACGGATTTTTAGGAGACAACATTCTCGGAACGGGACACTCCTTCAGGATAAAAGTCGTAAAAGGAGCGGGGGCCTTTGTATGCGGTGAATCCACCGCCCTCATGGCCTCTATCGAGGGAAAGGTGGGGCGGCCCCGGGCTAAGTATATACATACCGTTGAAAAGGGGCTCCATGATAAGCCGAGCACCCTGAACAATGTGGAAACATGGGCGAACGTTACGAAGATATTTCAAATGGGCGCCGATGAGTACGCAAAGATAGGGACGAAGGGAAGCACGGGGACGAAAATCTTTTCTCTTGTAGGAAAAATTAACAATACCGGCCTGGTGGAAGTTCCCATGGGAATAACGCTGAAAGAGATAATTTTTGAAATCGGCGGAGGACTGCCGAAAAACAAAAAGTTCAAAGCGGTGCAGACCGGAGGACCCTCCGGCGGATGTATTCCCGATTCGATGCTTGACCTGCCGGTTGATTATGACGAGCTGAAAAAAGTCGGGTCGATGATGGGCTCCGGCGGCATGATTGTTATGGATGAAGACACCTGTATGGTGGATGTGGCACGCTATTTTACCGAATTCTTGAAGGGGGAATCCTGCGGAAAATGTGTCGCCTGCAGGGAAGGGGTCATGCGAATGTGGGAAATCCTCGACCGTATCTGCAAGGGGAACGGGAAAGAGGAAGACATCGATACCCTCGAGGAGATGGGTGAATATTTAAAGGATTCAGCCCTCTGCGCCCTCGGTCAGACCGCGGCAAATCCGGTATTAACGACACTGCAGTATTTTAAAGACGAGTATCTGCTTCATATCAACGAGAAATACTGCCCCTCGGGAGTTTGCAAAAATCTCTTCCAGTTTGAAATCGATCCTGAAGCATGTACGGGCTGCGGGGCGTGTAAGAAAAAATGTCCCGTGGATGCCATATCCGGGGAATTGAAAAGTGTACACGAAATTGATCAGGCCCTCTGTATTAAATGCGGAGAATGCTACAAGACCTGTAATTTCGATGCCATAGGAAAGGCGAAAGTGAAAGAGGTAGTTTCATGAGCAGTCATGGAAAGGGCAAAGAAGAATTTACAATTATACTCGACGGAAAGGAAGTAGAGGCCCATAAGGGTGAAACGATCCTCGCTGTAGCAAAGCGGGAGAACATCGGGATCCCTACCCTCTGCTACAACGACGCCTTAGAACCGCACGGCGGCTGCCGTCTCTGCATCGTTGAAGCAAAAATGGGGAAGCGGACGAAAATGGTAACGTCCTGCAATTATGAAGTGTGGGAAGGTCTCGAAGTCCTTACCAAGTCGGAACGGGTCCACCGGAACAGAAAGATGACGGTGGAACTGCTCCTTGCCAGATGTCCCGAAGCGGAAGTCCTGCAGCGCCTTGCCCGGGTGTATAAAATACAGCAGCCCAGGTTTCCTCAGGGTAACGACGACTGTATCCTCTGCGGTCTGTGTGTACGCATCTGCCGGGAAAGGATGGGCGCCGCCGTCGCCGACTTTGTCGGCCGGGGCCCGGACATGCGGGTGGACACCCCGTATCACCGGGGAAGTGATGTCTGCCTTTCCTGCGGCGCCTGTGAGACTGTCTGTCCGACAAACTCGATCAGACTGAAAACCGTATATCCAAAACCGCCGGAGCCGAAAGAATCGGAATTCGAAATGGGACTCAAGGCACGCCCCGCCGTGTATATTCCTTTTACCCAGGCGCTGCCCAACGTTCCGGTAATCGACCGGGACAACTGTGTCCACTTTAACACGGGGGGATGCGGTATATGTGAAAGTGTCTGCCCTGTGGAGGCAATAGACTACACCCAGGAAGACAAAATGGAGGAAATTACCGCCGGCGCGGTCATTCTGTCACCGGGGTTCTGCCTCTACGATGCGTCGCAAAAACCGGAGTTTGGATACGAGACCTATCCGAATGTTGTCAGCAGCCTTCAGTTCGAACGGATCCTGTCCGCAAGCGGGCCGTGCAACGGAAAAGTAATCCGGCCTTCCGACAGTGTAAAACCCGGCAGGCTCGCTTTTATTCAGTGCGTCGGCTCGAGGGACGCGGAAAATAATTTCTGTTCCTCCGTATGCTGTATGTACGCCATTAAAGAAGCCATTATGGCTATTGAACACGAGCCGGACTTGGAATGTGAAGTCTTTTACATGGACATCCGGGCCCACGGCAAGGGATTCGACGAATACTATGAACGGGCGAAGAACATGGGTATCAAATTTACCCGCTGCCGCCCCTCGAAGGTTGAGCAGTTCGATGATACCAGGAACCTGAAAATCGGTTATGTCCGGGAGGACAATCAGCAGTACGAAACAAAAGAATTCGATTTAGTGGTCCTTTCCGCGGGCCTGCAGCCCCCGAAGGACGTGCGTGAAACCGCCGCGAAATTCGGAATCCGCTTGAATAAATACGGCTTCGCGGAAACGAAGCCCTTCGATACCGTCTCCACCACCCGGGACGGGGTGTACGTCTGCGGGCCTTTCGCTCAGCCGAAGGACATTCCGGAAACGGTCGTCGAAGCTTCCAGTGCCGCTTCCAGAGCAATGGTTGAACTGGCCGACGTCCGGGGGACGGAGGTGGAGGAATTCGAACTTCCGCCGGAACGTTCCGTCGCGGGAGAGCCCCCGCGGATCGGGGTGTTTGTCTGCCACTGCGGTCTCAATATCGGCGGAATAGTTGACGTACCCTCCGTTGCCGAATACGCGTCGAAGCTGCCGAATGTGGTCTATTCGGCGGACAATATGTATACCTGCTCTTCCGATACCCAGGAAATTATCAAAGAACGGATAGAGGAACACCATCTGAACCGGGTTATCGTGGCGTCCTGTTCTCCCCGTACCCACGAGCCGCTGTTTCAGCAGACTATTCGGGAAGCCGGATTAAATCCCAATCTTTTCGAAATGGCCAATATCCGGGACCAGTGCTCCTGGGTCCATATGCACGAGCATGAAAAGGCAACGGAAAAATCGAAGGACCTTGTCCGAATGGCCGTTGCCAAAGCAAACCTTATCGAACCCTTAGGCTCCATTACGCTGCCGGTAACGCAGAAAGCATTCGTTTTAGGCGGCGGCCTTGCAGGCATGACGGCGGCCCTCGCGATTGCCGACCAGGGTTTCGAGGTGTTTCTCGTGGAAAAAACCGGAAAGCTCGGGGGCAACTCCTTGAAGGTCGGCAGGACCTTAGACGGCAGGAACATTCCGCGGTACTTAGAAGAAGTAATTGAGCGGGTAAAATCGCATGCCAATATTCAATTGTTTCTCAATGCCAAGCTTACCAATGTAAACGGCTTTGTGGGCAATTTCGTCTCCACCGTGGAAGCGCATTATCCCGGCAACGGAAAGGAGCCGGAGACGCACGAAATCGAACACGGTGTGGTCATTGTCGCGAGCGGCGGCGGGGAGAGCAAGCCGGAGGAATACCTGTACGGGAAAAGTAAAAAAGTAAAGACCCTTTTAGAGGTGAACGAGGCTATGCTCGCGGAGGAGCTGAATGTTCCCGATACGGTTGTGATGATTCAATGTGTAGGTTCGAGGGAACCGGACCATCAGTACTGCAGCAGGATCTGCTGTGCCGGCGCCGTGAAAAATGCAATCGCCATGAAAGAAAAGAAGCCGGATGCCCAAATATTTATTCTCTACAGAGATATGCGGACCTACGGTTTCCGGGAAGAGTACTACACGAAAGCCCGGGAAATGGGAATTATGTTTATCAAGTACGACCTGGTGAGCAAGCCGGTCGTCGAAGAACGGGGAGACGGTTTGCATATTTCGGTCTACGATAATATTTTAAACGCCGAACTCGATATTGCCGCTGAGCTTCTCGTTTTAAGCGCCCGGATCGATGCCAACGGGGACAATCCGGAGCTTTGCAAGTACTACAAGGTGCCCCTTACGGCGGACAAATTTTTCCTCGAAGCCCATGTAAAACTGCGGCCCGTGGATTTTGCCTCGGAAGGTGTTTTTGTCTGCGGTTTTGCCCATTATCCGAAGGACGTGGACGAATCTATTTCCCAGGCCATGGCGGCTGCGGGAAGGGCGCTGACGGTATTGAGCAAAGATACCGTGGAAGCCGGCGGAAAAACGGCCTACATCAATCCGGCCCGCTGCAATGCCTGCGGTGCCTGTGTAACGGTCTGCCCCTATAACGCCATAGAGATCGATGAGGACAAGGAAGTCGCCGTCGTTAACGAGGTGCTCTGCAAAGGCTGCGGGGCGTGTGTATCGACATGTAAAGGGTCCGCTCCGAACCTGAAGGGGTTCAAAGATGAACAGATCCTCAATATGATAAATGTAGTATAAAACGGTATTGGATATAAAAATGGAAACAAACGAAAATTGGGAACCGAAAATTGTCGCTTTTCTCTGTAACTGGTGCTCCTACGCCGGGGCCGATTTGGCCGGCGTCAGCAGGCTGCAGTACGGACCGAATGTGCGGATTATCAGGGTGCCCTGCTCCGCGCGGATCAATCCTCAGTTTATTATCAAGGCCCTGCAGAACGGGGCCGACGGCGTCCTGGTTTCGGGATGTCACCCCGGAGACTGCCATTATATCAGCGGAAACCTGGTGGCCAGGCGGAAATTTTCTCTGGTGAAAACATTTTTGGAGTATATCGGGATCGAGCCCGAGCGGGTCCAATTTTCCTGGGTTTCCGCGTCGGAGGGCGGACGCTTTGCCGACCTCATGAATACGGTCATTGAAGGGGTAAAGAAAGTAGGCCCCGCGAAACGGCTGGTGAAGGAATTGTAGGAACATGGAAGCGGTTAAAAAAGAAATACATAAAATAGCGAAGGACCTGCTGTCGGAAAAAAAAGTCGACATCCTCATCGGGTATGAAAAAGCGACGGTACCGTTAAAAAGCCGTCCTTACTTCATCTATGCCGAAGATGTTACCGATGAAAACATCGATGAGGTAGTGGGAAAACTGGAGTGGGACTCGTTTTGCGCCAATAATTTGGCGGCGTTTTTGCAGAAGCATTTTGAAAATGTCCCGAACAGAAGGAAAAAACGGGAAGAACCGTATCCCACAATCGGCGTAGTAACGAAGGGCTGCGATATGCGCTCGATCACGGCGCTGATGAAGGAGCGGCAGGTGGTCCGGGAGAACCTTGTCCTCATCGGTGTTCCCTGCCGGGGGATGATAGACCGGCGGAAGGTGGAAGCCGAAGTGGGGGAAGAGATAGCGGAATATACCGAAGCCGACAGCGGTACGCTGAAGGTGACCGGCAGAAGCGGAAAGGAATACACCTTTGCAAAGGCCGATGTCATGCAGCCGGCCTGTGTGGAGTGCAGGTTCCCAGTACCGGAAAATACCGATTATATGATAGAGGGGAAAGCGAAGGAACCGGGAGACGGCGGCTATGCCCGAATTGCCGAGTTTGAAAAACTTTCCAGCGAAGAGCGGTGGAACCACTTCAGGGATGAAATGTCGAAGTGTATCCGCTGCAATGCCTGCCGTCAGGCCTGTCCGACCTGCTGGTGCAAGGAATGCTTTGCCGAACATACCGACTTGAAATGGATCGGCGTGGGTAATGAGCTGACCGATGCGATGGTCTTTCAAATAATAAGGATTTTTCACCAGGCGGGACGCTGTGTCGAGTGCGATGCCTGCTATAATGCCTGCCCTATGGGGATCGATTTGCGGACCTACACCAAAAAAATGGTAAAGGACGTGGAGGAAATTTTTCATTACCTTCCCAATTTCGATGCCGAAACGCTGCCGCCGCTTGCAACCTTCAGCGAGCAGGACACCGATTTTTTTATAACAGATCCGGAGAAGGAATAAGATGGAGTATGGAATAATAAAAAAAGACGATATACGCAAACTCCTCGACGCGGCATCGAAGGACTACACCGTGTACGCGCCGGCAGCCGGTGCCGAGGGGCCTGAGTTTCAGGTAATGTCCCCGGAAACCGAAGTTCTCTTGGATTACCGGAATGTGGAACTGTCTCCGAAGGGAATATTTTTCCCCCAAACCGAAACGCTGTGCGATTTCGATTACGACACCATTGGAAATGTCCCCATGCCGGAAGGAAATATACTGGTGTGGGGTTCCCGCCCCTGCGATGCCTTGGCTCTTACCTATCTCGATGAAATTTTTTCAGCGGAAAACAAGGGATATGAAGACCCGTATTACTTGAACCGGCGGAACGGTTCGGTAATGATAACCCTTGCCTGCAATGAACCTCCGGCGACCTGTTTTTGTACATCCGTCGAAGGAGGCCCTGCCGGCACGAAGGGAGCGGATGTCCTCGCTACGGAATTGAACGGGGAGCTGCTCCTCCAGGGAGTAAGCGAAGGCGGGAAGGACTTTTTGGAAAAGCATAAGAGTGTTCTCGCTGAAGCGGAAGAAGGGCAGATAAAAGCCGCCGCGGAACTGGCGGAAAAAGCCGAAGCTTCCATGGAAAAAATTGAATTTGATAAAAAAACGTTAAAAAAGAACATGGACGATGCCTTTAACGATAAAATCTGGGAGCGGATGACCCAGAACTGTATCGGCTGCGGCGCCTGCACCTATCTCTGTCCAACCTGCTATTGCTTCGACATTGCCGATGAACAGCGGATGTATAAAGGCCGGCGGATTCGGACGTGGGATTCCTGCCAGTATCCGCAGTTTACCAAACACGCTTCGGGGCATAATCCGAGGACAAACAAAACGCAGCGGCTGCGGCAGCGGTTTATGCATAAGTTCTCCTATACCGTGGAGAATAACGACGAAATATTCTGCGTCGGCTGCGGAAGATGCATTATCCATTGCCCGGTGAATTTGGATATACGGGAATTCGTTAAAAATTTTGCCAAAAAGTAGAGCTGGAGTGTTCCTATGAAGAATCCTTACATACCGTATCCGGTAACCATAGACGAAGTTACTATTGAAAACGAAAGTAAAGACCTGAAAACATTTAAACTGGTATTCGAAAAGGAGGAGGACAAAAAAGCGTTCTCCTACCTGCCGGGGCAATTCGCGGAAGTTTCGGTCCTGGGAATGGGAGAATCCCCCTTCGGGATTGCCTCTTCCCCCACGGAGGAAGATTATCTTTTGTTTACAATAAAAAAGACCGGAACGGTGACCGGGGACCTGCATAATTCCGAAGCGGGGCGAAAAATCGGCGTCCGGGGGCCTTTGGGAAACACCTTCCCATGGGACCGCCTGGAAGGCAGGGACATCGTTATTGTTTCCGGCGGGTTTGCCTTTACCACCCTCCGGTCCGCCATTGTGTATATGCTGGACCCGAACAACCGGTCGAAGTTTGGAAAAATAACCGCCCTCTACGGCGCCCGTTCCCCCGGAGAAATAATGTACAAGCAGGTTCTCGAAGAATGGAAGGGGCGGGATGATATCGATCTTACCCTTACCGTCGACCGGGAACCCGATGAACCCTGGGACGGCAAGGTGGGCCTTGTCCCGAATGTGCTGAAAGAAATTGCTCCTTCCGCTGATAACGCGCTGGCCCTGGTCTGCGGGCCCCCGATTATGATCCGCTTTACCATTCCCGTCCTGCAGGAACTCAAATTCGATAAAGAAAACATCATTTTGTCCCTGGAAAACAGAATGAAGTGCGGAATCGGAAAATGCGGCCGCTGTAATGTCGGATCGAAATACGTATGTGTAGACGGTCCCGTGTTCACATTTGCCGAGCTGGAGGAGCTTCCTCCGGAGTATTAACTCGCGCCGATTGCAGCGGGAGTAAAACGATAAGATATATCAGCCGGAAAGGAAAAACTTGACAAATCAAGTTTGATACACTAGGCTACCAAGGAGAGGCGGGAAACAGTGGATAAACTTCAGGCCATTATTGAAAAATATCAGCAGAACGAAACATCTTTAATCGGACTCCTTCAGGATATTACTTCGGAATACGGGTATATTCCGGAGGACAAGCTGGAGGAGGTTTCCAACAAAACGAGAGTACCGCTAAGCAGGCTGTACAGCCTCTGCACTTTTTACGCGTCCCTTCGTCTCGAGCCGATGGGAGAACATCACTGTGCTGTTTGTGTCGGTACGGCATGTCATGTACGGGGAGCTTCGCAGGTTGTAGAGGAAATCGAACGGAAACTCGGCATAAGTGCGGGAGAAACGACAGAAGACGGGAAGTTTACCCTGGAAACGGTAAACTGCCTGGGTGCCTGCGCCCTCGGGCCGCTTGTCGTTATCGACGGCGAGTATCACGGCAAGATGGATCCGCGTAAAATTTCGAGACTACTGAAGCAATATAAGGATTAAAATTATGGAACGGTCGTTTTCTCTGGAAGAACTGCTCGAAATTCTTGATGCAGAGTTTATCCTGGGAGACGGCTGGTTCCACGGCACCGTGCACTCTGTAAGCGCTTCGGACCTAATGAGCGATATTCTTTCCTACAGCAAGCGCAAGGGCCTTCTTTTAACGGGACTGACAAACCCGCAGACGGTAAGAACGGCGGAAATGATAGAAACTGTAGCGGTTTGTTTTGTATATGGTAAAAATCCTCACGACCAGACAATGGATCTTGCGAAAAAGAACCATATTCCGCTGCTAAAAACGCAGCTTTCCATGTTCGATGCGTGCGGGAGGCTGTATTGTGCGGGCATGAAGGAATGCAGTAAAGCTCAATGAGACGCTTGCAGCAAATCCATAAGGTTCAGGAACTGGTATATGAGCTGAAAATTCGGGATGCCGTCGATCAGGAGGTATGTACCATATCCAAGGACACGAAAATGAGTGAGGTCCGTACAATATTACGCAGTAAAAAAATTACCGCCGCTCCTGTTTTAGATCAAGACAAACTAATCGGAATTGTAAGTGTGGAAGATTACATCAACTGGCTCCAGGAAGGTGTAAAGGATGTTCCGGTCCCTGAACGGATGTCCAGGGACGTTGTAACCATCTATGAGGATGAACCCTTAGTCGATGCGATAAAAAATTTTGAACAGTACAGGTTCTACGAATTTCCCGTTTTGGAACGGAAAACGGAAAAACTGACCGGGGTCATAACAAAGTTCGATGTTATTGTTTGTCTTCTACGGACCCTGGATATCGATTTCTATCAGAAGGAGATCGACAACTTCAGTAAATTCCATTTTTTCCATGACGTGCTGTCGGAGGACACCCAGCTTTCTTTTTCTTTCTCCGTTCCGGACGGCAAAATTGAATCGGGGGGAGAGGCAGCAAGTCAGCTGCGTAAAAACCTGACATATTTGGGGGTCCATCCTGACATTATCTTACGCGCTGCTATTGTTACCTACGAGGCGGAGATGAACTGTATAATGTACGGCGGCGGGGGCGGGATTACCGCGGTTATCGACGAGGAGAAAATAATTATCACTATTTCCGACGAAGGTCCGGGAATCGAAGATATTGATCAAGTAATGCAGCCGGGGTTTTCCACTGCTCCCGACTGGATTCGTGAACTCGGGTTCGGAGCGGGGATGGGGCTTCCGAATATCAAACAGAACTCGGAAAAATTCGAGATAGAATCCGAACCCGGAAAGGGGACAAAGCTTACGAGCACCATCCCATTGGAGGTTTCATGACGCTGAAAGAGATCGCTGAGAAATTCAGCCTGGAAATAGTTTCCGGAGAGGCCAACTTGGACCGAGAGGTCAAGCACGGTTATGTAAGCGATTTGATGAGTGACGTTATCGCGAATGCCGGAAAAGGGGACGTCTGGATAACCCTGCAGGTCCATGTGAATATTGTTGCAGTGGCGGTAATGAAGGAGTTATCGGGTATTATTCTTATCGGAGGAAGGCATCCCGAAGAGGCCGCGCTGACGAAGGCAAAATCGGAAGAGATGCCGATTATGGTCAGTGATCTCCCCGCGTACGAGATGGCCGGCAGACTGTATGCTGCCGGTGTAACCGGGCATGAGGATGCTTGAGGGGTATGTTATGGACCTGCATATTCATACCTGTCTGTCCCCCTGCGGTGAACCGTCCGCCGTTCCGACGAAAATTGTCGAAGCCGCTGTAAAGAAAGGGATGCAGGCAGTGGCGATATGCGATCATAATGCAGCGGAAAATGTCGCCGCGGTGCGGGAAGCGGCAAAGGGGAGCGGACTAATAGTTTTAGGGGGAATGGAAATTACAACGAAGTCGGAAATACACGTGTTGGGAATATTTGATGACGATACTTCCCTTGGGAAAATGCAGGAACTGGTCTATGACCATCTTGCCGGAGTAAACGACAGCAATGCTTTCGGTCCCCAGTACATTGTCGATGAAGAGGATTACGTAACGGGACACAACGAACATCTTCTATCGGGAGCCTCCGAATTGGAAATTGAGGCGGTCGTTTCCGCTATTCACGAATTCGGGGGTGCGGCAATTGCTTCCCACGTTGACCGCGGAATGTTCAGTATTCTCAGCCAGCTGGGATTTATACCCGAAAGTCTGGAACTCGATGCCTTGGAACTGTCGAAAAATTACCGGAATTCTCCCTTCTCTCTGACCGGGCTTAGGCGTCCTTTTGTTCAGTTTTCGGATGCGCATCAGCCCGAGGATATCGGGTCGGCCTTTACGGAGTTCTTGCTGGAGGGACCGACGGTGGAAGAACTCAAGCTCGCGGCGGCGGGCAGGAAGGGGCGAAAGGTCCTTACGGAATTAAGGGTCTGAGCAGGTATGCAGGATATATCTCTCCATATGCTGGATATTGTGGATAATTCGATCCGCGCCGGGGCAACGGAGATCCATATATACATTGAAGAGGACCCGGATGCGGACCTGTTTCGGGTAGAGATAAGCGATAACGGAGAGGGGATGGACGCGGAAATGATAAAAAATGCCGTAGACCCGTTTTTTACTTCAAAACACGAAAAACGGGTCGGCCTTGGACTGCCCCTGCTGGCTCAGGCGGCGAGAGAAGGAGGCGGGACGTTCGAGCTTGATTCCGAGACGGGAAAAGGGACAAGGCTGTCAGCCACGTTTCAGTGGGGCCATCCCGACCGGAAACCGGTGGGGGACGTCGACGGTACTGTGAAATTACTAAAGTTCTCCCATCCGGAAATTTCGTTTGTGTATACATATACTAAAAAAGAAGAGGAGTGATCATATGAAGCTAAAACCGGAAGATCTGGACAAGATCAGTCAAAAAATGAAAGCAACCACGCAGCTTCGCGAGGGCGCCGGACGGGTCAAGATTACCGTACACATGGGGACCTGCGGCATTGCGTCGGGAGCACGGGAAATTTTATCCGCGTTTATGAGCGAGATAGAGAAGGTTGACGCGAAAGATATTATCCTTACAACTTCGGGGTGTGCCGGATTATGCAGCAGGGAACCGATGGCCACTATCGAATGCAAGGATGAAGCTCCGGTCAAATATATCGATTTAAACTCCGACAAAGTAAATACAATATTCAAGGAACATGTGATGGGAGGGAACATCGTACAGGATTACGCCCTTGCCGTCGGAAGCGAGAGGATATCCTAATGCCGCGATACAGAATGAATTTAATGGTCTGCACCGGGACCGGCTGTGTCTCCAACGGGGCGTTTGAAATAAAGAGGGTCCTGGAGGAGGAACTGAAAAAACAGAAGCTGGATGAGGAGATTCAGGTGGTTACCACCGGATGTAACGGTTTCTGCGCGAACGGACCGATTGTCGTGGTCCAGCCGGACGGTATTTTTTACCAGCTTCTTACAGAGGAAGTCATACCCTACCTTGTGGAGGAACACTTTTTAAAGGGACGCCCGGTTTCAAAGCTGATGTACACTCCGCCGAAAGAGGAGGTCCCGATACCGAAAATGAGCGATATCGGCTTCTTCGGGAAACAGAGGCTGGTGGCGCTGGCGAACAGAGGTGTCATCGATCCGGAAGTAATCGATGAATATATCGGCCGCGAGGGCTACAAGGCTATGGCGAAGGCCCTGACTGCCATGTCGGCGGACGATATTATCGATGAAATTCTCGAGTCCGGTCTTCGGGGACGCGGCGGTGCGGGGTTTCCGACGGGGAAGAAGTGGAAAATCTGTAAGGACCAGCCGGGAGATGAAAAATATATTATCTGCAACGCCGATGAGGGGGACCCCGGAGCGTTTATGGACAGGTCCATCGTCGAGTCGGACCCGCATGCCGTTTTGGAGGGCATGGTAATCGGGGCAAAGGCGATCGGTGCCCATGTAGGGTTTATTTACATCAGAAACGAGTATCCCTTGGCGCTGAAACGGCTTCTTCTTGCAATTGACGAGGCCCGCGCGTACGGGCTGCTGGGAGAAGACATTCTGGGCAGCGGTTTCAGTTTCGATATTTCCGTGCACCGGGGGGCGGGCGCCTTTGTCTGCGGAGAAGAGACCTCCCTTATCAATTCTCTCGAGGGAAAGCTTCCCCAGCCGAGAGTAAAACCGCCCTATCCGGCCCAGTCGGGATACATGGGAAAGCCGACGAATATCAACAATGTCGAGACCTTCGCGAATGTCCCTCGGATTATTCAGCACGGGGCAAAGTGGTTCAACTCTATCGGTACGGAAACAAGCAAGGGAACGAAAGTGTTCTCGTTAGTGGGAAAGGTCAACAATACCGGGTTGGTGGAAGTACCCATGGGTATAACCTTGAAAGAGATTATCTTCGATATCGGCGGGGGAATACCAAACGACAAGAAATTCAAGGCCGTACAAACCGGAGGTCCGTCGGGGGGCTGCATTCCGGAGGACCTTCTGGATATTCCCGTGGATTATGAATCTCTTGCCAAGGCCGGCTGCATTATGGGATCGGGCGGTATGATCGTCATGGACGAAACCACCTGTATGGTGGAAGTTGCCCGTTACTTTCTTTCTTTTACGCAGGAGGAATCCTGCGGAAAGTGCGTCCCCTGCCGTATTGGTACAAAACGGATGCTTGAAACGCTTACACGAATTTGCGAAGGCGAGGGACGTGAAGAGGACATCGAACTTCTCGAAGAGCTGGCTTATTCAATCAAGGATTCTGCCCTCTGCGCTTTGGGACAGACGGCCCCGAATCCCGTCTTAACGACATTGAAGTACTTCAAAAACGAATACGACGCTCATATATATGAGCATAGATGCCCCGCCGGAGTGTGTAAGAACCTGATTCGGTATACGGTCATTGCCGACAACTGTACGGGATGCCATGCCTGCTCGAAAGCCTGCCCCGTGAATGCAATCAGCGGGGAAGTGAAAGAGATCCATGTAATCGACCAGGATGTATGTATTAAATGCGGAATGTGTCTCAGTACCTGCCGCTTCGATGCAATTGACGTTTCATAACGGTGAAGTGAAGGAAAAAAATATGAGTAGCAATATAACAGTAACGATTGACGGAAAGGAAGTTAGCGTCCCGAAAGGGGTAACCCTCTACTGGGCGGCGAAAAAAGCGGGGAAAGAGATCCCCCATCTCTGTTACGGGGAGGACCTGCCTCCCATGAGTTCCTGCCGGATATGTGTCGTCGAAGTCGAGGGGATGCGGAACCTGGCGGCTTCCTGCTCCCACCCGGCATCTGACGGAATGGTTGTGCATACCGATTCGGAAAGAGTGCGGCGGGCGAGGAAAATGAACTTGGAGCTTATCCTTTCCGACCATGCCGTCGACTGCATTACCTGTGAAAAAAGCGGGACCTGCCTCCTCGAAAAATACGCGTATGAATTCGGAATCAGCCGCCCTTCCTTCGAGGGAGAACGAAACCGCAGGGAAATTAAGGACAACGATCCCTTTATCTATCGGGACTATAACAAGTGTATTCTCTGCGGCCGCTGCGTGTACGCCTGCAACGAAATCCAATACGACAGCGCCATTAACATCGGCGAACGTGGATTCCCGGCGACAATTGCCACCGCCTTCGACAGAAAACTGCAGGACACATCCTGTGTTTCCTGCGGTCGCTGCATCAGCGTATGTCCCGTAGGAGCACTCATAGAGAAGAAACGTGTCGGAAAAGGCCGGGAATGGGAATTGGAGAGCGAAAAAACCATCTGTCCTTACTGCGGATGCGGCTGTACTCTGGAGATGCATACGAAGGACGGAAAACTGATCAAGGTGACCACTCCGGAGAAAAATACGGTAAATAATGGAAATCTGTGCGTAAAGGGAAAATTCGGGACGGAATTCATCGACCACCCGGAACGGCTGACGACGCCGCTTATAAAAAAGAACGGCGAGCTTGCCGAAGTAAGCTGGGACGAGGCCTTGGATTACACCGTTGAAAACCTGAAACGAATAAAAGAACAGTACGGGGCCGATGCCATCGGCGGGCTGTCCAGTGCAAAATGCACTAACGAGGAAAACTACGTTTTTCAAAAATTTATACGGGCATGTATCGGGACTAACAACGTCGACCATTGCGCCCGCCTTTGCCATTCCTCGACAGTTGCCGGCCTTGCCCGTGCCTTCGGGAGCGGCGCGATGACAAACTCCATGAGTGAACTGCGTCGTGCCGACTGTATTCTCGTTACCGGTTCCAATACCACGGAAGCCCATCCGATTATCGCGCTGGACATAAAAGCAGCGGTGGAACGGCGGGGCGCGAAACTGATCGTAGCGGACCCGAGGAAAATCGATTTGGTCAATTTTTCATCCGTATGGCTCCGGCAGAAGTCGGGAACGGATGTTGCACTCTTTAACGGTATAATGAACGTTATTATCAGCGAGGGGCTTGCCGACGAAGATTTTATAGCCGAACGGACGGAAAATTATGAACAGTTCCGGGACGTCGTACTGAAGTACGATCCGAAGCGGGCGGCTGCAATATGCGGAGTACCGGAAAACGACATTGTTGAAGCGGCTATAATGTACGCGAGTGCCGACACGGCGTCCATCGTCTACAGTATGGGGATTACGCAGCACACTACCGGCACGGACAATGTATTAAGCCTGGCTAATTTGGCAATGCTTACCGGCAATATCGGCAGGAAAAGCACCGGAGTGAATCCGCTCCGGGGGCAGAACAACGTACAGGGGGCCTGCGATCTCGGCGCTTTGCCGAATGTGTATCCCGGTTATCAGAAGGTGAACGACGAAAATCTGCGGAAAAAATTTGAAGCGGCGTGGAACACGACACTTTCGCCGGAAGTGGGGCTGACCGTGGTTGAGATGCTCCACGGTGCGGAAGATGGTTCTATCCGGGGCATGTACGTGATGGGTGAAAATCCCTTTTTAAGCGATCCCAATATAAACCGGGTCAAAAAGGACCTGGAAGCTCTTGATTTCCTGGTGGTGCAGGATATTTTTCTTTCCGAGACCGCCGAGTTTGCCGATGTCGTTCTCCCGGCGGCAAGCTTTGCCGAAAAAGACGGTACATTTACCAATACGGAACGAAGGGTACAGCTGCTTCGGCAGATCAAGGCAGCTCCCGGTTCGGCACAGACGGACTGGCGGATTATCAGCGAAGTAAGCAAACGGCTCGGATATCATATGCATTACGAAAGTACTGCCGAAATTATGGACGAGATTGCATCGGTTATGCCGATTTACGGCGGTATCAGCCACGAAAGAATCGAGAACATGGGCCTGCAGTGGCCCTGTCCCGATAAGGAACATCCGGGAACACCCTATCTGCACAAAGGGAGCTTTACCCGGGGCAAGGGGCTCTTCAGCGCGGTAGATTTTATCGATCCCGCGGAACTGCCGGACAAGGATTATCCCCTGGTACTCACCACCGGCCGAATCCTTTACCATTTTCACACCGGAACCATGACGCGCCGGGCGGAGGGTCTCGACGAGGTCCGTCCCGACGGGTTCGTTGAAATCCATCCCGGGGACGCGGAGGAGCTGAAAATCAGCGACGGAGAAACCGTAAAAATAAGCTCCAGGCGGGGCGAGGTTAAAGCCAGGGCGGTGGTCACCCTTCGATCACGGCCGGGCGCGGTGTTTATGGCGTTCCACTTCCGGGAAGCAGCCGCAAACATCCTCACGAACGACGCATTGGATCCGGTGGCGAAGATCCCGGAGTTCAAGGTGTGCGCGGTGAAGGTGGAAAAGGTCTGAGAAACTGATCGGCCTCGCCGCAGGGCTTGCCGTTACGGTAGGTCTTCTGCTCTTAGCCGGACCACCATCATCGTTTACTCCTCGATAAAAATAATCTCTACCCGCCGGTTTTGTGCCCGGCCTTCCCCGGTGCTGTTGTCGGCAATCGGTTCGGAAGCGCCCCGCCCCTCGTAGAGTAGCCGCCGCGGATCGACGCCGCGGTCGATCAGTTCTTCGGCTATTGTCCGGGCCCGTTCCGCCGACAGTTTCCGCTGTCCCTCCGGGTTTCCAACATCGGCGGTGTACCCGGCAATCAGTACGGTGCCCCCTGGTTCTTTTACAGCTACGGCAACGCTGTCCAGCCGTGTTCCCTCGCCCGGAAGCAGCACCGCCGAGTCGGGACGGAACCGGAGTGCCTTTAAACGCAGTGCCGGCCCTTCGCCGGTTTCGACAATTTCAACATCCGCCACGTTTATATCGGAAGGCCGTTTTCCCTCCGGATAGGAATACCAGTGGTTGATAAAACCTTTGTAGCTCAGTTTTTCCCCGCCGGAGACAGCGAATGTTTCGTCCACGGTATTTTTTATAAACAGGGGATGCCCGGTAACGGTATCGAAGGTTATAGACAGGGTGTAACTGCCCGTGCAGCAGGCTGTGTCGATTGAGATGTACCCGCTTACCAAATGCACCTGCTTTCCGTAAAACGTCCCTAGGCCGTCGTAACGGTAGCGTGCCGTTGCAGGTAAAATATGCGCTTTCTCCGGTCCTTCGGGAAACAAGGAGACGGTAACCTCTTCTTTCCAGACGGTACCTGCCTCGGGCAGGGGAAAGGTCAGGACCGGCAGGGGCCGGAGACGGGGATACGGGCCTGTTTCCGCCGCCCACTCCTCGGGCAGCGCAGAAGCGGGCAAATGAACATCGAGGGCGCTGTCCACCCGCGCTCCCTGGCTGCGCGCGTCCCGGATTACGTCTTCGAGAACATAATACCGTCCCAGTACGCCGGCGGGACGAATGGTTAACCTGCCATATTCCGTTCGCCGCACCTGTTCCGCGTAGGTCCCGTTCCGGTACATCCTGAGCTCGGACACGACTTTTTCGGTAATGACGGCCGGGACGGGGAAAAAGGGGACGGGCTGTTCCTCTTCTTCGGCCGGCGCGGAAAAGACGGCAAACAGGAAAATCGATAGAAAAAAAAGCCCGGTTACCGGAGACTGCATACGGCGAATCATACTTCGGATATGCTACTAAAATATTACGGTACCGTATAGATAAAGATGACCGATTCCGGTAAAATACAGATATGGCGGAACTTCCGTCGATATTGAAAAATTATAAATGAACAACTATTTGGAAATAAACCTGACGGACTCCTCCGTCAGCGGCTACAAAGGCACCCATTACGACGGGACTGTTTATCAAATACCGTAAAAGCATTTACCGCAGGATAACCGCCCCGGCTTAAAACCCCTCGCCGGTGGTTGCCATGGAAAAGGTCCCGTGGCTTACCCCTTTTGTCGCAATCAGACGGTCGGCGGTTTTCCGGATCTCCTCTGCCTTTCCCCGCAAGACCAAGACCTCGAGACAATTGTGTTTCGATAAATGAACGTGAAGGGTGGATACGACGGCTTTATGGTTTTGGTGCTGTATTTCCGTCAGTTTGTCGCTCAAGTCCCGCACTTCGTGATTGTATACCAGGGTGACCGTTGCCACGTGCTCGGCAGCCGTGTCCGCTTCCCAGGAATTCCGTACCAGCATGTCCCGGATTAAATCGCGGAACGCCTCGGACCTGCTGGCGTAGCCCTTTTCTTGTATAAGATTGTCGAAACTTTTTAACAGGGTATCTTCGACGGAGACCCCGAAGCGGACTAATTCACCCATAATACTGGGATGATAGTTGATTTATGGCTTTCCCGCAACTCTTCAAAGCGGTATAACTTTGCCGCCACTTACCCCGCGGCTTCCATGAAAACGATCCGGATGTCGTCGAACAGTTCGTTAAGAATATCGTACTGCTCGTCGATGGAAAGACCGAAAAAGGGCGGGAAGGTAAACAGCATCATTTCTCCGGTGCCGGGAGATTCGGACAGGTCGAGACCTAAGACATAGAAAGCCTGTTCGCCGTAGTCCACCGTCAGTTCTATCCAGTAGGCTTCGGTGTCGGTGTGTTTCGTAAGGTCATACATGATATGTATCGTTTCGTCGCCGTAGCCCTCAAGTTCATCCTTGAAGAGGTTCCGTACCTCATGAAGCATTTGTCCTTTTGTATCAGTTTCGATGGTATCGCCCGTATAGTAGATGAAACCGTACACGCTCGAGCCGTCGGGCGTAATAATCTCAATACCTTCTTCCCGGGCTTCGGTCCCGAAAATATCGGTTATCGTGTAGTTATCATCATTGAATACAAGGGAAAAGCCGTCGAGAAAATCGTAGGAGTATTGCGCGGATACACCGGTTGTGAAAACCAGCGCCACAAAAACAGCAGCCGTTACGTTTTTCATTTCTTGCCTCCTTTCAGCGTGAAATACGTGAAATAAAACTTGACCAATTAAACATAATGATGTTACTATGTTTTTGCAGTAGCACTTGGCTGAATAACCGAAGTATAGGAAAATAGGGACGGCATGACAAGCAAAATACCCCGGTATCTTCTAGTATACAATACATTGAAAAAACAGATAGAAAATTTTGACTATCCGATCGGCGGGAACCTTCCCCCCGAACCGCTTCTGGAAAAGCAGTTCAATGTGAGCAGGACGACCGTCAGGAAGGCGGTTGAAATCCTCGCCGAGCAGGGTTTTGTTTC
>CAZSGZ010000044.1:18787-19073 GCA_964606455.1 uncultured Spirochaetales bacterium
CTATTCAGCAGGGTAGGGGAACGAAGGTCCTCGATTTCAAGGCTACCCAGAAACTGCAGTACGTTACTTCCTTTTCGGAAACCCTGAAAGAACAGGGGTTTTCGGTGGAGCACCGGATCCGGTCCGTTGAAACGGTTCGTCCGCCGAAGCAAATTGCCGAGATGCTGAAAACCGGCGGCTCTGATTTGACGGTCCGTATTGCTCGGACGACCCTCGCGAACGGGGTCCCCATAGCGCTTTTAACAAATTATCTGCAGCCGGGGCTGGCCCCGGAGATAGAAAAAAA
>CAZSGZ010000045.1:0-18707 GCA_964606455.1 uncultured Spirochaetales bacterium
CCTGGATGCCGCCGGGTGCGCGATAGGCTTCGGTGCGCGGCTTGTTGGTGACGACGTCATAGCCTTCGAGCCAGAGCGCCGGCGTCTGGTACATGGCGGCGGAGGCCTGCATCAGCAGGGAGGGGTTGAGCCCCGGCAGGCCGCCGGAATCGACGTGATAGATGCCGTGGATGCCGGTGATCGTGCCGTCGCTCTTCGCGCCGACCGCGATCTCCATCATCGCGCCCATGGTCGGGCCGGAGCCGCCCTGGAGCACCTCCTCGCGCGAGAGCACCAGCTTGACCGGGCGCCCGGATTTCTGCGCGAGCCTGAGCGCCAGCGCTTCGCCGTGAATCGAGATCTTGCCGCCGAAGGCGCCACCCACCTCCATCGGCACGACCTTGAGCTTCGACATTGGCCAGTCGAGCATGCGCGCGATCATCAATTCGGCGGTGAACTGGCCCTGGGTCGAGGTATAGACCGTGGCGAAACCGTCCGGCGTGATCTCGGCCACCATGGCCTGGGGCTCGATATAGCCCTGGTGCGCCGTATCGACGGTGACGCTGACGCGTCCCGTGGCATCCGCGCCGGCGATGGCCGCTTTCGCATCCGCACGGCTGACGATGGTGCGCGCCGCGATGTTCGAGGACTTCTGCGGCGTCTCGTCGAGGCCCCTGGTGATCAGATTGTCCCACAAAACCGGCGCATCCGGACGGATCGCATCAGCGATGCTGGTGACGGCGTCGAGCACCTCGTATTCGACCGCGATCAGATCGAGCGCCTGCGCTGCGATATGGGGGTCGCGCGCGGCCAGGGCTGCGACGGGCTGGCCGATCCAGTGCACCTTGCCGCGCGCCATGTTGAGCCGCGAGACGCCCCACATGTCATACCCCGTCTCGCCCATCGGGATGCTGGCACCCTGGGGCAGATCCGGGAAATCATCGGCGGTCACGATGGCGAGCACGCCGGGAAGGGCGGCGGCGGCGCTCGTATCGATGCGCTTGATCACCGCATGCGCATGCGGGGCGCGCAGGATCTTCGCATGCGCCATGTCGGGACGGGTGATATCGGCGGCATAGCGCGCGCGACCGGTGACGCGCTCGCGGCCATCGACGCGCGCGAGCGGCTTGCCGATGGCGGGATCGGCGGGAACGGCGTCGCCGGTGCGGGTCTTGATTTCGGCATCCATCGTCTCACTCCCCCGCCTGCGCCGTGGCGCGGCGCTGTCTGGCGGTTTCTTCGACCGCGCGCACGATCTTGTCGTAACCGGTGCAGCGGCAGAGATTGCCGGCAATGGCATAGCGGATCGCCGCCTCGTCGGGGGCGGGATCGTCGCGCAGAAGGGCAGCGGCGGAGATCACGATGCCCGGCGTGCAGAAGCCGCATTGCGTGCCGCCCATCGCGGCGAGGTTTTCCTGCAGGTCGCGCCATTCCCCGCCATCGCTCAACCCCTCGATGGTGGTGATCTGAGCCCCCGGCGCCTCGACGGCGAGCATCAGGCAGGCATTGACCGGCGTGCCGTCGATCATGACCGTACAGGAGCCGCAATTGCCGTTGCCGCAACCTTCCTTGGTCCCGGTCAGGCCGAGGCGGTCGCGCAGCCAGTCGAGCAGGGTGTCACGCGGATCGGCGAGGCTGGTGACCTCCTCGCCGTTCACCTGCGCGGTGATCGCGATCGGTTTCATGCGCCGTTCTCCTCAGGCCTGGTCGATCAGTTGCCGGCAATGGGTGAGCACCCGCCGGGTCAGCACGGCGACGAGCTCGCGGCGATAATCCGCCGAGCCGCGCGTATCGGAAATCGGGCTCGCATCACTGCGCGCCGCTTCGCCGGCAGCGTGGATGGTGGCATCGTCGAGCGTGGCGCCGATCAGCGCGGCCTCGGCGGAGGGGGCGCGGATCGGTTTCGGCGCGACGGAAGTGGTGAATGAGAAATTCGATTCCAATGAAGACAAATACGGCTACTGGATGTATAAAGGCTGGCCCACGCCGAAAAAGCTCAGCGTTTCATACGTTCAGGCCTTGGAAAGCGCCGTAGAGGAAGGGATCTGGGACCCGGGCGAAAAAACCTTTGCAATTTACGGAGAGGACACCGACTGGGGCCGCAGCTTCGGTACTGGTATCAAGGAACAGCTGGAAAACGCGGGATGGAAGATGGTCGCGGAGGACTATTTCCCCATCGACCAGACCGAATTTTATCCGCTTCACAACAAACTGAAAAAGATTGACCCGGCGGTTATCGCCGGAACGAGCACCGCCCCGCCGTCCTTGTCGGCATTCATTAAACAGGCTGACGAAGTCGGCCTGGAAAGTCTGATTATCGCGGACGGACTCGGCTGGGTCGGAGAATGGTACAATCTTACCGGAAGTTCTTCCAACTACGTTATCGACCAGATTCCGGGCTGGGCAACGGATGAAGGAAAAGAGTACGCCAAACAATTCGAGGACCGTTTCGGTATTACACCGAGCCCCTCTTCCGGCGGACTTTCCTACGACGCGGCGAAGATGTTTATCGCGCTTGCGGGCGACGTTATCGATGCAAAGGGCGAGCTGACAAGCGCCGCGATCTATGAATTTGTCAAAGATGAATTCTGGACGGGCAACTGGTCGTTCACCGGCGGTATCGTTATGAACGAGTACGCCTGTACTCCCGAATCGAAACCCGATCCGGTTGTCGGAAAAGGGTATTACATCTTCCCGGTACTGCAGTATTTTGACGGAGAAGGAAAAATTATCTTCCCGCCGGAATGGGCGGAACAGGACCTGAAACCAAAACCGTAAAAAGCTGCTAAAAATGGTAAGAAATGGGCGGGGATGTAAGTCCCCGCCCTGTAATTATTGGGGGATAGAATGATTCTTGAAACCGAAGGGTTAACGAAACGCTTTGGAGGTCTCACGGCGGTAAACAATGTTTCGCTTCAAGTAAACGATGGAGAGATCTTCGCGATAATCGGTCCAAACGGTGCCGGTAAAACCACGTTTTTGAACTGCATTACCGGAACGCTCAAGCCAACCGAAGGAAGGGTAATGTTTTTAGGAAATAAGGATTTGGAAGGTTCGAAACCGGAGCAGATGTGCAGAATGGGAATGAGCCGGACGTTTCAGATTTCCCGTCCCTTTCCGGCGCTTTCGGTACTGGAAAATGTTCAAATCGGAGCGGTGTTCGGAGCGCTTCGGCGCCACGAAAAGAGCCCTAAGCAGCGGGCGGAAGAAGCCCTGGAGTTTGTGAAATTCCCGCTGCCGAAAGAGACGATAGCGAGCCGCCTGAACGCTGTGCAGCTGAAACGGCTGGACTTGGCCCGGGCGTACGCGGGAGGGCCCAAACTTCTCCTTCTCGACGAGCTTGCCGCCGGACTTACCACCGGGGAACTCGAGGAAATTATGGAGTTGATACAGAAAATCCGTGACCGCGGCATTACGATTATCATCATCGAACATATTATGAAAGTCATCCGGGGAGTAAGCGACAGAATAGCCGTCCTCGAATACGGAAAGAAAATCGCGGAGGGAACACCGGAGGAAGTGATGAATGATAAACGGGTTATTCAGGCCTATTTAGGCGGATAAGCGGGAGGACCAATTGCTGAAATTAGAAAATGTAAATTCCGGGTATGATATTCTCCAGGTTTTGTGGGACGTCAATCTAAACATTGAGGAAAAGGAGTTTGTCGCGCTTCTCGGACCAAACGGCGCCGGAAAGTCGACTACCCTGCGTACCATTGCCGGTGTAGTCAAACCGATGAGCGGAGATATCTATTTTCAAGGGAAAAAGATTACCGGTCTGCCTGCCTATGAGATAACAAAACAAGGTATCAGCTATATTTCCGAATCGCTGAATCTTTTCAGGAACATGTCGATCCAGGAAAATTTGCTCATGGGCGCCTACATCATCGATTCGGAGGAGGAACAGGACCGGCTGCTGCAGTATGTTTATGAACTCTTCCCGCGCCTCGCGGAACGGAAAAAGCAGCTTGCGGGGACCTTAAGCGGGGGGGAACGGAAAATGCTTGCCATTGCCAGAGGGCTGATGTGCAAGCCCTCGCTTATACTGGTGGACGAGCCTTCCTTAGGACTTGCCCCCTACCTGATGCAGAATGTATTCGACGCGCTGAAGACACTCCACAAAGAGGGGATGACAATTCTCTTAGTGGAGCAGAACGTAAACGCAACGCTGGAAATCACGAAGCGCGCCTATGTCCTCGAGCAGGGGAAAATTGCTATGGAAGGGGAGAGCAGCGGCCTCATGAACAATGAACACATACAAAATGTGTACTTGGGAATTTAAAGGATAGTAACATGGCAGACAAACAACTAGAACAGCCCGCGCGGCTTTCGAAAAAAAATTTTCTCCTGCGGAAACCGATTGCAACAGGGGTCATTATCGCCACAATTGTCCTGGCAATTGTCGTCGGCAGAATAGGCGGATTGTCACAGGTTATCAACGCGATCATATCGGGAGGAATGTGGGCCCTTATGGCAACCGGTCTTACCCTGATCCTCGGGGTAATGAACGTTCCGAATTTCTTTCACGGCGAATCATTTATGGTTGGGTCCTACGTGGCATTTTTTATTTTCAATCCGATTAATAAATATCTCATGAAAAACCCGAGTCCGTTTTTAGGTGTTGTTTCACCGTTTATCGGATTTGTTATCGCGGCGGTTGTCGGTTTCGGCCTCGGGATGGGGCTGGAGCGGCTTGTTTTTCATCCCCTGCGGGTACGGACAAAGGCCCGGTGGGTCATGAACTCTTTCCTCCTTACCGTCGGCGTGTCCTTTATCATGACAAACGGCACGAACCTTGTTCTCGGACCGAACTTCAGAGGAATACCCCGGTACTGGGACATTGACCCGATTACCATTATTACCGCACGGCTGACACTGGACCGGCTTGTCGCCTTCGGTATCGCCGCGGTGGCGCTCATTTGTTTGTGGTATTTCATGAGAAAGACAAAAACAGGCCGGGCCATCCGGGCCGTGTCACAGGATGAGGACGGTGCTTCCATGGTGGGGGTGAACATCAACAGGATCCACACATTGACCTTCGGTCTGGGAACGGCAATGGCAGCCCTGGCGGGGGCATGCCTGCTGTTTATGTTTCAGGCCTACCCGACGGTGGGCCTGAAGCCGCTGTACTTTTCCTGGTACGTGGTCATGCTGGTAGGTTTGGGAAATGTTTCGGCGGCGGTCATCGGAGGGTTTATTGTAGCGGTCCTTCAGACGGCAACGCAGCAGTTCTTCGGAGTTGCCTGGGAGGAAGTTGTTCCGACGGTAGTGATGATGCTTGTGTTGATTGTTGCTCCCTCCGGTATCTTCGGGAGCGAAGTGAAAGGAGTGCAGGAACAATGATCGAAAACAATACGAGTTTTTCCGATAAAGTAACGCATGTCTTGGGCAGAATGGGGTTTTCCAAAGCGGGGATAATCCTCATCGCCGTTATCGCCGTCCTGCCCCTTTTCCCTCCCTTTAATAACGAGTTTCTTCTCAGGTGGCTGGTAATGGGCGCTTTTTTAGCGGCCCAGGCAATTGCCTTCGACTTAACCGCGGGGTTTATCAACGTGGTAAATTTTGGATTCGCCGCAATCCTTGGAGTAGGCGCGTACACTTCCGCAATACTGACCAATACAACGCCGCACATCATCGTGCAGAGCGGGATCAACCCGTGGTTCGGCATATTGATCGGCGGCTTTGCGGCGGCTTTTGTGGGGTTTATCCTCGGTTTTCTTACCCTGCGGCTTCGGGGGCTCTACGCGGCCATTATGTCGTGGTTTGTCGGAATAGCGCTTTTAGGGCTTGCCCGTACCCTTACACCGCTGACGAGGGGTTCCATGGGAATGAACCCCGAGTCTCTTCTCGAGACAACGTCGAACCGGCCGTACTTTTACATCATCCTCATTATGATGGCGGCCATTTATATTATTACGAAACTGGTAACTACATCGAATATGGGGCTTGCCTTTCGGGCCTTGGGGTCAAACCTTGACGCCGCCCGGGCATCGGGCATCAATCCGACAACCTACCGGGTGTTCAATTTTACCCTCTCCTGCTTTTTCGCGGGGATTTTAGGGGGGTTCTATGCCCACTATTTCGTATCCATGACCCCGAACGCGATTATGCATACCTCAAAGGCCATCGAAGTCCTGGCAATTGCCTATATTGGAGGCAGGGGGTTCCTCTGGGGGGGGATATTAGTTGCATTTCCCTTTGTTTTTTTTATCGAATACCTTCGGTCTTCCCTGCCGAACATGCCGGGGCTCCACATCGTTATCTACGGCGTGTTGATGATTCTGGTGATGATATTCTACCCGAACGGGTTGGCGGGTTTGTTAACGCAGCTAAAAAAACGTGTCGAGAGGGCCGCTTCGGTGCGGCGGAAATAATACACCATGGCTACTATGGTTTTTGCAGCTCGCGGAGCTGTTTACAATAACAAAACTTACGGAGGGTAACAATGGCGGATTTTGAACAACTGGCAAACGGAGTAATTGCCGGTGAAATTGAGAAGGTGGGAGAGCTGACGCAGAAAGCAGTGGATGAAGGAATCGAGCCGATGGACGTTATCGATAACGGCTTGATGAACGGAATGAGTGTCGTGGGCGAACGGTTTAAAGTCGGGGACATGTATATTCCGGAGGTCATTATGTCGGCGAAGGCAATGAGCGCGGGGATGGATATTGTAAAACCCTTGCTTGTCGGGGGGAAATCGGCGTCGAAGGGGAAGGTCCTGTTAGGTACGGTAAAAGGGGACCTGCACGAAATTGGGAAGAAGCTGGTGCAGATGATGATGGAGAGCGCCGGATTGGAGGTGGTGGACATCGGGATCGACATCGGCCCGGAAAAGTTTGCCGAGGCGGTACGGGAAAATAAACCGGACGTTTTAGGGATGAGCGCGCTGCTGACGACGACGATGCTTGCGATGAAAGACACCATCGAAACACTGAAAGAAGCGGGTTTGCGTGATTCGGTAAAGATCCTCGTCGGCGGAGCGCCGGTAACGCTGGATTTTGCCGAGGAGATAGGAGCGGACGGCTGGGCGCCTGATGCCGTAACGGCGAAGGACAAAGTCCTCGAGTTCCTGCGATAGAAGGAGTATAACAATGAGAAGTAATTACAATACATATGCGTCACCAATTCATCAGGTGATAACCGAGGAACAATGTAAACGGCTTCTTGCGGGTTCGATGGAGACCCTCGAGAGGACCGGAGTAGTGTATTACGATACGGAAGCGGTGGAAATTATGAAAAAAGCGGGCTGCTGGGTGGACGGCAACCGGGTCCGGATCCCGGTCCGCCTGGTGGAAAAGGCCTTGAAAACCGTTCCCCGAAGAGTAACCCTTCACAACAGCCGGACCGGGAAACCGGTCATGCGTCTGGAGGGCAATAACAGCTACTTCGGGACCGGTTCGGACACGCCGTTTTTTAACGATCCCAGGACCGGACAGCGGGTGCCGACGAGCAAAGAAACGGTCTCCATGGCCATTAAAACCATCGACGCGCTGCCGAACCTCGATTTTGTCATGTCCTTAGGGATCGTGCAGGACGTGCCGCAGTTAGTTTACGACCGGCATCAGTTCGAGGCCCAGGTTTTCAATACGTCGAAACCGATTGTTACGACGGCGGTGGACATCGACGGCTACGCGGACATTATCAAGATGTGTGAGATTATCGCCGGAGGAGAAAAGGAGCTGCAGAACCATCCGTTTATGACGCTGTACGCCGAACCGATTTCTCCTCTTATCCATTCCGAAGAGGCGGCGCAGAAACTGGTACTGGCGGGAAAAAAACACCTGCCTGTTGTCTACACACCGTGCCTGATGGCGGGAAGCACGGCCCCTGGGACTTTAGGCGGGGCGGTTACCAACGGTATTGCCGAAAGCCTTAGCGGTCTTGTCTTGAATCAGCAGACCCAGGAAGGAAATCCTTTTATTATGGGCGGTGTTTTCACCATCATGGACATGAATACAACCATCTTTTCTTACGGCGCGCCCGAGTTCGATCTCATGATGGCCACCTTAGCGGACATGTCCAACTATCTGAACATTCCGATGTTCGGAACGGCGGGATGCTCCGATTCCAAGGTTGTAGATGAGCAGACGGCCATCGAGTACGCAATTTCGATTATGATGCAGGCCCAGTCCGGAGCGAACCTGATCCACGATGTGGGATATATCGAACACGGAAACGCCTCCTCCATGGAGGCCCTGGTAATGGCGGACGAACTTATCGGCTACGCCCGGCAGTTCTGCAGCGGAATAGAAGTTACCGACGAGACCCTCGCCCTGGACGTTATCGACCGGGTCGGGCCGGGGGGGGATTTTCTCTCGGACAAACATACCTTTTCCCACTTCAAGGAAGCGTGGTATCCCGAACTCTTTCCGAGAATTAGTTTCGAGAACTGGGTTGCCGATGGAAAGAAGACCCTCGTCGACAGGGCCAACGAAAAGGCAAAGGACATCCTCGAGCATTACGAGGCCGAACCGCTCCCGGATGATGTTGTAAAGAAAATCCGTCAGATAACCAAGGAGGCGGAGGAAAAACTGTTACAGAAATAAAAGTGAACGACAATTACGCCCTTGGCATCGATACGGGGGGTACCTTTACCGACGGGGTCATTTTCGACCTCGTCGGAAAGAGGATCATTGCGAAAACCAAGGTCATCACCACCCGTTACAACCTCACCTTGGCAATTACCAATTGTATCGATAACCTGCTCGGCGATCTCGAACGGCAGGGGATGAAAGAGCAGGTTGTAGATACGCTGCGGATGGTCTGCCTCTCTACAACGTTAGCGACAAACGCAACGGTGGAGGGGCAGGGCGCCGATGTGGGGCTGATCCTCATCGGGATCGATATTCGGGAGAAGCTGCCAACCACCCAGGTTATGCATATTGCCGGCGGATATGATATTCACGGACATGAAAAAACCCCCGTCGTTGCAGAGGAGGCCCGGTACGCCGTCCGGGAAATGTCGGGGAAGGTGGAGTCTTTTGCCGTTTCCGGTTACATGAGCATTAGAAACCCGGAGCAGGAACTGGAAGTATCGCGCCTTATCCGTGAAATGACGGGATATCCGGTAGTGTGCGGACACCAGCTGAGCGGGGATTTAGGGGTGTACGAACGGACTGTAACGGCAGTTCTCAACGCGCGCCTTTTGCCGCTGATCGCGGAACTGATCGACGCGGTTGAGGTGACGCTCGCGGCGAAACATATTGAAGCGCCCCTGCGGATAGTCAAAGGGGACGGAAGCCTTATCAGCGAAAAAACAGCTTTGGAAAAACCCATCGAGACAATTCTGTCCGGCCCCGCGGCGAGCCTGATCGGTGCTAAGGCGCTTGCCGGCCTGGAAGAAGGGGTAATTGTCGATATCGGCGGGACGACAACGGACCTCGCTGTCCTGAAGCGGGGCAAGCCGATACTTCGGGAGGAAGGGGCGAAGGTCGGCGGATGGCTTACCCGGGTACGGGCGGCGGAAATAACGACCATCGGCTTAGGCGGCGACAGCCTTGTGCAGGTTTCGCGGGGGGGAATTCTTTCCGTAGGTCCGCAGAAGGTTTTCCCCCTCTCCTGGAGTGTTGCCGAATATCCCTACCTTCTCGATGAACTGCATACACTCTACGACAGCGCCTTTTCCCCGCTGGAAGCACAGCCTACCTGTGTTCTCTTTTTTTCCCGCGCCCCGGATGAGGCCGTACTCAATGCCGCTGAGAGGCAGGTACTGGAGCTGGTCCGCAAGGGGCCGCACACCCTCTACATGACCGGAAAGATATTGGGAAAGGACGCGAACCTTGTCCCCTGGAAACGGCTCGTCAATCTCGGCGCGATTCACCGGGCAAACTTGACGCCTACCGATATCCTTCATGCAGCCGGCCGTTTTACCGGATGGAGCAGACCGGCGGCGGAAGCGGGGATCGATATTCTTGCGCGGCGCTACGGAAGAGGGAAGAAAAAATTTATCGAAGATGTATTGGACGCAATCGGCTACAAACTCTTCACGGCCCTGCTCGAAAAACTGATAAGCATCGGCAAGCCGGGGTTCGAACTTTCGCGGGGGGAGGACACGGAACTCCTGCTGCATAAGCTGTATTCCGACGGCTCCGGCACGGGGGAGGAGAAGACCGCTGCCGGCGTGCTGTTCGCCGTACAGGCAGGGCTCCCGGTTATCGGCGTGGGAGCGCCGGTCGAGGCCTATTTGGCCGATGTGGTTACAAGAATGCGGGGCGAATTTATCGTAACGGAAAACGCCGATGTAGCGAACGCCGCCGGCACGGTCAGCGGGAAGGTGGTCGAGAGGGTAAAGATCATTGTCAAGCCCGGGGAGACGGGGGGCTTTTTTATCTACGGCCCGGAGGGGAGGAAAATCGTAACCGATTTACGGGAAGCGTTGGAATACGCCGAAAAGGCCGGAAGAGAAGCCGCGTACCGGCTGGCGGAAGAATCGGGAGGCTCCGGTATCGAACTGGAGACGGAACGGTGCGACCGGTACCTTCCGCTAACGGAAACGGACGCGGAAGATGATGATACATCGAAGCAGCTCTTTGTCGAGAGCATTATCGAGACAACGGCCGTCGGTATTCCCTGGGGTTAGACCCACTTGTTGAAATTTCGCACCGTCACTAAGCTTTCGGTAAACGCAATTTCGCCGATGGAGGGCAGGCCTTTTGTAAGGAAGTCGATGAGGTTGTGAGGGTCGATAAACAGTTCCACGACAAAATGAAACCTGCCCGTTACCATAGACACCGATTTTACGTCCGGCAGGGCGGCCATCTTTTCCGCCGCCGAAACCCAATTATCATTTCGCTGCAGAGTTGCAAGAATGTAGATGGTTTGTTTGATTTTATTCGTGTCCGGATTGACGAGGCCTTTTACCTTTAAAAAACCGTTTTCGGTAAGTTTTTTAAATCTGTTTCTGGCAGTCCCTTCGGATATTGACAATTTTGACGCTATTTCATTAATTGATATCCGTCCGTCTTCCTCCATGATTTTGGCAATTTCAATATCTATTTTGTCGATTTTCATAAAATTACACCCCTAATTTACTGAAACCGTAATATACTAGAAAAGGAACGTTTTGTTCAAGAGAAACTATTAACAAAATACTAAAAAAAGTGTATACTGAAAAACGAACTGGGAGACTATGGCTGCAAAACAAAAAACCTCGGTATATGACGAAAGCAAGATAAAAACGTTGAGCTCTCTCGAGCACATACGTCTGCGGACAGGTATGTATATCGGTCGTCTCGGCGACGGGAGCGACTTAGACGACGGTGTGTATGTGCTTCTGAAAGAAGTAATCGACAATTCCGTTGACGAATACATTATGGGCTACGGGAAGCGGATTGATATTACCGTCAATACGAAATCGAAGACATTATCGGTGCGGGACTACGGCCGGGGCATCCCCCTCGGCAAGGTCGTGGAATGTGTGTCCGTTATCAATACGGGGGCAAAGTATAACGATGATGTTTTTCAGTTTAGCGTGGGCCTAAACGGGGTTGGAACGAAGGCGGTAAACGCCCTTTCTTCCAAGTTCAAGGTTGCGGCTTTTCGGGACGGAAAGTACAGCGAGGCGTTTTTTTCCCGGGGAAAACTGGAAAAAGACAAGAAAGGAACAAAAAACGGGGAAAAAGACGGCACCTTTATCGAATTCATTCCCGACCCGGAAATTTTCAGCGACTACTCCTACAATATGGAGTTTATCGAGCAGCGTCTTTGGAATTACGCCTATTTAAACAGCGGTTTGGCCCTCTATTTAAACGGAAAAAAATTCGAATCGAAAAACGGGCTGCAGGACCTCCTGTTTGCCGAAGTGGGGGAGGAAACGGTATATCCCATTGCCTACCACAAGGGAAATCATCTCGAGTTTTCCTGTACCCATACCGGAAACAACGGCGAAACCTACTGGTCCTTTGTCAACGGTCAGTACACCTCCGACGGGGGGACGCACCAGAGCGCCTTCCGGGAGGGCATTTTAAAAGGGGTGAACGAATTCTTTCAAAAAAGCTATTCCGGTATCGATGTGCGCGAGGGAATAGCGGGCGCCATTGCCATCAAGCTCAAATCTCCGGTATTTGAAAGCCAGACAAAAAACAAACTGGGCAATACCGAAATCCGAAGCTGGATTGTTCAGGAAGTAAAATCCGGCGTTGTCGATTTTCTGCATAAAAACCTCAAGGCTTCCAAGTCCTTGGAAGATAAAATCGTGCGGAACGAGAAACTCCGGAAAGAGCTGAATGCCGTGCGGAGGGAAGCCAAAGAGGCCGCGAAAAAGATAGCGCTGAAGATCCCGAATTTAAAGGATTGCAAATATCATCTCGATGACGGGAAAAAGGGGGAGGAATCGACAATTTTTATCACCGAAGGCGCGTCGGCTTCCGGGTCGATGGTTTCGGCGCGTGATGTGTACACCCAGGCGATTTTTTCGCTCAGGGGAAAACCGCAGAACATGTACGGCAGAGGAAAGGCGGCGATTTATAAAAACGAGGAACTCTTCAATCTGATGATGGCTTTAGGCATAGAAAATGAGATTGAAAACCTCCGCTACGCGAAGACCGTTATCGCAACGGATGCCGATTACGACGGGTTTCACATACGGAACCTGCTTCTGACCTTTTTCCTTTCCTATTTCGAGGAACTGATTGTAGCGGGACGGATCTATATTTTAGAAACGCCGCTGTTCCGGGTGCGGAACAAGAAAGAGACCGTTTACTGTTACAACATCAAGGAGCGGAACGAAGCGATGGAATCGATTTCGTCTCCCGAAGTTACCCGATTCAAGGGTTTGGGTGAAATATCGCCAAGCGAGTTCGGACAGTTCATCGGGGAGGAAATACGGCTGGTGAAAGTCAGTGTGAAGTCGATTAAAGGGATAAAAGACACCCTCGAATTTTACATGGGAAAAAATACCCCCGAGCGGCGCCACTTTATCATGGAGAACCTCATCTAATGGCCTACGCGAACAAGCTGTTTAACACCAATT
The DNA here is from genome assembly GCA_964606455.1 of uncultured Spirochaetales bacterium. GTDB lineage: Bacteria > Spirochaetota > Spirochaetia > SPDA01 > CAZSGZ01 > CAZSGZ01. The sequence goes on from CAZSGZ010000045.1 coordinate 12,950, forward strand.
TTTTAGAGTACGCCTCCTACGTTATCAAGGACAGGGCCATTCCCCACATCGACGACGGACTGAAGCCGGTACAGCGGAGGATCCTGCACAGCCTGCTGGAAATGGATGACGGCAAGTTTCACAAAGTGGCAAATGTGGTGGGTCATTGTATGCGCTATCACCCCCACGGCGACGCGTCCATCTATTCCGCTCTGGTGGTCCTTGCAAATAAGGAACTGTTTATCGACAAGCAGGGGAATTTCGGCAACCTGTTTACCGGTGACGAGGCATCCGCGGCGCGGTACATCGAGTGCCGTGTCAAACCTCTTGCCAAAGAGGTCCTCTACAATCCCGAGCTTACCGAATTCGAATCCTCCTACGACGGCAGAAACAAGGAGCCCGTTACCTTCCCCGCGAAACTGCCGCTGGTTTTGGTCCTCGGCGCGGAAGGAATTGCCGTCGGTATGTCCACGCGGATCCTTCCCCACAATTTCGTCGAGGTGATGGAGGCGGTAAAGGCTTCGCTGCAGAAGAAGAAATTTACCCTCTATCCAGATTTTCCCACCGGCGGCTTTATCGATGTTTCCGATTACGATGACGGTATGGGGAAAGTCCTGGTGCGGACGAAACTCGACACCAGCGATCCGAAGCGCATCGTTATTAAAGATCTGCCCTTCGGTTCGACGACGGAAAGCATCATCAATTCAATCGAAAGCGCCGTAAAGAAAAACAAGGTCAAAATCGCGGAAATTAACGACTACACCGGAGAAAAGGTGGAAATTGAAATTAAACTCGCACGGGGGGTGTACAGCGAAGAAACGGTGGACGCCCTCTACGCCTTTACCGACTGCGAGACCTCCATATCGGTCAATCTGCTGGTAATAAAAGACGGGAAACCGGTGCAGATAACGGTCAGCGATATCATCGCGTATCACAGCAGCCGCCTGGTGGAAATTCTTGCAAAGGAGCTGAAACTCGAGCAGGGGCACCTTCGGGACAGGCTCCACGCGCGGACGCTGGAACAGATCTTTGTGGAAGAACGAATTTACAAGAAAATCGAACAGATGAAATCACAGCAGGGGGTAATTAATGCCGTTTTGCAGGGGTTCGAGCCTTTTCACGATCAGATTAAGCGGGAGGTGACCGTTGAGGACGTGGAGCGGCTGCTTCGGATCCCCATCCGGCGTATATCGCTGTACGATATCAACAAGGCGAAACGGGAAATGGAGGAGATCCGGGCCAGGCTTAAGGAAGTTAAAGACCGCCTGGCAAACACAACCGCCTACGCCGTTGAATTTATCGACGGGCTGATCGAACGGGCCGGCGAGGATTACCGGCGAAAAACGGAAATTGTTTCCTTTGAAAAGGTCGATGTCCGGGAGGCCGCGCAGCGGAACCTCCCCCTCCGCTATGACCGGGAGACAGGCTACTTAGGGTATAACGTGGCCGGGGGCGTGCATCTTTTCGATGTGTCCGTATATGACCGTATTTTGGTTGTCCGGAAGAACGGTTTTTATTCGGTCATCGATGTGCCGGAAAAATTATTTGTGGACAAGGGGATGCTTGCCTGCGGCCATGCCGATAAGGAAAATCTGGCGAAAAAGGTGTTTACCGTTATCTACAAAACAAAAGACGGCTACCCCTACATAAAACGGTGTTCCATAGAACAGTACATTCTCGATAAAAGCTATCCCCTCGTTCCGGAAGGGACCGCGGTACTGAAACTTACCACCGACCAAAATGTGGATGCCGTCGTTGCCTACAAGCCGAAACCGCGAATGAAAATTACCGAAGAGATCTTCCCGGTAAAAGATTATCTGGTAAAAAGCGTAAAAGCTGCCGGCGTCCGTCTGGCGGCAAAAGAAGTAAAATCGGCGAAATTCGTAAAATCTTCGAAGAAAAAGCCGGCGTCGAAAAAATGACGTGACCGGAATTTGACCTGACGCTCCTTTTTGCTTACCTTTATATTATAGAAAAGGTAAGGAAATAACATGGCGGCGGCAATTCAAAAAAAGACTGATAAAAAAATTGAAGTAAAGACCCTTAAAATAGAGGGAATGCACTGCGCGGGCTGTGCCTCGGCGGTGGAGCGTTCCCTCGCAAAAATAAACGGCATCTCCGAAGCAGCGGTCAATCTTGCGGCGGAAACGGCCAGAGTCACCTACGATCCCGCAACGGCGGAATTTGCCGATTTCGTGTCCGCCGTGGACAAGGCTGGGTACAAGGTTATTTCCGAAACCGGGGCGGAAAAAACGGACCAAATCGACCGCGACCAGGCAAAAATGGACACGTCAAAGCGGAAAATGTGGACGGCCTGGGTCTTTACCATTCCCATCATCCTCTGGATGCTTCCGGAGATGATTTTCGGCTATCACTTTTTAGGGAAAATAGGTTTCAATATCGGGATGCTCGTCTTGGCAGCAGGGGTCCTGTTCATTCCCGGCCGGGAAACGTACCGGAGTGCCGGTAAATCGGCGGTCCATCTAAGCCCGAATATGGACGTGCTCATTGCCATGGGCACACTCGCCTCCCTTGCGACCGGTATCGTATCTCTCCTGCACCAGTTCGGCATCGGTCCGGCCTTCAATAATTTTGCCGGTGTTGCGGGGATGATTATGGCCATTCACCTTACCGGCCGCTACATCGAGACAATGGCTAAAGGAAGGGCTTCCCAGGCAATTAGGAAACTCCTGACCCTGGAAGCAAAAGAAGCCGCAATCGAAGAAAACGGAGAAGAGAAGAAAATACCGAAAGCGGAGCTACAGATCGGTCAGGTGATGATTATCCGTCCCGGGGAAAAAATCCCCACCGACGGTGTTGTTGTCGGCGGGCAAAGCAGCGTGGACGAATCGATTGCAACCGGCGAGTCCCTTCCGGTTGAAAAGGGAGAAGGGGATGAAGTTATCGGCGCGACCATCAATACAAACGGCGTCCTCCGGGTCCGGGTAAGCAAGATAGGCAAAGATACTTTTTTAAGTCAGGTCATTACAATGGTCGAAGAAGCCCAGGGATCGAAAATACCGATTCAGGCATTTGCCGATAAAGTAACGTCGGTATTTGTTCCAATCGTTATCGGCGTCGCCATTGTTACCCTTGCCCTCTGGCTGCTGCTGCCCGGGGTCTTCGGCGGTGTTGCGGCGTGGGCTAGCGGTTTTCTTCCCTGGGTAAATCCGGAGATGGGTCCCGTTCCCCTTGCGCTGTACGCGGCAATAGCGGTCCTGGTTATCTCCTGTCCATGCGCCATGGGTCTTGCCACTCCGACGGCCCTGATGGTCGGTTCCGGCATGGGGGCGGAAAACGGGGTCCTGATACGGAAGGGCGCGGCCATACAGCGGATGAGAGACGTTACCGCTATCGTCTTAGACAAGACCGGAACAATTACCGAAGGAAAACCCGGAGTTACCGATATTGTTCCCGTCGGCGGATATCCGGAAAAGGACCTCCTCTATTATGCGGGAAGCGTGGAAAGCGGATCGGAACACCCCTTAGGTGCCGCTATTACGGAATACGCACGTCAGACCCTGGGGGGGGCGGAGGGCACAGGTCCGGCCCTTTCCGGCGCGGAGCACTTTGAAGCGGTAAGCGGAAGAGGGGTCGGCGGTATCGTAGACGGAAAACCGGTTACAGCCGGCACTGCTGAACTGATGCAAGAACATAATGTTGAAATAAGCGAAGAGATCCTGAATAAAAAAACCTCTCTCGAAGAAGAGGCGAAAACGGTCATGTTCGTAGCCGTGGACGGAAAAGCCGCGGGCCTGATAGCGCTTGCCGATAGAATAAAACCGGACAGCGCGGACGCGGTAGCGGCGTTGAAAGAGCAGGGCCTTGTTCCGGTCATGATAACCGGCGACAATGAAAAAACGGCCCGGGCAATTGCAAAAACAGCCGGAATAGACAGAGTAATCGCCGGAGTTCTCCCGGACGGCAAGGTCGATGCTATAAAACAGCTCCAGGAAAACGGAGAAATCGTCGCGATGGCAGGCGATGGAATTAACGACGCCCCCGCTCTTACACAGGCGGATGTCGGCATTGCAATCGGCACGGGGACCGATGTGGCCATCGAATCGGGGGACATTGTCCTGGTTCGCGGGGATTTGAGTTCCGTCGTCAAAGCGGTCAACGTAAGCAACGCCACATTCAAAAAGATCAAACAGAACCTGTTCTGGGCGTTTTTCTATAACGTGATCATGGTCCCCTTAGCGATTCTCGGCATGATGCACCCCGTGCTCGCGGAAATAGCCATGGCCTTCAGTTCCATTAACGTCGTGACTAATTCACGGCGGCTGCAGAAAACGAGCATTTAGTATCACTTTTGACTTCCCGCCTCAATATCAGTAAGTTTTAACAGGAGGCAGAAAATGATGATTAAGGATTTTAGACGCCGCTTTTTTATTTCCATAGCGGCGACGGTCCCGATTCTGCTCCTTTCCCGGTTTATTCAAAACATATTCGGTTTTACCCTGGCCGTCCCCGGGTCCTCTTATATTATCCTCGGTATTTCTTCGTTTGTTTTTTTCTACGGCGGCTGGCCGTTTTTGAAAGGGCTGGTTAATGAATTGAAGGAAAAACAGCCCGGTATGATGACCCTCATTGCCCTGGCTATTACGGTTGCCTACGTATATTCGGCGGCGGTGGTATTGGGGCTTACGGGGAAGACCTTTTTTTGGGAATTGGCGACCCTCATCGACATTATGCTCGCGGGGCACTGGATTGAAATGCGTTCCGTCGTAAGCGCCTCTTCCGCCCTGGAGAAACTCGCGGAACTGATGCCCCGGACGGCGCACAAAAAAACCGGCGATAACATCGAAGATATCGAGCTGTCCGAAATAAAGACGGGGGATATACTGGTCGTAAAGCCGGGCGAAAAGGTCCCGTCCGACGGTAGCGTAGCAAGAGGACACAGCTATATCGACGAGTCGATGCTCACCGGCGAATCGAAACCGGTGGAAAAAGGGGAAGGTGATGAATTAATCGGGGGGTCGGTGAACGGAGACGGATCGCTGGAGCTCAAGGTGGAAAAGACGGGGGAAGATTCCTATCTTTCAAAAGTAATTACCATGGTTAAGGAGGCCCAGTCGGCAAAATCGAAGACGCAGAATTTTTCCGATAAAGCCGCGTTCTGGCTTACCATTGTTGCCATTACAGCGGGGTCCGCGACCCTCGCGGGCTGGCTCATCGCAGGAAGGGATTTCCAGTTTTCCCTTGCAAGAATGGCCACGGTTATGGTCATTACCTGCCCGCATGCGCTGGGGCTGGCAATCCCCCTGGTCGTTTCCGTTTCTACCACGAAATCCGCTCAGAACGGACTTCTTATTCGAAATAGGACCGCTTTTGAAAACGCGAGAAAGATTACCACTCTTGTGTTCGACAAAACGGGAACCCTAACCGAGGGTGTGTTCGGTGTTTCGGAGATCAGGATCTTGAAGGAAGGTGTCGAGGAGCGGGAGGTCCTCCGTAACGCCGCTTCGATTGAACGGCTTTCGGAACATCCCATCGGACGGGGGATCGTAAACGAAGCGGAAGAACGCAATATCGAATTTGCCGAAGTCGAAGACTTTGAGGCGGTAAAAGGAAAAGGCGTGGACGGCCTGATCGGCGGTACGAAGATTGAAGCGGTAAGTCCGGGCTACCTTGAAGAAAAGGGAATCTCCCTCCCCGATAACGGGGAACGGAACCCCCGTCTAACCGTGGTATATATTTTGCAGGATGGAGACCTGATCGCTTCCATAGCTCTCTCAGACCGTATCCGCCCCGAATCCTACAAAGCCGTTAAGGAACT